>DAOUES010000408.1:0-31691 GCA_034430335.1 Anaerolineae bacterium | reverse complement strand
TGCGAGTCAGGCTGACCTTTGAACTGACCGGCAACCGATACCGGGTTTCACGCTACCGGTCGAGAAAGGGGCGGGGAATCAGCGCCCTGGACTTCGAAGTCGAGGATAGCGGCGACTGGCGGTCGATATCGGAGAACACCATTCGAGACACACAGGATCGGCTGACCGGCCTGCTGCGGCTGGACTATGACACGTTCATCAATTCCGCTTTTCTCGTCCAGGGCCGCGCCGACGAATTCACCCAGAAAACCCCTGGAGAGAGAAAGGCGATCCTCGGTGAGATTCTCGGCCTGGATGTCTGGGAAACCTACGAGGAGCGCGCCAAGACAAGGCTGCGCCAGTTGGACTTCGAACGGCTGCAGATCGACTCCGAACTGGAACGCATCCAGGAGGAGCTTTCCCGCGAGGATGAATATCAGAACGATCTGGGCGAGGCGAACGCAGCGCTTGACGATCTCAGGCAGCGGGTGGAAGAAGCCGCCGGTCATGTGCAGGAACTGGAGGAAACCCGGCGGCGTTACGAGGCCGTCGCCTTGCGCCGGGACGATCTGCAAAACCGCATCTCCCGCGACCTGGGCGACCTGGATCGATTGAACGCGGAGGCCGAAACGATCCGGGGGCGGTTGGCCGAATACGAGGAAACCCTGGCCGAAGCAGACAACATCGAGGAAGGCTACCGGCTTCTTCAAGAGGCCCGGCAGTTGGAGCGTGAGTTCGGCGAACGTCTCCAGGAGCAAAGTGATCTTCGCGAGCAGTTCAACGCCTTCCAGCAGGATATCGCCTCGGCGCGCAGCGGCCTTCAAGCCGAGCAGCGAACGCTGACCCGCCAGCGGGTGGAACTGGATGATCGAATCTCCCCTGTCGAGGGCAAACGGGAGACGCTCAAAGAGGCGCAGGACATCGTCGCGGCGTTGGAGACAAGAAAAGCCGAACAGGATCAAACCGGCGAGCAGATTTCCAGGCTGCGGGTGCTCAAAGCCGAACTGGACGCCGCCCGCGAGAGCCTGCAAAACGAGTTGGATCATCTCGGTGGCCAGTATGCCCAGATCGACGGGGCCGAGGATGCCGACTGCCCGTTGTGCCGCCAGCCGCTCAGTGAAGAACACCGTGTCGCCCTGCTCGCCCGTCTTGTCCGGGAACGCGGCGAAAAGGAACAGGAACTTCAGGGGAAAGAAGCGCAGGCTGCCGAGACAGCAGCGCAGATCGACGAACTGCTCAAAGACTTCGACAGGGCCGCTACCGAACTACGCAACTTGAAGCCCCGGCAGAATCAGGTTGTGCAGCTTGCCGAGCAGATCAACCAGATCGAGAGCGAACAGGCCGAACTGGATCAACTCGATGCACGGCTGGCCGAGATCGACCGGGCGCTCGCGGAAGAAGACTACGCGCGCGAGGCGCGGGCACAGTTAGCCGATCTTGAGGCGCGGCTGGCCGAAATCGGCTATGACCAGGACGCGCACCGGCAGGCGCAGGCAGCGGCGACCGAGAACCAGCCCTTCGAGCAGTACAAGGCCGATCTCGACCATGTGCGGAAGAATTTCCCGGATACCGGGGAACGGCTGGCGCGGCTGGAAGAACAGATCGCCTCAATCGACGAGCGGATCGGGCAGGATCAGGACGAACTGGACGGCCTGGCCGCCGAGTTCGAGACGTTGGTGCAGCAGATCGAGGAGTTGCAGCCCTGGGAACCGCAGCTCGACCAACTGCGCGACCAAAAGAGCCGTGCCGATACCCGGGTTGGATTCGCTATGCAGAAACTGCACTCACTCGAACAACTCCGCATCAAGCGCGAGAAGCTGCACGAAGACCGTGACCAGTCCGCCGAAGAATACGGCATCTACGAGGAACTGCGGATCGCTTTCGGGAAGGACGGCATCCCGGCCATGTTGATCGACGCCGCCATCCCGGAGATCGAGGTCGAGGCCAACGACATCCTGGCCCGGATGACCGACGGACGGATGCATATCCGCTTCGAAACGCAGCGTGAGAAGGTAACCGGGGGAACGAAAGAAACGCTCGACATCAGGATCGCCGACGAGTTGGGCACCCGCGATTACGATACCTTCAGCGGCGGTGAGGCGTTCCGGGTCAACTTCGCCATCCGGCTGGCCCTGTCGCGGCTGCTGGCCCGGCGGGCCGGGGCGCAACTCAGGACGCTGATCCTCGACGAGGGTTTTGGCACGCAGGACACCCAGGGGCGCGAGCGGCTGGTTCAGGCGATCAACGCGATCAAGGACGACTTCGCCCTGATCCTCGTGATCACCCACATCGAGGAGCTGCGAGAAGCGTTCCCGGCTCACATCGAGGTCACCAAGACGCCCGACGGCTCCCTGGTCGAAATCACCTGATCGGTCGCCTACCGCACGCGGATCTGCCCGATGGTGACATAGTCCGGACCGCCGGTGCTGCCCCCCGTCACCCGCAGGCGAAGGCCGCTGTCCGGGGAATAAATCCCCACGTTGACGGTGTAATCGCCCGGCGCTAAATCGGCGGGAAGCTGCACAGCCACCCGGTCGACGACCGGTTCGCCGGGCTGCCAGATGGTCATCGGGTACAGGCCGCCGCCAGGCACGCCGTCGTGTTGGGCGGCGATATTCCCCTCTGCGTCGACGATGTGGGTAAAAACGCTGAACGAATCCCGGACAGGCGTGTCGGTGCGCCAGGTGTAGGCGATGCGCACCCAGCCGCCCGCCTCGGCGACGGGTTCGATGATGGCTACCTGCGCCAGGTCAATGGCATCCTCCCAGCGATAACCGGCATCGTCCCAATCCGGCGCAACCGGCCCGGCGACATAGGTCGTCCGCGTGACCTGATCCCCGTACCAGGTCTGGCTAACGTGATAGAAAAGCGCCTGGGCCGCCTGCATGATCGCCTGATTGGGGTCGGTCTGGTAACCGGCAACTTCGACGAACTCGATCACCTGCTTGTCGACTGCTGTGAGATCGGCCAGGGCGTCTGTCGCTTCTTCCGGAGCGGGCGGCCATGCATCGAGGGTCAGCGGTAGTACCCTGCTGCTGCCTTCCGCTTCGACGATTCCGGCCTGGCTGCCGGGGAAAACCACGACGGCTGTTTCCGTACCGGCTGTCGATAGATCGGCCTGGAGGCTGGCATAAGCCGTTTCGAGCATGTCGCCGGGCGGCAGGCGCTTCTGGTAGACGACCTCCGCCGTCTTCCCCGTGACACCGACCACGCGGTAGAGGTTCAGCGTGACATTTTCGTGCCGGTACTGCTTTACGAACTCGATCACTGCTCCATGCACCGAGGCAGGCATGGCCTGCCTGCTGTAGTTCGTCTCGATGAAATAGACCATCTCATTGCGGACAAGCCAGTCGGCCAGCATCAGGTATTGGGATTCGTTGCCCGGCCTCATCTGCACGTGTTCGCCAACGCGCGGCCCCAGGTGGACGGTCGTCTGCCAGTAGAAGCCCTTGTAGGTCATCGTATCGAGTGGCCGCCCGTCACCGGCTTCCCAGATGGCGAGCAGGTCTTCGGCGGCCTCTTTGTAGGCGTGCCCGGCGGTCAGCCCGACGACGTATAGATTGCGATCTCCTTTGGCAAGCGGGGCGGTGTCGATATCGCGGATAATTGCCCAATCAGTGCCCAGCAAAGGGATCACTACGAAGCCCGCCAGCAGGCCAAGCGCCCAGGGCGCGAGTCGGGGCTGCCAATCCCTGATCAGTTCGATCCCGATGTCCAAAGAGATCGCCGCCAGGACGCTCAGTGGGGCGAACGACGACGTGAAATAGCGGGCGGGCAGCGTCCAGAGATCGGTCTTGATCAGCAGCAGGCCGAGCGTGAACACCCCGGCAGGCACCCATATGTAGAGCAGTTCCCACCGTCTCTTGTCGATCACGATCCAGGCCAGTGAAAGCGCCGACAATCCAAGAATCGGCCATCCGATATACGCCCTGGTGAGATCGGCCATATTGATCAGGTCACGGTTGATGTCGGCCTGGGTCTCCTCCTCGCCCAGAGTCAAGAGACGGATGCGGGTGACGGAGGTGTGCTCCTGAAGCGTCGTGAAACCATCACGCGCGGCCATCTGGTAGACCTCGTATGAAATCAACGCGCCCAATGCAATCGCCCCGACACCGACTGCCAGCGCCTGCCATGTCTTGCTTTTTGAGCGGGAGAGCATTGGGATGCTGATCAGGGGGAGCGCAAAGAAGAGCAGCGACGATACTTTGGTCAGGTAGCCCCCTGCCAGCACCACGCCCAGTAGAACCCCCTGCCAGAGGCGGGGCTTTTTGACCATCCAGACGGTCAGCAAAACACTCAGGGTGGTGAAGGCGGCTTTCAGCGGATCGACCAGCGCCTGCCGGTCGTGGAACACGGCCCCCGGCAGTACGGCGCAGATCACCCCCGCCAGCAGCCCCGCGCGGGCGTTGTCGAGTGACCTGCCCAGTGCGATGCAGGCAGCAATGCCGATTACTCCCGCCAGCACCGATATCATCCGGCCCAGGAATGGTCCTTCTGGCCCCAGCGGTTTGAAGATCGCCAGCACCATCGGGTAAAGGGCCTTGTCGTCGATGATCCCGCCATAAAGCTCGCCCTGTGTGACTGCCCGTTCCGCCCTCATTACATGGGTGGCTTCGTCAAGGTAGAGGGGCATGTCGTCCAGCCGCACGATACGAATCGCCGCCCCGCCGAGCAGTACCAGCAGCGCCAGAAGCAGGTAAAAATGCCTGCCCGTAGATTTGTTCGGAGAAACAGGACTGTGTCCGTTTGCCATAACCGATCCTGTACATGGTTGGTATCGGGAAGTAGTTTAACTACCGCGCCGATTTTAGCCAAAAACAGCACGGCGCAGAAACTATCGACTGGCATCCGCACCGGATTTGGGGCACAATCTGACAGGCGATATTCGACAGGGTAAGGGAGACCTATGGCGCAGCAAACCCGGATCGGTCAGGCAGTTGCGATTGCTCCACTGGTGGGCAACCGGCAAACCGACGAAGCAAACTGGCTGGGCGCGCTGCTCAGTAAATTGTTCATCGAGCATCTATCTGCCGCCGGTTTGACGACGATTGATTACAATGTGGTCGCAGGATTGATCAGCGCTCGCAAGCTGACACTACCGCTGCCCCCCGACGCAGTCCAGGCGATACGCACCCATTTCAAGCTGCAAGCCCTGGTTCACGGGCGATATATCCTGGATCAGGACGCCAAGATGCTTGGCGTGCGGCTGGTGGTCGATGGCCCCGACAGCACGTCTGCGCCCCTGGAAGCCTCGACGCCGCTGGCCGGGTTCAACCGCTTCGTAGAGCGCATCTCCCTGGCCCTGCTCGAACGGCTGAACGTCCCGATTGACGACGCGCTGCGCCAGCGCGTCAAACAGACAAAGCGCCCGTCGGCATTCGAGGCGTTCCGTCAGTTGGCGCTGGCCCAGGCCGCCTGGCACAGGAATCAGCACGAACTGGCGTTGGCAGCTGTTTCCTCTGCACTGGCGCTCGACTCTGACTACGAGGACGCGGTGACGCTGGAAGTTGCCATTTCGCGCGCCGCCGGTGATACAACCACAACCCTCGATGCTTTTCGCCACTGGTCGGCGATTGCCGCCAAGCGCGGCGACCGGCGCACCGGTGCCGAGAGGCTGGTGCTGCTCGGCCACTGGCTGTTTGATCGTGGCGAACTGGACAATGCGCGCCGGGCCTACGAAGATGCCCAGAACCTTTTCCAGCAGATCAACGACGAGGTAGGAACCGCCCGCGCGCTCAATAACCTGGCAAGTATCACCATGCTGCACGAGAAACACCAAGCGGCGATCAAAACGTACCGCCGCAGTTTGCGAACGTTCGAAACGATGACCGACGCCCAGGAAGATTTAGCCATCACGCTGTTCAACCTGTCGCAAGCGCACAAGGCAATCGGACAGACTACCGAAGCGCTGACCGCCATCGACCAGGCAATCACGAAGGCGCAGCAAAAAAAAGACATACGTCTCGAAGCTCACTGTCTGGCCCAGCGTGCCGCGATCCGGCACGACAGGGGGGACTGGGGACTGTCCAACGAAGATTACCAGCGCGCCGCGAATCTGTTCGACGTGCTGGGTGACGAAATGGGGCTGGCGACGGTCAAGAGTCACCAGGCGATCCTGTTCAAGCAGCAGGGAAGTTATGATCGGGCCGAAGCCTTGATGCTGGAGGCGCAGGAAGTCTACGAGAAAGATGCCAGTCCTTACCACCTGGGCATCCTCTGGCTGAACCTAGCGGATCTCTATTTCTCAATGACTCTCTATGAGCAGGCCTGGGCCTTTGCCGAGCAAGCAGTCGACACGCTTTCCGGGATGAAAGTGCCGGGCGTCGAGCAGGCCCAGGAACTGCTCGCTGCTATCGAGGGCCTGCTTCCCCAGGAAGACGAAACGGCCATCGACGAGCAGTTTGATCTACGCTCCCTGCTGCCCGATGCCGGTAACTTCGAACAGCTTGGCAGTTCGGAGCCGGAACCAGATGAAGATGCCAATCGACAGTCCTACCTGTGATGGCCGCCTGGGGCCGAAATCGGCAATCGTTAAATTTGTATAAGAAACTCTAATCGACGCACTCCCTCCCCTTGACATCCCCCCGGTAGAAGCGTATACTACCAGCGTTTTTAGCACTCACATCTAAGGAGTGCTAATCTTCAGTAATACGATAATGAAGGGATTTTATAAGGAGGCATCGACCTATGGCACTTCAACTGCGACCACTAGGGGATCGTGTAGTTGTTGAACCCATTGAAGCTCAGGAAACCTTTGCGGACGGGCAGCTTGTTCTCCCTGATACGGCAAAGGAAAAACCGCAGCAGGGTGAAGTACTGGCCGTTGGACTGGGCCGTAAAGATGACGATGGCAAGCGTATTCCGATGGACATTGAAGTCGGCCAGATTGTTCTTTACGCCAAGTACGGTGGTACAGAAGTCAAGATCGAAGGCAAGAAGTTGCTCATCCTGAAAGAGAGCGACGTTCTGGCTATCGTTGAGTAAATAATAAGCCAATCAGCTAAAACTGATAGATTTTCCTACGGAGGTTAGTAAACCTATGCCCAAGCAGTTAGCCTTTTCTGAGGATGCCCGCAGGAAGCTAAAGCGCGGCGTTGACACCCTGGCGAATGCCGTCATCACCACGCTTGGCCCCAAGGGACGTAATGTTGCACTCGATAAGAAATACGGCGCGCCGACCATCACCCATGATGGCGTGACCGTTGCCAAAGAGGTCGAGCTTGAAGACCCCTATGAGAATATGGGTGCGCAGCTTCTCAAAGAAGCGGCAACCAAGACCAACGACATCGCTGGTGACGGCACCACCACCAGCATTGTGTTGGCCCAGGCAATTGTCAACGAGGGTCTGAAGAACGTCGCTGCTGGCGCGAATCCCATGCTGTTGAAGCGTGGCATCGAGGCCGCCACCGATGTTGTTACCGGGGCGATTCTGACCCAGGCGGTCGATATTGATACCCAGGAAGAGATCGCCAGCGTTGCCAGCATCTCTGCCCAGGATCGTGAAATCGGCGAGTTGATCGCCGAAGTCATGTGGAAGGTCGGTAAAGATGGCGTCATTACCGTCGAAGAGAGCAAGGGCCTCGAATTCGAGACCGAGTACGTCGAAGGTATGCAGTTTGACCGTGGCTACATCAGTGCCTACTTCGTAACCAGCCCCGAATCGATGGAAGCGATCATCGAAGAACCCAGCGTGCTGATCTACGAGAAGAAGATTTCGGCTGCCGCCGACCTGATGCCCATCCTGGAAAAACTACTCAATCGCGGTAAGCGCGAACTGGTCATCATTGCCGAAGACGTCGACGGCGAAGCACTGGCAACCCTGGTTCTTAACAAACTGCGCGGGATGTTGAATGTGCTTGCAATTAAGGCCCCTGGCTTTGGCGACCGCCGCAAAGAAATGCTTCGCGACCTCGCCATTCTGACCGGTGCCGAAGTGATCTCCGAAGAAGTTGGCCGTAAACTCGATACCGCCACCCTCGAAGACCTGGGAACCTGCGAAAAGATCGTCTCGACCAAGTCCGATACAACCATCATCGGCGGCGCGGGCGATGAAGCCGCGATCCACGGACGCATTGAGGAAATTAAAGTTGCTATCGAGAAGACCACCTCGGACTACGACCGCGAGAAGCTCCAGGAGCGTCTTGCTAAGTTAGCCGGTGGCGTTGCCATTATCCGGGTCGGCGCTGCTACCGAAGTGGAACTGAAAGAAAAGAAGCACCGCGTCGAAGATGCCTTGAGCGCGACACGCGCCGCAGTTGAAGAAGGCATCGTCCCCGGTGGTGGTGTTGCGCTGATCAACTCCATCGCTTCTCTGGATAATCTCCAGATGGACTACGCCGACGAACAGACTGGCGTGGCCATCATTCGCACCGCCCTCGAAGCCCCGATGCGCAAGATATCGGCCAATGCCGGGAAAGACGGGGCTGTCATCATCGATACGGTCCGCCGCTACCAGGCCGAGTCGAATAACGACAAAATTGGCTATGATGTCATGACTTCCGAGTTCGTCGACATGATCGAAGCTGGGATTATCGACCCGGCCAAGGTGACGCGCGGCGCGCTGGAGAATGCGGCCAGCATCGCTGCCATGATCCTGACCACCGAAGCCTTGATCACCGATCTCCCAGAGGAGAATCCCCCGGCAATGCCCGGTGGCGAGATGCCCTACTAACTAATAATTTGTCGCCCTACCGTACAGGCCCCTCTTTGTAGAGGGGCCTGTTGATTCGTGACGATCGGTGTCACAAAACGGTTATAATCTATAACTGACATTGGCAGCTATAGGTCACAGATCGGTCAGATGAGCAGCAGGCGCAAATATACCCCTCAAAAATACGGTCGGGCCGCCCACTACTATCGCAGGGCGGCGCTCCAGCGTTATTCAGAACAACCCCCCGAAGGGTTAGGCCAGCACCGCCTGCCGCGCCTCACTCTGGGAAGGCGGCGTCAAACGGACAGGGAAATGCCTGCTGTCCTCTGGGCAGTGGTTCTGCTGGCAATAGCCGTATTCTTTTTTATCTGTGTTATGATGACCATTGCCCTGGGGCGGATCATCTTTTAAGCGACTGTCTGCCAGCATGCCAGCATGCGCCGGCTGCTTTCGTGCAGGCAGTGCAACGGCCTCACTTTAATTCCGAGAACGTACTCTGGCCCTCCTCGGCTTTCTCCTGGAACAACTGGAACTGGTCGGAAAACAGGATCATCATCTCTCTTGTCGCGCGCATCATCGTTCTGGTGAACTCTATCTGCTGGTTGACGTTCTCTTTCAACTGGGTGACACCGACCTGCAAATCGCCGACTGCTTTCTCGTTTCCCCGCCAGGCTTCGTCGTTGGTCAGGGTAAACTGCCGCCAGCGTTTCTGATCTTCTCCCAGGAATTCCTCCCACTCTTTGCGGAACCGCTCCTCGGAGAGGCGCTGCACCTCGCCTAACTCGTTCAGGCGTCTTTCCACGCGATCAACCAGCCGGTCGAAATCATCGAGGTGCTGTTTCATTCCGCGATAAGTCTCAGACCAGTTCTCGAACTGCCTGCCGTAACCGGACATCTCCTCTGCGAACGAGTCCATCCGTCGGGTTATTTCGGTCATGTTTCGCTCGCGCTGCTGTTCGGCGAGCGCCTGCTGTTCGTTCCATGCCAGACGCTGCTGTTTGAAATCCTCCAGGCTGTTGACCATCTCGACGTTGTTGCGCTCGTTGCGGCGGCTCAGTTCTTCCAACAATTCGAGCTTTGACTGTTGGGCTTCGTTCCGTTTACCGAGATCGGCCAGTTCGCCGCTGATGTCGGAAATGCGGCGGCTGTCCTGGCGACGCTGCTCTTCGAGGAAGTTCAGGGTTCGCTCGAATTCTTCGAAGCTCTTGCCGAGGTTGTCGGCGTAGGTCTGGAGTTCGGCGGCGACACGGCCCAACCGTTCTTCCTCGGTGCGGCGGGGCTGCATGGCCCGGTCGATACGAGTAGCCATCTCTACCCGCAGTTCCTCCACCGTTTTGGTGATCGATTCGCGCTCCAACTCGCGGAGTTTTTTGACCTCCTGGTCGATGGTGCTGCGCCGATCCAGCGCCTGTTCCAGGGAAGCGTTCAGTTCGTTGCGCAGGCGGTCGACGGTATCGTCGAACAGGCTCGACGATACCAGGCTGGCGCGCAGGCCCGTGATGTCCTTTTCCAATTCCTGTATCCGCCTGGCCTGGTCTTCGATGACCGCCGTCTGCGATGCAGAGCGCTCTTCGAGTTTGCTGATTGTGGCCTTGTCCTTGCGGCGTTCTTCGTCCAGCCAGGCGACCATCTTCGCGGTTTGGGTTGTGTCCATTGACCGGCACTCCTAATCTAGTCTTTGACCCTGGTATTTTAACCAATCCTGGCGATACAGTCACAGTACCCACAGGGTGAGCATGGGAATCGTATGGATGTAGCGGCTCAAGACTCGTGAATATGCCCGGATTTCACTATACTCTGCCTGCGAATCCGTCTGAATACATCCTCAGGGATTGACAATGACAGACTATGCTGACAAACCCTGGCTTCGATATTATGACAGCCATGTGCCGGAATCTCTAAAACCATATCCCGCCATACCCGTGTCTGGCCTGCTCGACCGGGCCGTCGAAGCCTATCCGAATGCACCGGCCTGCATTACGGCATCCAGAAACCCCCGGAACTCGCTGGATTCACAGGTGATCACCTACCGAGAAATCGGTGATCTCAGTGATCGCCTCGCGGCGGCCCTCGTAAAGATGGGCATCGAAAAAGGCGACCGGGTAGGCGTCGATTTTGTCAATGCCCCCCAGTTCGTCATCGCGTTTTTCGGTGTTCTAAAAGCCGGGGGGATCGTGGCCGCGATCAACCCGCATTTTCCCCCGCAAAGAAAAGCCGACCAGTTAACCGACAGCGGGGCCAGAGTCCTGATTACTATGGCGCGTTTCTACGATTCGATCAATGCGATCCGCGATCAGACAACTGTCGAACGGGTCATCGTTTCGAATCTGGATGAATACTTTCCCGCCAAAGACAGTGATCGAGCGCCCGGCTTGAGGCTCGTGCCGGGCGATCACCGGCTTCAGCCGCTCCTCGAAGCGAATGCAGGCGAACCCCGCCCGGCGGTTGCGATTGATCCGGCGGTCGATACTGCGATCTTTCAATATACGGGCGGCACAACCGGCGTTCCAAAGGCCGCCTGCGGACCGCATTCTGCACTGGCAGCGAACGCCTTGCAGTTCAGCACCTGGCTTACCGATCCCGATCCGATGCTGCCGCCCGATTCTTTTCTCGCCGTCATCCCGCTGTACCATATCTTTGGGATGGTCGCCGTGATGTCTTATGCGGCGTCAATCGGCGCGCCGGTCATCTTGATACCCGATGCGCGTGACATGGATAACATTCTCGCCCATATAACCGCTTTCCGCCCGACGATCTTCATGGGGGTGCCATCGCTCTACAATGCACTCAGCCGCCATGACGATGTTGTCTCCGGGCGGGTCGACCTGGGATCGCTGCGAGTCTGTATCAGCGGATCTGCGCCGCTGGCTCCGGAGATCAAGCGGCGGTTCGAATCGCTCTCCGGCTGCCCGATCCTTGAGGGCTTCGGGATGAGCGAAACGCCCACCGCGACCCACATCAATCCGCTCAAGGGCCAGAACAAAGAAGGAACGATTGGCCTGCCGCTGCCCGATGTCGAGTGCCGGATCGTCAGCCTGGATGATGGTAAAACCGATGTGCCGGTCGGTGAGCCGGGTGAGTTGATCCTGCGCGGCCCGGCGATGATGTCGGGCTATCACAACATGCCCGGCGAAACGGCCAATGTTCTGCGCGACGGCTGGCTCTATACCGGTGATATCGCCCGGATGGACGATGAGGGGTATTTCACCATCGTCGACCGGAAAAAGGATATGATCATTGTCGGCGGGTTCAATGTTTACCCGAATATCATCGAGAAAGCGCTGATGGCTCACGAAGCCGTCGCCGAAGCCGCCGCCGCCGGGATTCCCGGCCCTGACGCCCCCGGAGAAGAGATTCCCAAAGTCTGGGTGATGCTGGCTCCTGGCCGGGAGGCAACTGCCGACGCGCTGATCGAACACTGCCGGGCGTACCTGGCTCCCTATGAAATTCCGCGAGTGGTGGAATTTGTCGAAAAGCTGCCCAAGACGCCGGTCGGTAAAGTCCTGCGGCGTGAACTGGTTCGACTGGAGCAAGAAGGCGGGTAGAAAAAGAAAAACCGGGCTGTTGGCGAACAACCCGGTTCGATTTACGAAACTGTGCTATCAGGCAGGAGCCGGTGCGGGCGGCATGTCCAGCGATGACGGGGCATCTTCTTCGCCCGATTTATTCGCCTTGCGTTTGGTTTTTGCCGCAGTGGGGGGCGTGTCGTCTGATTTTTCCTCGTCTTCTGTTTCGCCATCCATCAATCGGACAAACTGAGCGCGGTCCAGCGTCTCGACTTCCAGCAGGGTCTCTGCGATCAGGTCGAGCTTGTCACGGTTCTCGATTAAAAGCGTGCGTGCCCTTTCGTGGGCCTCATTGACAATGCGCCGGACTTCCCCATCGATCTCCTCGGCCACCGCTTCGCTGTAGTCACGCTGTTCGCCGATCTCCCGCCCCAGGAAGACCAGTTCTTCCTTCTGCCCGTAGATCATCGGCCCCAGCAGTTCGCTCATGCCGTACCGGGTGACCATATTGCGGGCGCGCTTGGTAACCATCTCCAGGTCGCTGAGTGCCCCGGTGGTAATCTCATCGAACACGATCTCTTCGGCCACCCGCCCGCCGAGAGCCATCGCGATCTCGTCCACGATTTTCGAACGGGGGATATACCATTCGTCCTCCCCCAGCATCATCGTATAACCACCGGCACGGCCACGCGGAATGATGGTAACCTTCAATACCGGTTCGCAGTGTTCCAGTACATGGCCTACTACTGCGTGACCGGCCTCATGATAGGCTGTCAGCCGTTTCTCCTGTTCGCTCATCAGGCGGCTTCGGCGTTCTGGCCCCATCACCACCCGTTCGATGGACTCCTGCATTTCATCCATGCTGATCGTCTTCTTGTTACGGCGGGCAGCGAGGATCGCGCTTTCGTTCACCATATTTTCGATGTCGGCCCCGACAAAACCGGGGGTGGCGCGCGCCAGAACCGAAAGATCGACATCAGAAGCGAGCGGTTTTCCGCGTACATGCACCTTGAGAATGTCTTCACGGCCCCGCACGTCGGGACGGTCAAGCACGACCCGCCGGTCAAAACGACCGGGACGCAGCAGCGCCGGGTCGAGGATATCGGGGCGGTTGGTCGCCGCAAGGATGATCACGTTCGTGTCGGTGTCGAACCCGTCCATCTCGACCAGTATCTGGTTCAAGGTCTGTTCGCGCTCGTCGTGCGATCCGCCAAGCCCGGCCCCTCGATGGCGTCCAACAGCGTCGATCTCGTCGACAAAGACAATGCACGGGCTGTGCCGCTTGGCCTGTTCGAACAGATCGCGCACACGGCTGGCACCCACGCCGACAAACATTTCGACGAACTCGGAGCCGGAAATCGAGAAGAAGGGGACACCCGCTTCGCCGCTGACTGCTTTCGCCAGCAGCGTTTTGCCGGTTCCCGGTGCGCCGACCAGCAGCACACCCTTCGGGATTCGCGCGCCAAGCTGGATGAACTTGGCCGGTTCGCTCAGGAACTCGACGACTTCGCCAAGCTCTTCTTTGGCCTCGTCGCACCCGGCGACATCATCGAAGGTGACGGAAGGCTGGTCACCGGTGAACATTCGTGCCCGGCTCTTGCCAAACGACAGCGCCTGGTTATTGCTGCCCTGCGCCTGCCGGAGCATGAAGTAGATACCCCCCAACACGACCAGCACCAGCACTCCGTAGAACAAAAATGGGAGGAGCGCCTGCCAGTCCGAGGCTTTCTGGTTGACCCATTCGATCTCCCCAAGCTGGTCACGAGAAACGCCAAGTATTTCTAACTGCTCGTATGCCGAACTATCGGGCGCTTTGTGCGATACGGCCCGGCTCCCATCCGTCAGGGAGATATCCATCAGGTCAGCGTCATCGACCACGATTTTTTCGATGCGCTCTTCTCGTGCGGCTTCGGCGACTTTACTGATGGGCCACTCGTCGGGGTTCTCCTGCCGGGCGAAGAATCCAAGAATAATAACCGCGATAGCGATGATGATAAGCAGGTAGACAAAGCCATGCCGGAAGCGGGTTGAATTCACACTACACACTCCTTAAAAACAAATCGCGCTTGCACACCGATGGGCATACAGCGCCAAATCTCTTCTGTCATTTTCCGTCACAACCCAATCCAGACAACCACGATGGATACCCATTTCTGTATGCCGATTATACCAGATCGGGTACACCCCAACAATGTACGGCTAACGTGTCAGGGTCATATAGACGGTGATCCACAACGGGATCAGCCCCAGCACGGCGATAGCTGCCAGTACGCCAAGCATAATCCCGTAGATGTCAAACTCTGGGACTTCTTCCGGTTCGGGTTGGGGATAGCCACCGGGAGGCGCCGGTGTATATGGCGCGGGACGAGGTGCACGAGATGGCGTAGGAATGGGTGTATATTGAGGTTCTATTGGGGGTAAGGTTGGAACGGTTGCCTGACCTACTGGCTCTTGTGTCAATCCAGGCGGGCGGCTGGAAGGCCGTTCTTCCCTGTGCTGCGATCTCTGTGGCGCGGGGGCCGCCTGCTGCCCCTGCGGAATAGACGGCCTGACAATGAATGAACTGGTCGTCTGCTGGCCCTCGTCGAGGTATTTCTTGAGAATGCGCCCCATCTGGTCAGCGGTGCGATAGCGGGCTGCCGGTTCCTTGGACAAAACTTTGCGGATGATACGGTCGAGTTCCGCAGGCAGCATCGAGTTGATATCGAGTATGGATGGCGGTTCCTGCCGCAGGTGGGCCATCGCCAGTTCACGGTAATCTGACCCGGTGAACGGGAGCTTCCCGGTCAGCATTTCGAACAGCACGACGCCGATTGAATAAACGTCGGAGGCGGGGGTTGGCGGATCGCCGACGGCCTGCTCCGGGGAGAAGTAGTGCGGGCTGCCCCATATCATGTCGTCGACTTCTTCGGCCTGTGCGCCGACCAATGCCCTGGCGATACCGAAGTCCACCACCTTGATGCTGTTGTCGGGCGTGACGAGGATGTTCTGCGGCTTGACATCACAGTGAACCAGCCCCGCGCGGTGGGCGTAGCCTACCCCCTTGCACACTTCGACGATGACCGCCAGCGAAGCATCAACTTCGAATGCGCCTTTGGCCCTGATCAACTGCTTCAGGTTTTGCCCTGGGACGTACTCCATCACGATGTAGTGGGTCTTTGGGCCGTCCTGCCCGACATCGTGGACGGTGACGATATTCGGGTGTGATAGATTGGCCGCCGCCCGTGCTTCCCGCCGGAAGCGAATGAGAAATTCGGGGTCGCCGACGAGACTGGGCCGCAGAACCTTCACCGCGACGGTGCGTTCCAGGTCGAGGTCCTGGGCCTTATATAGAACGGCCATCCCCCCCGATCCGATCTGTTCAATCAGGCGGTATCGATCATTGAGGATTGGATTCTCGGCCATATCAGTCTATTCTCCCCAACCGGCTGGCGGCTGCGATGTTACCGGGGCGATCCATTCGTACGGCAGTCGGCATACTGCTCCGGCATGGTCAACGCAAATGTGTTTCGTTCGGGCGGTGACCAGCCGCCGCCTTGTTTCGGCGTTGACAATCTCGTAACCGAAAGTCATCCCCCGGCTGCGAACCTGCTCGATCCAGCTTGATACCGAAATCAGATCATCATAACGGGCCGGTTCATAATAACGTATCTGAAGGTCGCTGACGGCCAATGAATACCCCATACGTTCCAGTTCGGCATAGGGTATGCCCTGTTCACGTCCCAGGCTGCTGCGGCCCTCTTCCAGATACACGACATAGATGGCATGGTGGACGATCCCCATCATGTCCGTTTCGGCAAAACGGACCCGGAAAAACGTTTCGGTCAGGAATAGACGGTCGCCTGATGCTGCCATAATATCCTGCGTGGCTCTATTTTACATCACCTGGCTGTATTTCAGTATTTCCAGCCCTGTGCCGGTAGGAGTATGGCCCAGCCCGGTTACAAAGTCAACCGGTCTGCTAGCGGCGGCGGCGTCTTCCGGAGGCGAGCGTCATATAGTACAGGAGCTGCGTCAAAGCTGTCAGCAGTGCAGCGACATAGGTCAGGGCAGCGGCGTTCAAAACCGAGCGAGCGCCGTGCATCTCCTGCCCTTCTTCGAGCAGGCCGCTCGATTTGAGCATCCGCATGGCTCTGGCGGAAGCATTGAGTTCCAGCGGCAGGGTGAGCAGCGCAAACACAAACGCCATCGAGAAAAAGGCGACACCGAGCCACATCAGCGTCGAAAACTGCAAAAAATAGCCGATGATGAACAGGATCGGGCCAAGCGACGAACCAAAATTCACCGCCGGGACAAGTCCGCTGCGGGCTTTCATCAGCAGGCTGCCCTGGGCGTCCTGCTGCGCATGCCCGATCTCATGGGCGACGATTGCCAGCGAAGCGACCGAAGCCTGCCGGGCGACATCCTCCGATAGGCTCAGGGTGTTGCTTTGTGGATCGTAGTGGTCGGTCAGCCGTCCGCCGATCCCCTGAATTCGAACGCCGCTCATTCCGTTTTCCGCCAGCAGCCGCTCCGCGGCCACTGCGCCGGGTATCCTCTGGGTGTTTTGAACCCGTCCCCAGCGTCGATAAGACGAACTGACGCGCCATTGAGCATACAGCATGAACAGCAGTGCCGGGCCAACAAATAACCAGTATGTCGGATTCCAGTAGAAAAGCCCCATTTTAGAAGGGTCCTCCTGAACAATCTTTCGTTTAAGCTATATTCTCAAAGGATTGTATCACACCTGTTATAAAAGTATTGTTAGAAGTAACTATAATCGTCTTGCACGCTGCGAATACCGTAATGTAGACTAATTCTCAGTGCCACAATTTCGATAGCGACGCAGAGGTCTGCTGATGAACGATGAACAACAAGCCCGTGCCATACTCTATGGATTGGCGCTGGGCGATGCGCTTGGTTGGCCGATCGAATTCTTGAAAATGAACAAAATCGGGATCATCTACGGGGAGGCCGGCATTAAAGAGCCTCCTGATCCCGCCGCTTTTACCGATGAAACACAAATGTCGATGGCGATAGCCGAGTCCCTGATCGAAGCAGGTGAGTTGGACATTGACGCATTGATGGAGGTCGTTACCCGCCGGATGATCGAGTGGAGCAATTCGCCCAAAAACGACCGGGCACCCGGCCACACGGTAACCGAGGCGATTCGCACGCTTGAAGCCGGTGTCTCCTGGAAAGAATCGGGGCCAACCCATGCCAAAGGGAATGGCTGCGCGGTGCGGGTGGCCCCGATTGGCTACCTGTATCAGAACGATCCTGATCGCCTGATCAAGGTTGCCCAGGCTACAGGATTGGCTACTCATGCACACCCGACGGCTCAGGCGGCGGCATGCGCCGCGGCTTACCTGATAAAACTGGCGCTCGACGGCCTCCCGCCTCAGGCTTACGTCGAACGCACCCTGGTAAAAATCGGGGGCCTTTCCATCGAGTTCGACGCGATCCTTCGCCGGGTCGATAACGTCATTCCGTGGACGGACGAATTCGCCGCGCTGGAGACGCTGGGCAGCGGCTGGAACGCCGAAGAAGCGGTTGCGATGGCGATCTACTGCGCCATTCGCTATGAAGACGATTACGTGGGCGCGGTGCGCCGCGCGGTGAATATTCCCGGCGACTCGGACTCGGTCGGCTCGCTGACCGGTGGGCTGGTCGCGGCACGCGCGGGGCTGTCGGCTATCCCGGAGGAGTGGATCGAACGCCTGGAGGACCTTGAGGAACTGACCGATCTTGCCGCCCGGTTAGCCGAGAAAAAGGCGAATCTTGCCAGACCAGAATAGTCAGGGGTAGTCACTCATCCTCTTCGAACGTGTCTCCCTGGACAAACGCGACGCCTTTGATAAAGCCACGCGCCTGCTCGGTCAATGGGTAGGCCCCGGTCAGCAGGTCCCAGAATTCCGTACTATGATTGGCAACTACGCGGTGAGCCAGTTCATGGGCGATGATGTAATCGATCACCCATTGGGGCCAGCCTTTTATCCGGTCGCTGATACGGATATCCCCGTCGGTCATGCCGCCGTTGGTGCAGCTCCCCAGGCGGTGTTGCATGTTGCTCACCCAACGAATTGATCGCCACCTGATCCGGCTCTCGAAGCAGTTGTCGTTGATCCACTCGGCCCGCTCCTTCAGATCGGCGTCGTTGTGACTCTTTCGCCGGGCGGCGCGTTTTTCTCTTCGTTCGATTTGGGCGATAACATCTTTCAGAAGTTGGGGAATCTCTTTTGCAGGCAGCCTGTGGGGAATACGCAGTAAAACCGTGCCATCCTTCTCGACTATCCAACGTGCCGATTTCTTCAGCCTGCCATCCCGCCTGACGATGACGGTGAAGGTTTTTCCCTGGGAATCTTGAATGGTACGTTGTTCTTCGGGCATATCAGAAAGGAATCTCGCTAAAAAAGAACGGCTGCTGTTTTAGCTAATCACCGGCTGTCGGGCGTCCACTGAGGGGAAGATAAGCGGTTATGGCGACTCCCTCTCCCCTGTCTGAACTGACTTCCAATTTACCCCCAACCGAAGCGGCCCTGAGCTGCATATTGCTGAGGCCATGGCCGATTCGCTCCTGTGTTTCGGCGATGGTAAACCCCCGGCCATTGTCTTTGACTTTCAGTACGATCTGCTCCCCCTTCACACCCACGCTGACCTTCACATGGGTCGCAGCCGCATGTTTGGCAGCGTTGGCCAATGCTTCCTGGATGATATGGAAGGCTACGGCGGCGACTCTTTCACTGAGGTATTCCTTTATTTCGTAGTCATAATCCAGGACGACATCTGCCAATGTATTTGCCCGGAACTCGCCAATCAGTCGTTTCAGCGAAGAGAGCAGAACGGTTCCTTCGAAGCGCTGCGGCTGTAAGTCGAGAATATAGTTGCGGATATCTTTGATGATCATATTGAGGCCGTCGATTGCCTCGCCGATCTTTTCCTTGCCCGCATCTATTTTTTCGTCATCGATCAGATACCCGGTATGTTCAAGCATCAACCCGACGGCATAAATCGACTGGATAATCCCATCATGCAGGTCCATGCCGATCCGCTCACGCTCTTCGAGCACGGCCAACCGCTGCACCTGTTCGTAGAGACGGGCGTTTTCGATGGCGACGGCGGCGTAGCCTGCCAGCATCTCGATCACTTTCTGGTCCTGATCGCTGAATTCTCCGGCGTCGAGTTTGTCGGTCAGGTAGAGGTTGCCCAGCAAATTGCCGCGAGAGCGGATCGGGACTCCGAGAAAACTCGTCATCACCGGGTGGTGCTCCGGGAAACCTGCCGACCGGGGATGATCGGCTATATGAGACAGGCGGATCGGCCTTGCGTCAACTTGTAGCAGTTCTCCGAGCAAGCCGCGCCCGACAGGTGTCGTCGCGATCTTGCTTTGCTGTTCTTCATCAAGCCCGGAAGTAATGAATTGGACGAGATGTTTGCCGGTAGCGTCGGGGATTCCCAGTGCTGCATAGCGGGCCTTGACCAGGTCTCGCGCCAGGGCGACGATTCGGTTAAGGACGATGGGAAGCGAGAGTTCGGCGGTAATGGTCAACGCTGCCTCGTAGATGGAATCGAGCATCGGGGGAGGCAGGTTGTCAGTAGATGGAATTGTCATGGGGATATTATTTCCCGTCAAAGTAAGATATGCACCATCCTGCGTGGATCAGCCGTTATTTTACCACAATTATGAGCCAGAACACCCACAAACGCCTGCGGCGTTGGGACAGCAGGCGATTTGCACGCCGGTTCACCGGATGAGTATAATCGCATTAGAACCTATCCATAGTCCGCTTCGATCATTGGTGAATAGGTCGCCCCCAGTTGGCGCAAGGGCAGTTCGTGGTCACAACACAACCGGCTGACGATAATGTTAGACGCATTTTTCCCGATGATAGAGCATGAGCGTTACCGACGAAATCAAGGCTCGTCTCGATATCGTAAACTTCATCAATAATTACGTCGAATTGAAGAAATCCGGGCGTAATTATAAAGCCCTGTGCCCGTTCCATTCCGAAAAAACCCCCTCGTTTGTCGTCTTCCCCGATTCCCAGCAGTGGCGCTGTTTTGGCGCTTGCGGCGAAGGCGGCGATATCTTCTCGTTCGTGATGAAGACGGAAGGTTGGGATTTCCCGGAGGCGCTGCGTTACCTGGCCGAGATAGCAGGGGTCGAAGTAAAACCGATCACGCCGCAGCAGGCCGATCAGCGTGAAGAAGCCGAACGCCTGCAAGCACTTCTCCGGGAAGCCCTCGAATTCTATTACAGGCAGCTAACAGATTCTCCGAATGCAGCCCATGCGCGTGAGTATGTCGGGCAGCGCGGATTGAACACGGAAACGATCCATACCTTCGGCATTGGCTATGCGCCGCATAGCTGGGATTCAACGCTCAATACGCTGCTGGAGAAAGGCTATACCCGCCAGGACTTGGTCAATGTTGGCCTGGTCATCGAAAAAGACGACGGCGGGATATACGACCGCTTCCGTGACCGGCTGATGATCCCCATCCATGATATTCGGGGGAACGTTGCCGGGTTTGGGGCACGCGCCCTTGAAAAAGACGCCAAGCCCAAATACATCAACTCACCACAGAACGCCATCTTCGACAAGAGCACGCTTCTATATGGGATGGCCTACGCCCGGCGCAGCATCCGGGAAAGTGAGACAGCCGTCATCGTCGAAGGCTATATGGATGTCCTCCAGGCGCATCAAGCCGGTTTTACCAACGTCGTCGCCGAGATGGGCACCGCATTGACCGAAGCCCAACTTCAAATCCTGGCGCGCTACGCCAAGCGCCTGATCCTTGCCCTCGACCCGGACACCGCCGGCCAGATGGCGACCGACCGGGGGCATGATGTCATCACGCGGGTTTCAAAGGCCGCCGCCGAACAGGTCGAACAGGATGGTGACTGGCAGCTTGACGCCGCCGAGCGCGAACACCGGGCCAAACTGAGCCTGGAATTCGACGCCAGGGGAATGCTTCGCTATGAAAGCCGCCTGGGTTTCGATATCCGGGTGATCACTCTACCCGAAGGTCAGGACCCCGACGACCTGATCCGGGAAGACGCCGAGGCGTGGAGATCGCTGGTCGAACAGGCTGCCCCAATCGTCAATTATGTAATCGATAAAGCAGTTTCCGGGCAGGACCTCGACAATCCTAAAGTAAAGAGCAGTATCGCCCGGCAGATCGTGCCCTTGATCGAGGATGTCGCCGACCCGGTCGAGCGCAGCCACTACCAGCAGCGTCTCGCCCGCCTGCTCAAAGTCCCGGAGAACACGCTCTTTTCGAAACCGCTCACATCGGCAGGGGGCAGGCCGCGTAAGCGTCCTACCGGCGGGGCTACTTCCACCGCCCCTGCTCCTCCGGTCGAGGGCCTGCTCTCCGGCAGAAGCTCGCCCACCCGGAACAGAGAAGCGTTCTGCCTTGCCGCGCTTATCCGCTATCCCCGGCTCGTGTACCAGGTCAACCGCGTCCTGACCGAATATCTCGGTACGCCTGAGCGCCAGATCGAAGGAGGTTTGTCGACATCAATCTATCAACTGGCCGAGGGAACGATCACCACCGGGGATTTCACCCTGCCGGAGCACCGAAATATCCTGCAAGCCTGGCTCGAATCACTTGGGCAGGTTGAGGTTGATCCACATCAATTTCTTCAGGACAGGCTCGATCCAGTCTCTCTCGATACGGTCGAGCGGTGGCAGAGCCAGCCGTTATATGCACTCCTCAGGGATATCTGCCCACCTGAGAAAGATTTCTCGGAAGACAAGGTCTTTTCAGAAGTTTTTCATGCGCTGCTGACTCTTCGCGCCCGGCGGTTGGATGAACATTTCCAGGAAGTGACTTTTCTAATGCAAGACCTGGACGACGGTGGAGACAGTTTTGCAATGGAACAGTTTCGAGATACGCTTGAAGTCCTGCTTACTGCTCGTCGACGTATTCTGAAAGCGATTCAACGTTATGGCCCGGCTACCGGGCAGCTTGAGGCTGGCGGAAACAATCATTTACAGCTACATTCCTTGTGACAGGCTTTAGCTTTCCAATAGGATTGCCATCATGGACCAAAATGCACCCGTAGAATGGCCGGCTGAAATTCAGGCCCTATTGAATAAAGCTGTGCAGGAAAAGCAAATCCGCGAACAGGAGATCATCGCGGTGCTTAACGATCCCGATGACGACAGTGCTTATCGGCTGTACGAAAAGCTTCAAGAATTGAATGTCGAGGTCATCACCGATGATGACGAAGAGAGTACACCGGAAGACCTGATACTTGACGAGGATGATACGGAAGATATCGATGACGTAGACGAACTCGAACCAGAGGATGATGATCTGGACGATCTCGAAGATGGCAGCGAAGAGATCGAAAGGATCGGCCTGGCGGACCCCGAACTCTCCCACGATCCGGTGCGCATGTACCTGAAAGAAATTGGGCAGGTACAACTGCTGGATTCCGATCAGGAAATCTGGTTGGCGGCCCAGATGCGTGCCAGCTTGAGGGTACACCAACTGCGGGAAAAGCTTTCCGGGCAGAACGAAGCGGTGAGCGTATTCGATGTCTGGCGTGAGCTGTACGCCGAGTTCGATCAAGCCTGGCAGGATGTCATACTTCTCTCCCAGAGCTTCGAGATCGACCCGCCGGATTTCATCGCGCTGCTCCAGGAAGCCGCTCATCTACAAGATACATGGTGGACACCCTCCGGGTCATATCTCCACAGCTATCTCGATCTCCGCGAATGGGGGCGTGACGAAGAATGGACGCAGTTGGCGCGGCGGTTGTTTGTGTCGTTTGAGGTCGTGTACTTATTGCCATCGGCGTTACTGGTAAAGCTCGCCGATTTTTACCAGAACAAGCAAAAACTCCCGCGTATGCGACAGTTCATGGGCTGGCTCGACGATGGCGGCGAATGGATTCTGACAGAAGAATTAAGCGCAGTTAACAGACGCGCCCACGAAGCGAGCGAAGCGCTCACGCGGGCCAATCTGCGGCTGGTGGTAAGTGTCGCTAAAAAATACATGGGCCGGGGGATCAGTTTTCTCGACCTGATCCAGGAAGGCAATATCGGCCTGCTGCGCGCCGTCGAGAAATTCGACCACACGAAGGGGTACAAATTCAGCACGTATGCCACCTGGTGGATTCGACAGGCGATCAGCCGGGCCATTGCCGATCAATCTCGCACCATCCGCATCCCTGTTCATATGGTCGAAACGATCAACCGACTGATGCGTGTCCAGCGCCGCCTGACGCAGGAGTTGGGGCGTGAGCCTGCTGTGGAAGAGATCGCGCTGGAGATGGACCTGCTGGACGATCCAGATGCACAGTTGATCCGGGAAACCTATAACCAGGGCGCTCGCCTTGACCCGACGCTTCAGCGAAAGCTCCGCCGGGCGACGGCTAAAGTGCGCCGCATCATGCGCATCTCCCAGGACCCGATGTCGCTGGATATGCCGGTCGGCCAGGAAGATTCAAGTCTGCTGGGCGACTTCATCGAGGACGATAAACTCCCCGGCCCGGTCGAGAAAGCCGACCGCCAACTGCTCAAAGAGCAGGTGAGAGAACTGCTTCGTAGCCTCAGCGACCGTGAGCGCGAGGTGCTCGAATTACGGTTTGGCCTCAAAGATGGGCAGGATCACACGCTGGAGGAGGTCGGGCGGCACTTCGGGGTGACCCGTGAGCGCATCCGCCAGATCGAGGCGAAAGCGCTCCGCAAGCTGCGGCACCCAACCCGCAGCCGCCAGCTTCGGGACTATTTAAGTTAGATCGATCCTCATTGGCTACAAATAGGGCATTTCGAGCAGCATGACATCTAAAGCCAGGCGGGTGTTGGCGTTTTTGTCCATCGCCTCGATGGTATGCCGGACGGCCCGCAGCGCCCGGCGGGCTTCTTCGGGTGTGACCTGGAACGATATGGCTTCCAGGTCTTCCCTCCGGTCGATATTTACCGGCGTCACCGAACTTCCCTCGACCAGCAGCAGCACATCCCGCCACCAGCTTTGCCAGGTTTCCAATACCAGTTGAAGCTCCGGGTGGCGGGCGATCTCTTCACTGTAGTTAAAACGGCCTACCCGTTTTTCATTCAGCACGGCCAGCATCGCATCGACGATCTCCGCCCGGTCTTTCAGTATTTCTGGGTTCTCTATCGCCGCTATTGCCCAGCCGGGCCGTCCTCCCGACAGCGCGGCGAGCAGCGCGGATTCCTGTTCGTCAAGGCCATACCGGAGGGCCAACGCGCCGGAGAGCGTGTCGATTGATACCAGCCTTAGCGGGATGACCTGGCAGCGCGAGACGATGGTTGGAAGCAGGCTTTCCGATACATCGCTGGTCAGCAGCAGGCGGGTCGAGGCCGGGGGTTCTTCGAGGGTTTTGAGCAGGGCGTCGGCGGCGTGATCGGTCGCAAGCTGCATATCGGGCAAAATCGCCACCCGGAAGCGGGCTTCGTAGGGGCGCAGTGCGAGCGACTGCTGCAATTCGCGGATCGCTTCGATCTTGATCGACCTGCCCTCTGCCGAAACAACCTGAACGTCGGGGTGAATCCCCCGGCCAATCAGGTCGCAGGCCCGGCATTTTCCACAGGGCGCAGGGCCGCTGCCGGGGTCGGTGCAGTTCATTGCCTGGGCAAAGCGGATCGCCAGAGTCGATTTGCCAATCTGACCCGGCCCGGTGAACAGGTAGGCGTGGCCTGCCCGTTCGCTGGCGAGGCGGCTTGCCAGCAGTTCGACGGCCCACTCGTGGCCGATCATTCCCCAGTTGTCGTCATAAATACTCATGGGGCGTATTGTAGCACAGGCCCCGCCTTCTCACCTTTTTGCCTGCTGCTGTTCGATACTGCGGCAGTGTGGCATCGACTTGGCAAGGCGTGATACAATCGTGCCCGTCGATTTAGCCAGCCTCATTTTGCACCTTCTATGCGAGACGACTGGGAAACCTATGTTACGTGCCGTAATCTTCGATATGGACGACACGTTGATCGATTGGAGTCGATTCAACGCCGATTGGAAAACCATGCGGCGCAAGCATCTTGGCCCGATTCATAAACATTTTTCTGACATGGGCTACCCGATGCCCGGCCTCGACCATATCGTCGATCTGTTTAACGAGTTCAACAACAGCGCCTGGGAAAATGCGCAGCCTCCCGATTGGAAAGCCCCGCGCCAGGCAGATGTGCTGCTCAAGATGCTTCAGGTTCTTCATCTTGACGATGCGGGAGTCGATCTTCGCCGTTTGCAGGACCTGTTCGCCTGGGAAGCCGCGCCCGGCGTGGCACCCTTCCCCGACTCGGTCGACGTGTTGAAGACGATCCGGGCAGCCGGTATTCGCACCGGGCTGGTGACCAATGCCTCTTCCCCGATGTGGATGCGCGACCGGGAACTGAAAGACTTCGGCCTGATCGACTACCTTGAAGTGCGCCTGACGGCAGGCGATGTCGGGCATGTCAAGCCCCATCCCCGCGTTTTCGAGGCGGCGCTCGACCTGCTCGAAGTCAAACCAGGCGAGGCGGTCTATGTCGGCGACCGTTTGCACGAAGACGTGGCCGGTGCCCGGAGTGTAAAAATGCGCGCGGTATGGATTCGCCGCGACAGCCGTATGTGGGCCGACGTTGATGTGGCGGAAGAAGAGCAGAAAAACATCAAGCCGGATGCAACCATCGACTCTCTGAGCGATCTGCTCCCGGCGCTTGACAGATTGTTCCCTGAATGGCGGTGAATGAATGGCGATCAAGGCGGTAGTCTTTGACCTGGGCGGCACGCTTTTACACTATCACGACGACAAGAACGAAAACCCGCGTGCCCCTTTCCGGCGCATCACGATGGCCGGAATCCAATCGGTTGTCACGCATCTGATCGGCAGTGGGATCGACCTGCCGCCCATCGAGGAGATCGGGACCGCCGTCGACCGGCATATACACCGGTCCTATCAGGCCGATCTCGATGAACTGCACGGCAGCAGCATAGAGGTTCCGATCCGCGCAGCCCTGGCCGAATTGGGCGCGGATATCGACGATCAGCGGTGGGGAGAATGTCGTCAGAAGTTCTATAAGCCGATTGACGGGATCGTCTTTCCCCGCTCCGGCCTGCACGAAACGCTTGGGGCGCTGCGTGAGGCCGGATATCTGGTCGGGCTGGTTTCCAATACGTATTGGGCAAGCGATCTCCATGACCGTCACCTGGAAGAACAGGGCCTTTTTGAGTATTTCCCGGTGCGGGTTTACTCCTGCAACAGCCCCTTTATGAAACCCCACCCCGGCATTTTTAACCTGGCGCTCGACGAACTGGAAGTTGCTCCCGAAGAGGCTGCCTATGTCGGTGACCAGCCTGATATAGATGTTGCCGGGGCGCAGGCCGCCGGGATGTACGGCATCCTGATCGACTCTCCCTACCGAACCAAAGAGATGGGAGAGGTCGAACCCGACGCGATCATCAAAGAATTACCCGATCTACCCGCCGCGTTAGCCGGGTTGGAGGCGTAGCCCCCCGATGAGCAGCCCGCCGCCGGTTGTCTACGTCTATTATGGCTGGGATGAACCCACGCTGAAGAATCAACTGGATGCTTTTTGCGCCGGGCTGGGAGATCCGTCCACCGCCGACTTGAACACGTCATGGCTGGACGGCTCGACGATCCAGCCCGGCGATATCGACTCTGCTGCCGGGACACTGCCTTTCCTATCCGAGTTTCGCCTGGTGCTGATCGACAACCTGACCGATTCGGCCAATGGACGCGGCCTCGTCGACAAGCTGCCGGAGACAATTGAGGCGCTTCCGGATTGGGCGCGGGTGGTGTTTGTCGAAACCGGTTTGGAAGGCGGCCTGAAACGGGGCAAACCGGGCGAGTCTTCACGTATGGCTTCGCGCCGCCCGGCCCTGAACAAACTTGTCAACCTGGTCGAATCCGATCCGCGTGGGTTAGTCAGGGCGTTCGAGTTTCCTTCTGATACCCGCAAGTGGATCGTCGACCGGGCCGGAACCTACCAGGCCCAGATCGAGCCGCAGGCGGCGAGCGTGCTGGCCGCCCGCATCAACGAAGACCTCCGGCTGGCCGATGTCGAGCTGGCAAAGCTGGCGACCTACACCAACGGCGAACGCCCGATCAGCGCTGCCGATGTCGAACTGCTGACTCCCTACACGCCCGAAGCAGGCATCTTTGACATGGTCGATGCGCTGGGGCAGCGCAACGGACAGCTCGCGCTGCGGCTGCTCGAACAGCTTCTCAGCGACAACAATCCCCCGTTGATGGTGTTCGGGATGATCATTCGCCAGTACCGGCTGCTGCTTCAAATGCGCGAGATGCTGGACGGCGGCCAAAGTGCAGTATCCGCCGGGAAAGCGGTCGGGATCAGGTATGATGGGATCGCCAAAAAACTCGCTCGCCAGGCGCAGGGATACTCGCTGGAGACTTACGAGCAGATTTATCGCTATTTACTTAAAATCGATCTGGAAATCAAAACCGGGGTCACCGAGCCGGAACTGGCTCTTGAGGCGTTGGTAGCACGATTGGCAGGCAGCGATTGAGAGACACAATGAGAGCCGGGAATGCCGAACCCCGGCTCTCGCTTAGAAAAAGGAGGAGAAGAAGAGATTGTCGCCCTTTGATATTAGGATACAGAAACTCGGTGCTCCTGCCTTGCCGGGTCTGTGCCGTTTACCCTACGGCTGTCCTACGCCCCATAGCAGCATCATTCGACAGGAGTATCATTACACGCAGTTTTGAGGATAAAGGGTACAGGGAAGTATGTGTGGTATCGCCGGTATAGTCAGTCTCTCCAACAGCCAGCCGGTCGACGAAAAACTGGTCTGGCGCATGGCCGACGTGATCGCCCATCGCGGGCCGGACGATGCGGGCGTCTACGTCTCGCTCGATGGCCGTGCCGCGCTGACCAACCGGCGGCTGTCGATCCTCGATCTCTCCCCGGCGGGCCACCAACCGATGTCTGATGCATCGGGGCGGTACTGGATCGCCTACAACGGCGAGGTCTACAACTACGATACCTATCGCCGCGAGATGGTCGGCAGGGGGATGGGGTTTCGCGGGCACAGCGACACCGAAGTGATCGTCAACCTGTTCAGTTCGGAAGGCCCGCAGGCCCTCGGTAAACTGCGGGGGATGTTCGGGCTGGCGATCTGGGACGAGGAAAAGAAGGAACTCTTCATCGCCCGCGACCGGATCGGCATCAAGCCGCTGTATTACACATTCGCCGGGGGACAGTTCGTCTTTGCCTCGGAGATCAAAGCTATCCTCCAGCATCCCGACGTCCGGCGGGCCGTCGACGAGGAGGCGCTGTATCATTTCCTCTCGTTCCTCACCTCGCCCGCGCCGCGAACCCTGTTCAAGGGCATCTACAAGCTGCCGCCGGGCCATTATGCCACCCTGAACCTGGACGGAGATCTCAAGGTAACCGAGTACTGGGACGTATTCGATTCGGCCCAGGTTCACCCCCATTGGAACGCCGAAGATTACCAGCAGGCCCTCCTCGCCGAACTGCGCGAGTCGATCCGCTACCGGATGGTCAGCGATGTGCCCTTTGGCGTTTTCCTGAGCGGGGGGATCGATTCCAGCACCAACGTTGCCCTGATGGACGAGTTGATGGATCGCCCTGTGCAGACTTTCAGCATCGGCTATGCCGGGCAGGAACAGTACAACGAATTCAAGTATGCCCGGCAGGTCGCCGAATACTTCAAGGCCGATCATCATGAAGTGTTGATGAGCGAGGACGACTTGGTCAATTTCCTCCCGTCGCTGGTGTATCACCAGGACGAACCCATCGCCGACCCGGTCTGCGTGCCGATCTATTATGTCTCCAAGCTGGCCCGCGATTCGGGCACCATCGTGATCCAGGTCGGCGAGGGGGCGGACGAGTTGTTCGTCGGCTACACGCACTGGCTCGATATACTGCGGCTGCATCGCGGGGGGTGGAAAGCCTTTCGCCGGATGCCCGCGCTGATGCAGCGATTGGCCCTGGCTGCCGCGCCGATCAACCATGACTCGATTCGCTACGAGTTCATCCGCCGGGCGGCGGCAGGCGAAGAGCTTTTCTGGGGCGGCGCGGAAGCGTTCGGCGAGGCTCGCAAGAACCGGCTGATCAACCCCTCGCTGCGGGCGCGGTTGGGCGATCTATCGTCCTGGGATGTCATCCACCCCTACCGGGCGAAGTTCGAAGATCGCACCGCCGGGTTGGGCGGCTGCGGCGATTACGCCAACTGGATGGCCTACCTCGACCTGCGGCTGAGGCTGCCGGAACTGCTCCTGATGCGCGTCGACAAAATGTCGATGGCGACCAGCATCGAGGCGCGGGTGCCTTACCTCGACCATGAGTTTGTCGGCCTGGCGATGAGCATCCCCGAAGGCGTCAAACTGAACGGCTACTCGAAAACAAAGCACCTGTTCAAGGAAGCGGTGCGCGGCCTGATCCCCGATCAGATCATCGACCGGCCCAAGCAGGGATTCGCCGTCCCGGTCGACGAGTGGCTGCAAACCCGCCTGGGCAGTGTGATGAATCGCAAGCTGACCGATTTCGTGGCCCGGACGGACTATTTCGATCCGCAGGCAATCGAGAAGATGATCGCCCGCAGCGACTACCTGACCTGGTATCTGCTCAATTTCGCCCTGTGGCACGAACTATGGATCGAAGGGGCGGGCGCGGCTGAGGTGCCATCGCTCGAAGCGTTAGGGCTGGCCTAGTCGAGCGCCGTCAACGAGAAACCCGAATGGCTGATCCCTACAATCCCTGGTCGGAACGACCGCCTGAAGAAGAACTCCCCACCTTTGTGGTGCAGAAGATCAGGCCGCGCCGTAAGCGTTCGCCGCTGCCGGTGCTGGCTGCGATTGGCCTGCTGGTAATTCTCGGCCTGTTGATCATCCCGCGATTGGTCAAACGTTCGGCGGCGGGCGATGCTCCCGAAGGCGATACCGGCCTGATCTATATCACCGCGACCCCGGTCATCTACCCGGCCTCCTCCGACGAGGAACTGCCCGGCGCAGCGCCGCCGGAAGGTATACCCGAACTACCCACGCTGGCCTTCTCCTTCATCACCGCGACCCCGGTTTTTGAACGCTGGGACACGAATATTGTGTATGTCTGCCATATGGAAGGTTCGGACGACATCTGCCTGATGAAAGCCGACGGCAGCGATCAGCACCGCCTGACCGACTCGCCGGGCACCGACTGGTACCCTTCGTTTTCGCCCGACGGGCAGCGGATCGTCTACTCGTCCCAGCGGGACGGCCAGTTCAATATCTATACGATGGACCTCAATGGGGAAAACCATGAGCGGCTGACCCATAATCACGGGGAGGACTACGCCCCGGCGTTTTCGCCTGATGGATCAAAGATCGTTTTCACATCCACCTACGGCGGCGATCAAAACATCTGGGTGATGAACGCCGACGGCTCCGGCCTTGTGCAGCTAACCTCTGATCCCAGCGGCGATATCGACCCGATGTGGTCGCCGGATGGATCGCGCATCTCGTTTACCTCCGGTCGGTTCGGCATGAACGACCTGTTCATCATGAACGCCGACGGCTCGGATGTCCGGCGGGTGACGAAGTACGCCGGGCTGGGTGGCCGCAACGACTGGTCACCGGATGGCCGCTACCTGACGTTCTATACCGGGCCGGAGCACGACAAGGACCTGTTCCTGGTGGAAACCGCCTGCGCCGACGAGCCGGACGGCTGCCTGCCCGATCAACTGCGGCGGCTGACGCAGGGCGGGAACAACAAGGGGCCGTCGTTCTCACCGGATGGCGAGTGGATCACCTATGCTTCCGGCAGTGATGAGAATAACGAGGTGTTTATCATCCACATCGACAGCCTGCTGACCCGCCAGCTCACCTTCAACAACTACCCCGACTGGCAGCCGCGCTGGAGGCCGTAGCCTCAGAAGATCAACGTGTCCGGCTCCGGCGGCGACCCCATCATCGCTTCGAGGAGCAGGAGGGTAAGCTGCTTGGTGTCGGCTTCCACCTCGCCGACCGGCCCGACGCAGGCCGGGCAGCCCTGCGAACAGGGGCAGTCCTCGATCAGTTCCCGCGCTCCTTGCAGAATTTCGTCGTGTAGATCGTACAATCGCACACTCAGGCCCAATCCACCCGGCGCATAGTCGTAGATGGTCAGGGTTGGAGCTTTGGTCGTCGTCGAGCGGTGCTCGACGACCATCCCGATGTCGCTGGGGGCGCACATCAGGTGGAGGGTGGCGACGTGGTGGAGCACGCTGCCCAACCCGCCGAGGGCGCTGCGCTGACGCTGCCCGGCCTCGACCGCCCGGTGACAGGTCGAGCAGAGCGTCACGAGATTTTCGAGCCGGTTGGCCTCGCGGTAGTTCTCGTTGAGGCCGGGAACATAGCCGAACTCGCGGAAGGGCCGTAAATGGTGCACGTCGTGCTGGCGGTCTGATCGCTCCGGCGCGCCGCACTGCGTACAGCGGAAGCCGTCCCTGGCACGCGCCGCGTCGCGCTGTTTCTGCCAGTTGGGGCCGTAGTCGTTGGGCCGCTGCAAAATGTTGGCATCCTCCAACTGTGCGGTCAGGTCGGGGGTCAGGTAGAACCAGTAGGCGGTCGTCTCGAAGGACTGCTCCGGCAGGTCGATCCGCCCGAA
>DAOUES010000407.1:0-11945 GCA_034430335.1 Anaerolineae bacterium | reverse complement strand
GCAGTTCCTCCAGATTTTGCCTTACCTCACGACGATGATCGTGCTGGCCGGGCTGATCGGACGGGCCATCCCGCCCGCTGCCGACGGCGTGCCTTACGAGAAGTAATCTTCGCAGGTTCAATAGAATCAAGAGACCCCGACATTTGCCGGGGTCTTTATCTTTTTCCCGAGAGGTGCCCGAATTTTATTCTGGGGTTTACCCCAGGTAGGCTGGGGCCAGGATCGCAAACATGCGGCACAGCCGCCGGTCACGCATGCGGGTCACCAGCCGGGGGTCGAGTTTTTCCAGTTCGTACGCCGACGTGATGACTGTCGGCAGTTGGGCGTTGTAGCGGAAATTGAACAACTGGTACAGCTTCTCCCTTGCCCAGGGCGTCGCCGATTCGGTGCCCAGGTCGTCGAGAACCAGCAGGTGCGCCCGCTTGACCTCGTCAAAGCGTTTGTCGTAGGGCGTGTGGCTGTTCGGCGCGAAGGCCGCCCGGAGATGATCGAGCAGGTCAGGGACGGTGACGAACAAAACTTCCATTCCCTCCTGCCGGTTGGCATTGGCGATGGCCGCGGCCAGGTGAGTCTTCCCGCAGCCATATACCCCTAACAAAACCAGCCATCCCTGCGGATTGTGGGCATAGTCAGAGGCTAATTCGAGCGCCCTTTTGAGGTTTTCGCGCTGGTCAGTGGGGAGATCTCGCCGCCGTTCGAAATTAGCAAAAGTCAGGTGTGAATACAGGCTGAGATTGTTCAGATCGCCCAGTTCCGCCTCGGCCCCACCGCGCCGGTAGTCGGGAGCCAGGATCGGGAGCAGTTCGGCCACGTCCGGGTCGGAGAGACGCGAGCGCAGGCGCAGTTCCAGGTCTTCGAGGCTGTGGTTGGTGGTGATCACGGTTGGCAGCCGCGCGTTGTAGCGATGGTTGAGCACCTGGTACAGCTTTTCATTGGCCCAGGGCGTCGGGCTTTCGATGCCCAGGTCGTCGAGGATCAAGAGCGGCACCGAGCGCACTTCTTCGAAGCGGGTGCTGTAGTCGCCTTCGTCGTCATCCACCGCGCCGAACGCCCTGCGAAGATGATCGAGCAGGTCGGGGACGGTGACGAATAGCACCTTGTTCCCGGCCTCGATCTGGCGGTTGGCAATGGCTGCTGCGAGGTGGGTTTTCCCGCAGCCATAGCCTCCAGTGAGAACCAGCCAGCCTTTGGGGGTTTCCGCGTACTCCCGCGCCCGTTCGTAGATTCCCCGCAGGTTGTCGCGCAGTTTAGCGGGGAGTGTGAGGCCCGCCCCTTCCGGGCTAAACGTTTCGAAGGTCTTGTTCTCCAGGTTTTGCAGCCCACCCAACCGGCGCAGGTAGGCCATCCGCTCGGCCTCGACCTCCCCCCGGCGGCATTCGCAGTCGTAGACCTTGCCAAAGTCCGGGTGCCCGTCGGGCACGTCGTAGCGAACATAGCCTACCCCGTGACAGATCGGGCAGTCCGGGTCACCTGCGCCATAATTATGTTCCGAGTAGGTCATGGTCAGTACTCGATTTCGTCTCCATATTGTCCATCAATAAATCTGTCGGGATGACGCTCGCCCTCGCCCCGGCCTTCTGTCTCCCAGCGCTTCAGGATCGCCTCGCAGTAGGCCAATCGGCGCTTGTTCTGTTTGACCGCGATCTCAATCGCCTCGACGATCCACTCCTCAGGGTAGGTCTGTTCGAGATCGCGCAGGCTGTCGGCGATATGGGGGGTCAGTGGGCCGATGTTCTGCTCGTAGATCGTAAACACGTTGGGCCGCTCGACGGTCAGCTTGGGCGGAACGACCGGCTCCGGGCCGGGTATCCATTCGCCTTTTTCGATTCCCTCGACGGCGGCCCGCCCGCGTGCCGTATTGACGAAATACAGGTCATCATCGGTTTTGTCCCTGTGAAGCTGCACGTGCAGCAGCGTCCCCCGGATGACCGCCCGTTCAAGGCCCTCCTCCAACGCCGCCCGGCGGTCGCTCTCCCTGGCGGCCATACCGCTCATGAACACCTCGTCGGCAAGCAGGTCGAACTTGCGGAGAAAACGAACCTGCCCCTCTTTTTGCTGAAGCTGCCAGAAACAGTAGAGCGTCACTTTGAGTTCAGGCAGGCTGTCGATCTGCGGGAGCAGTTCGCCGAAAAACTGCCCCGGTATCTTGATCAGCCGCCCCTTGATCGGGAACCCCTCGAAGCTCTGCATCATGTGTTGTCCAGATCGATATGAACCGGGGCCGCATTCTGGAACTGCGTCAGCTCCGGGATGAACACCAGGTGAACCGTCCCGGTCGGGCCGTTGCGATGCTTGGTGACGTTGATCTCCGTCCGGTTGCCTTCGGGCGAGTCCGTATTGTAATAAGCATCCCGGTAGATGAACATCACGATGTCGGCGTCCTGCTCGATGCTGCCCGACTCCCTCAGATCCGAGAGGATGGGGCGCTTATCGTTTCGCTGCTCGACCGCGCGGGAAAGCTGCGCAGCCGCCACCACCGGGATATTCAACTCACGCGCCAACTGCTTCAACGAACGCGAGATATACGAGATTTCCTGCACGCGGTTTTCACTCTTGTAAGGCGTCGTCATGAGCTGTAAATAGTCGATCATGACCAGGTCCAGCCCGTACTCAAGATAGAGCCGCCGCGCCTTCGATCTAAGCTCCTGGGTGCTCAGGGCCGGGGTATCATCGAGGTGGATGGGAAGCTCGCTCAGGCGGGTGGTCGCCGCCGTGAAGCGGGACCAGTCGCGCTCGTCGAGTTTTCCCTCGCGCAGTTTATGTGAGGGGATGTTGGTTTCCATGCTGATCATACGCTGGACAAGCTGGGCATTGCTCATCTCCAGGCTGAACAGGGCCACCCGCTGATGGCTGCGCGCGGCGTTCAACACGACGCTGTTCAGCCAGCTAGATTTACCCATGCCGGGCCGCGCGGCGATGATGATCAGGTCGGATTTTTGCATCCCGACCAGCAGCTTGTCCAGGTCGATGAACCCGGTGGGCACCCCCATCAGGTCTTCCTGCTGGCGGGCCTTCAGGCTGATTTCGTCGTAGTAGGCGCTCACAACCTCTTCGATGGGCACCAGATCGCGGGTGAGGCGGCGCTCGGTGACATCGAAGATCGCCCGCTCGGCCTGCCCAACCACCTCGTCGATGTCGGTTTCCTCCGAGTGCGCCACCCGCGCGACCTGCTGCGCGGCCTCGATCAACCGCCTGCGGACGGCCATTCGCTCGACGATGCGCCCGTAGCCCTCGGTGTTCAGCGCCGAAGGCGTCTTGTTGACCAGCCCCAGGATGAAGGCCGCGCCCCCGGTCTCGGCAAGCTGGCCTCTTTGTTCCAGTTCGCTGACGACCGTCAGATGGTCGATGGGGTCACGGCGTTCGTGCAGTGTGAGTACCGCTTCCCATATCCAACTGTGGCGGACAATGTAAAAATCTTCCGCGCGAAGGAAGGGGATCACCTCGAACAGGGAGTCCGGGTTCAGCAGGATCGAACCCAGCACAGCTTCTTCGGCTTCGATGCTGTGCGGGGCCAGTTGATCGGTCTGGTAGTCAGTGGATGATTGCACCATAAATCCCGGATTTCTATCACCTGGTGGCTTCGACAAGATAAGAGAACGGGGCCGAGATGCCCCGTCGCTCGCTGTCTGTATTCTAAATTGATCGGTTAAACGCCGCTAGTGCAAACAACAGAATCCCGGCAGGTCTTTTATTCGTTGTCTTCGAGATCGTCCATATCCAGGGTATCGAGGAAATCTTTGAAGATGCTCAGTTCTTCGTCCTCTTTGTTCGATACCGGCGGGGTAACGTCCTCGATCTGAGGCTTGCTGCTCGATTTCGGTGCACTGGAGGCGGTGATCTCTTCATCAGGTTCGATGGCGGCCCGTTCCATAACCACATCGGCGACATAGATCGGCACTTTGACCCGGACGGCCAACGCGATGGCATCGCTTGGCCGCGAGTCGACTTCCAGCGTTCGCCCATCGGCTTTCAGCACGACACGCGCGTAGAAAATGTCATTTCGCAGGTCGCTGATGTAGATGTGGTCGACCGACCCGCCCAGTTCGAGGATCACCGCTTTGAGCAGATCATGAGTCAGCGGGCGGGCAACCGGGACGTTCTTGAGTTCGGCCCGGATCGCCTCGGCCTCAAATGCGCCAATCCAGATCGGCAAATACCGGTCGGAGTCGGGGTCCTTCAAGACGACCACCCGGTCCTGCGACATCAGGCTCACGCGAATGCTGTCAATTTCTACCTGTATCATGACTACCCCCGCCGCCTGATAACAGCGGCTTTTATTTTACGACATCCCCCAGAGGATTATATCACAAGCAGCTCTAAAGTATCTCCACCATCTCCGGCTATGCACCTGCCGGGGGAAGAATCCCCTTCACCTGCTCAGGATCGGCAGCGACGATCACCACGCTGTCGCGGATGATGTAGGTCGTGCCGTCGGAGGTCGTAATCTTATCGCGGCCAACCTGGTCGCCGCCGATGGTCTTGTCCCTGCCGACCGAGTCGCCACCGGTGCGGAGTTCGACCTGGGGCGGCGACGAAGGCGACATGACCCGGCTGGCTTGCTCCAGCACCCTTACCAGCGCTTCGAGCTTTTCCTGGTTATCAGGCAGGGGGACGGTCTGGCTCCGCTCCCAGTTCGACACGGTCTTGCGCGATACGCGCAGCATTGCGGCGACAAACGCCTGGGACCATCCCCATATTTCTCTGAAATGTTTGAGGCGTTCGATGAAGGTCATAATGAAAGCTCCCGGCTGTTCACCCGGTAAAAACTGCACACTATTCGCCATCATACACGATCGATGAGACAGGTTCGATCACATCTCCGGTATAAATCGTGGGTCTTCTTCGATAATTTTCTGAAGCCCCACCATCAGATCGGTTTGCGGCTTGAAGCCCAGCAGACTGCGGGCGCGTGTCAGGTCGGCACACATCCGCCCGACTCCCCCCGACTGACCCTGGTTATAGATCGGTTCAAGGCGTTTGCCAACCGTCTCCCCGATGGCCGCGATCAGCCCATCGATGCTCGTCCCTGTGCCGCTGCCGACATTGATCACCTGCCGGTCGACATTTGGGGCGGCAGCAGCGGCGGTCAGGGCATCGACGACATCGTCGATATAGACAAAATCACGGGTCTGGCCGCCATCGCCAAAAACGACCAGGGAAGCGTTCGACAGCGCCGCTTTCAGAAAGCGGGGAACGACTGGTGCATGCGAAGCCGGGAGCTGCTGCCCTGGCCCGTAGGCGTTGAAAATCCGCAGCGAAACTGTCTCGATGCCCCACAGTGTGCCAATCGTGCGGACGTAGGTTTCGGCGGCGAACTTACTCACCGCATAGGGAGAATCGGGGTCGGGGGTCATCTCTTCCGTGAGCGGGTTTTCTGGCTGGTTACCGTAGACGGCCCCGGACGAGGCCAGCACGACGCGTTCGACACCGGCATCACGCATCGCCTCCATCACGCTGACCGTGCCGCCCACATTGACATGATTGTAGTCACGCGGGTATTTCATCGACTGCGGCACCGAGACACGCGCCGCAAGATGATACACACAGGAAACATCCTGGAGCAGAGTCCACAACTTGGGGATATCGGCAACATCACCGCGAGTGAAGAGAACAGCGGGATCGAGCCGTTCAGGATCGCCAGCCGTCAGGTTGTCGATCACCCGGACCTCGTGCCCGGCACGCACCAGATGATTGGCAAGAGCCGAGCCAATAAAGCCTGCGCCACCGGTTACCAGAACGCGCATTTAGTTCGAAACTCCAGAAGATCGACGGCTAATTAGCAGTAAGAAATTGGAATCCATGACGATAGGAGACAACGCTCAATGAATAATTCTTTACATAGTTCATGAAGCGCTCCTCGATCTCCCGCCATTCTTCACTATCCAGCAAATCCTGGATCGCTTCCAGTTCCTCGGCGACAAAACTGGTCATCCGCAGAGGATATTCGCCGTAGGCCGTATGCCAGGCTTCCGTCAGATAAATCCCGCGTTCCTGCAAGGCGGGCACCATCTCCCCCATGATGAACCGAAAATATCCCTCGTGACTGGCGGGCAGTACATCATAGGTGATGACCACTTTGTAGCGAGGAATGATGACCTCGTGTTCTTCATCCGCCATTGTGTTTTTGCCCCTTCCTATACAACCACAATCTCCAACTATTTGACCAACGCCTGTGGCTAGAGTTTATCGCGTGTTATAGGAACGCTCAAGCCAGCCGTCATGACCAGATTCCCGGAATTTTGCGGCCACATTCCGGGCAGGCACCCTCAGAGGACAGGCGGTTCTTTACGACGAAAAAGCCCTGCCGCCTGATCAGTGTCGACTGGCAGGCCGGGCAGCGGGTATCTTCCCAGTTGCGGGTTTGCCCCGGCAGATTCCCGGCATAGACAAAGTTCAGCCCGGCCTCGACGCCGATTTCCGCCGCGCGCAGCAGTGTTTCGAGCGGCGTGCGGCCCCGGTCGGTCATTTTGTAGTCGGGGCGAAAAGCGGTCACATGCCAGGGAATATCGGGCGAGACGGAACGGATAAAGCGTGCCATGTCCCACAGTTCTTCGGTGCTGTCGTTCATACCGGGGATAACCAACGTCACGATTTCGACCCACATCCCCAGTTCGTGTACACGGACAATTGTGTCAAGGATATGCTGGAGCACTCCCCCAATGATGCGGCGGTAGTTGGCGTCGCTCATCGTCTTCAAATCGATCTTGTAGCCGTCGAGCCAGGGAACCAGATAGTCGAGCACCTCCGGTGTGGCATTGCCATTCGAGACGTAGAGGGTGCGTATCCCCGCTTCACGGGCCAGCTTGAATATCTCGACAGCCCATTCGGTCGTGATCAGGGGTTCGTTGTAGGTGCTGGCGACGCTGGCGGAACCGTTCCTGCGGCCAAGCGCGACCAACTGCTGGGCGGTGATCTCCTGTGGAGGATGCCCGGCAAACTCGTCTCGAAGCGCCTGGGAACTCACCCAGTTCTGGCAGAAGTCGCAGTGAAAATCACAACCCAGCATGCCGAAGCTCAAGGCGTTGGTTCCGGGCAGCACGTGGAAGAACGGCTTCTTCTCGACCGGATCGACCTGAAGCCCGGCCACGTATCCATAGGGGACCAAAAGCACCCCGTCCTTATTGAAGCGAACCTGGCAAATTCCCCGCCGCCCGTCTTTGATCAGGCAGCGATGCGCACATGCATAGCAGCGGAGGCTTTTTGCTTCCTTATCTTCGACCGTGTACAACTCGCCTTCCTGAGTCATCCGGTCGAGCACTTCCCCTAGAGTTTGTCTGTGTTTCATCATGTTGTGGATTCTAAGAAGCTCATTCTATTACCCTATAGTTTCATTGTAGCACGATGTCATTCAAGTCTGCCCGGTATTAACAAACGGCTGATCAACATATTACCCGCAAAGGGCACATTCTAACCTATTTATAACCGAATTCTAATTGAGAAAACCCGCCGAAAGCGCTACACTTAATTAAATCAGAACAAATGGTCGCACCAGGGAGTGATGGGATTTATGGCTTTTATTGCAGAAACACTATATCCAGGTTATGCCGCCAACCGATTCTGCCGCCAGGCCGGGCGCAGATGGAGCGAACTGGTCGACTGGGTCACATCGCTTCCTCGAACCGACCCGCACGTAATGGCTTTCACACGAACACTGCGCCACATCAACCGGGAGCAGGCCGGGCAGAAGCCAATTGGACGAGGCCCAATATGTGCAGTGTGCGCAGCCAGACTCGTTGACGATTTCCAGGGTTCAGAAGAACAACTCCTTGAACTTTATTACTCCAATTTAAGCGAAATAACCATCACACTCGAGAAAATGAACTGTAAGAAGCGTCCACTCCTCCAGGTGGAGAATGCTGCATAGCAGCTAATTGATAACCAACTCCTTCCCGGCTGAAAAGACAGCCGGTTTTTTTTGCGTCTTCCCCGGCAGCGACTATACTCATTCTATACCCCGATGCACTTAACCATCCCCACATAAAAGGGGAATTTTGTCTATGAGGGAGTGATCATGTTCAGAGGGAATAAATCAGAGGCGGAACTGCGATTTGAACTGTTGATCTGGGGAATCATTTTGCTTACTGCGGCGGTCATCTATGTGACGTTGTCTAGCGTGCTGCCTGCGTTGATGCTCTTCATCCCCGGGTTGATCTTACTCGGCGCAACGATTTTTCAGGACATGCAGCCCGATTGGACGGCGGGATGGTTCGCCTATGTCCTCTCGATCATCGTCGTTGCTACCGGGCTGGTAGGGGTGATCAATACACTACTGGGTGACCTGATCGCAATGCCGCCGGGGATGTGGCTGGTGATCGCAATTGTCGAGCTGGGGGCGGTCTTCGTCGCCAAAGCGCTCTACGATCCCACTCCCCGCTGACGCATCGGTCTTTATTCAGAAAGATAGACGCGCAGCTCCTCGACGATCTGATCGATCTGGCCGCCAAGATGTTTGGCGGCGGCCAGATCGCGCAGCGATCCCCAGTAAGGTTCACCGCAGCGAATGCACACAATCCCCCGGTCGGCCAAGAAGTTCACCGCTTTCGGATAGTCCTCGACCAGTTTTTCGACGTCAATGTCCGGTGTGATGTTCATCTTCGGAACCTCGCAAATTCTCATTCATCCTTTTTGATGCAGGTAAACCATGCAAAGTTTCAGAAGGGATTATACACAGTGATCGGCAGTTGGCCCTGGCTTAAACAAAGACACACTGGCGACTGCCAGTGTGTCATGTCCGATAGGGAGATCGATTAAGAGTCAGTTTTAAACCGGTTATTACCTTCTACTCTTCTCCGACTGGCTCTGCTGCAACCAACGATTCGGCGATGGTTCTGGTTTCATCATAGGGTAGGTTGGACAGCATTTCAATCCGAACCCCATTTTGCACCCAGACGATCTGGTGTGCGTTGGTGTAGTCAAGACGTTCAGGCGGGGGCGAAGGCGGCATTTCGCCCTCACCACCGCCACCACCGCCGCCCCCTCCACCACGAGAAATGGCCGGGTGTCCGGGCTGCGGATTACCGCTCATCAGCTCAACCACTCCCGACAGATTCTCGATAACGACTGCCGGGTGATCGCTGACCGTAATGGCGGTACCAACTGGCAAACTTTGTCCATCCATAGCTGGCGTTTCGTAGATGACTACAAACTCTTCATAGTTGAAGTAACGCAGCTCGATGATCAGCCCCTCTTCGGTTTCCCCGGTCAGCATTGTGTCCATGATCATGCGCTCAGGGATAGGTGAAGGCATCAGTGGTTCGAATGCGAAGGTCATTTTCCCCTCACCTCCGACGGACTCCACATAAAAGAGACGGCTGATAAACTCTTCCACTCCGGCCATCACCGGTTTGGAAAAGGCAAACAAGCCAGCAACCATCAGCACGACGATCACGGCGATAAAAGCCAGCCGCCGTCTGGATTTCGATACATTCTTTTTTAATGACATTGATCTATCTCCTAAGTGTGCGTTGATCCGTTCCCAGGCTATGTCGGGTGGAACCGCTCTGTTAAGCATGACTTTGAGTTCAACACGTATACGGTTCTGTGTTTCCTGCAATTCGGCGAATTCAGCCTGACACTCCTGACATTCGGCCAGGTGAAGTTGAATCAACTTACTCTCCGAGGCACTTACCTCGTTATCCAGGTACGCGACAAGCATTTCGCGGACATCTTTGCATTTCACCGGTGCTTCACCTCCCCAGCCCGCAAGACTTTTTGCAGACCGGCTCCTTCGCCTTCCGAACCAAGCTCAACAGCAAGGGTGTTGAGCGCCTTGTGCAGCCGCGATTTCACCGTTCCAATGGGTAAATCGAGCACCTGTGCAATCTCGGCATAGGTCATATCCCATCCGTAGCGCAGCACTATCGTGACACGCAGCCTGTCGCTCAGGTGGTGCAGCGCCTCCTGTACGTCCATATCCTCGGCAGCTTTCCTGACGGGCGATGATGGCTCGACCAACCTGGACGGATCGACCCGGTTCATTGAAACCGAAGATGGGCGGCGTTTTCGCCCTCGATGCCAGTTCAGACAGGTATTCGTCGTAATCCGGTGTAACCAGGTTGTGAAAGCGCCTTTAGCAGGATCATACGTGGAGAGCGAACGGTACACTTGAATGAACACTTCCTGAAGTACGTCCTCCGCGTCCTGTGGATTACCCAGCATAAGGAAGGCTGTTTTGTACACAAGGTTTTTGTGCTGCTCGAAGAGCGTCGCAAAAGCGTTATTGTCACCCGCCAGGGTACGACTGATCAGATTCATATCGATAGAGCTTCCTGTTTTCAGGTTTTCATGCATCGATGCATATTACTGTACACCGGAGAATGAGGAAGTGTTCGCTTTTTACTTTTCTATACCGGTGGATTGGAGATAGATTGAGGCAGTCAGACCAGTATGATCCTGCTAATTCCACCCATTGTGGAACTCGATCCAGGAGCCGTTGCTGGAGCGGATCGTACACAGAGACGGGCCGCCGGGGTCGGCATTGAAGTACATATACCCGGTGCACGATCCGCGCGCGCCGTTGATATAGGCTTCGACCGCCCAATCGAGTTCGGGGTCGGGGGAGGGGCGGTCCGTATAGACCGGGACATAAAAGGCCCGGTCGAGCACGCCGAGGATGTCAGAACCGGGGGCATTGTAGAACATATCGAGCGTTCTGGCCGTCGAAAGCACCGACAGGCAGGCATCGATCTTGACTTCCAGCATGCCGCCGACCTCGCCATAGCACATCCAGGCCAGCGCGTACTTTTCGCCCTGCGTCCAGAAGATCGTCGTCGGGGCGAGGGTCGACGTGGCGGTGGGCAGCGGCGTTTGAGTTGGGGTGGGCGGGAAGGGAATGAACTGGCGCTCAAGGATCGCCTGCCCCAGCGGAGTCGGGCTGATGCCGAGCAGCGGAGTGGGAGTCACCGTCGGCACAGGGGAATCTGTAATCGCTGCGATCACGGGTTCCTGCGGTTCGCCGCCGGGAAGCTGCAAGACCAGCACGCCGATCACGGCAGTGATGACAAAGCCAACCCCAATACCGATCAACCAGGCAGGCCAGCCCGACGATGGCGTTTTCTCTGTGCTTTTTTCTGATAGTCCCATAAACACCACTCTGCCCGGATAATAGCGAGTCCGGGCAGAGGCGACAAACAGTTGCAGCACAGTAAATCTGTATCAGCGGGCGGGAATAGGCAACCCGTCATACTGATGACGAAGCCCGGTGTTTCCTGTTATGTGAAGTTGGGTTGAAGAGCCGATCACCCCCGCGTCTCACGGCGTTCGACGCTGCCCCCCTTAGCAAGGGGGGCGACATATCTTTTTTTGTGATGGAATTGTTGTAGGCGGAACAACCTGTCGGACACCCACCGTCAGAAGGCGATCTCCTCGATATCATCCCATTCAAAGTTCCAGTCGGATTCTTCCTCAGCTGCGTCGATCTCGTCGGGCGATCCGGCCCGCACACCGCGATCACAGAGCGAGCGATACTCGCAGTACCGGCAGTGGAAATCGTCTTCGACCAGCGGCCAGATTTCATCGTCGATGGCGAGAATCTCGCCGATCAACCCACCGAGATAGGCCCGGTTCTCCGCATGGAGGGCTGCCGAATAGGGGATGATCTCCGGGTCGGTGGGGGCGGTGGCGAACCAGTAAACGAGGCTGACCTGTTTGGGATCGATCGGGCCGCCGAACAGATGCGCCCCGGCCTCGACCAGCACATAGGGATAAACGTGCGTTTGCAGCCGGTTGAGAACCTGATCGCGCGGGGTGCGCTTGCGCGATGTCTTCCAGTCGACGATCACCACCCGCTCGGCGGGATCGATGGCGAGCAGGTCGAACTTCGCCATGAGGCGATACCCGGCGATTGGCGTCGAAAGCTGGACTTCGGGCAGGCGAAGGGCGGTCGGCAGGTCGGGGGGAGGGAAATTCAGATAGGCATCCCACCATTCGGCCAGCGGATTCTCGAC
>DAOUES010000406.1:0-6470 GCA_034430335.1 Anaerolineae bacterium | reverse complement strand
GAAAACCCCGGACGGGCGCACCGTCGATCTGATCAGTGTGTTCGAGGGTGTTGGGGCCTACAAAGCCGGAACGATTGACGACGCCGAACTCAAGATGCTGGAAGACTTCGGCTGCCCGACCTGCGGATCGTGCAGCGGGCTGTTCACCGCCAACAGCATGAACTGCATCATGGAGGCGCTCGGCATGGCCCTGCCCTTCAACGGGACGGCGCTGGCGACTGCCGAGGAGCGCAAAGACCTGGCCCGCAAAGCCGCCCGGCAGTTGATGCAGGTGCTCGAAATGGACCTCACCCCGCGCCAGATCGTCACTCAGGAAGCCATCGATGACGCTTTCACGCTCGACATGGCGATGGGCGGCAGTTCGAATACGGTGCTCCACGTGCTGGCTATCGCCCGCGAAGCAGGCATCGACTACGACATGAAACGCATCGGCGAGATTTCCGACCGCACGCCCTATCTATGCAAGATCAGTCCGGCCTCCAACGTTCATATGGAAGACCTGCACCGGGCAGGCGGCATCCCCGCCCTGCTGAAAGAAGTGTCGGATAACGGTAACACGCTCCACCTCGACCGCCTGACGGTCACCGGCAAGACGCTCGGCGAGAACATCGCCGACGCGGAAGTGACCGACCACGAAGTTATCCGCCCGCGCAGCGATCCTTATTCGAAGACCGGCGGGCTGGCATTGCTTTACGGCAACCTCGCCCCCGAAGGCTCGGTCGTCAAGACCGGGGCGGTCGATCCCCGCATGCGGCAGTTCAGCGGCCCGGCCCGCATCTACGAAAGCCAGGACGAGGCCATCCGGGGCATCTACGATGGCGAAGTCCAGGCGGGCGAAGTCGTCGTGATCCGCTATGAAGGGCCGGCGGGCGGCCCCGGGATGCAGGAAATGCTCAGTCCGACCAGCGCGATCATGGGGCTGGGGCTGGGCGACAAAGTAGCGTTGATTACCGACGGGCGTTTCTCCGGTGGAACGCGCGGCGCGTGCATCGGGCACGTCAGCCCGGAAGCGGCGGCGAGGGGGCCGATTGCGGCGGTTCAGCCCGGAGACATCATCAGCATCGATCTCGACGCACGGACGTTAAACATAGAGTTGAGCGACGAAGAAATACAGGCACGGCTGGACGCGCTGCCGCCCTTTGAAACGAAGGCGACCAGTAAATGGCTGCGGCGATATTCGAAGATGGTCACCAGTGCTTCGACCGGGGCAGTACTGGTTGACTGAGCATATTAGCTGCTAGAGGAGGAGAGAAATTATGTCGAAAACCGGCGCTCAAATGATCTGGGAAGTGCTCACCAAAGAGGGAGTCGAGGTTGTATTTGGCTACCCCGGCGGCGCGGTGCTTCCCGCTTACGATGCCATGCTCGACAGCCCGATCCGGCATGTCCGTGTCCGCCACGAGCAGGGCGCGGCCCATATGGCCGATGGCTACGCACGGGCATCGGGCAGGGTCGGCGTGGCAGTGGCGACATCCGGGCCGGGCGCAACTAATCTGGTGACGGGCATCGCTACGGCGATGATGGACTCGTCGCCGATTGTCTGCATCACCGGGCAGGTCAACAGCTCTGTCATCGGCACCGACGCCTTCCAGGAAACCGACCTGACCGGCGTCACCCTGCCGATCACCAAGCACAATTACCTCGTTACCAACGCCGACGAATTAGGCCCGGTTCTGCGTGAGGCTTTTTACGTTGCTCGTTCGGGGCGGCCTGGACCGGTACTGGTCGACATCACCAAAGACGCGCAAAACGGCAAGACCGAATGGGAATGGGACGATCAGCCGGTGCGTTTGCCGGGCTACCAGCCCGACCTGCGCGCGCTGCCCGAAGAGTACGAACGGGCCGCCGCGCTGATCAACAACGCCCGGCGTCCGGTCATTCTGGCCGGGCAGGGTGTGATCATGTCCGGGGCGATGGATGTATTGCGCGAATTCGTCGAAATGACCAATATCCCGGTCGCCGAGACGCTGCTGGGTATCGGCGGCCTCCCGGCCAGCCATCCCCTAAACCTGGGGATGATGGGCATGCACGGCGAGGCGTGGGTCAACAACGCGATCCAGGAAGCCGACCTGCTCCTGGCCTTCGGGATGCGCTTCGACGACCGGGTCACTGGCACGATCCCGACCTACGCGCCCAACGCCGCCAAGATTCACATCGACATCGACCCATCCGAGATCAACAAAGTCGTCCGCGTCGACGTTGGCATCGTCGGCGATTTACGCGAAACGCTGGAAATCCTCATGCCCTCCATCGAACGCGGCGACCGGAACGGCTGGGTAGATCACATCCTGGAACAGAAAAGCGAAGTCGCGGAGCGGGACATCGTCGGGCAGCCTGAAGAAGGCCAGCTCTACGCCGCCCACGTGATCAACGACCTGTGGAAGTACACCAACGGTGACGCGCTGATCGTCACCGATGTGGGACAGCACCAGATGTGGACCGCCCAGTACTACCGCCTCGACAAACCCCGCCACCTGATCACCTCCGGCGGGCTGGGGACGATGGGCTTTGGCCTGCCCGCCTCGATAGGCGCAAAGCTGGCCTGCCCGGACGAAGAGGTCTGGCTGATCGTCGGCGACGGCGGCTTCCAGATGACCGCTTCCGAACTCTCGACCTGCGCCCAGGAAGGGATCAAGGTCAACATCGCCCTGATCAACAACGGCTACCTGGGGATGGTGCGCCAGTGGCAGGAGTTCTTCTACGACCGGCGCTACGCGGGCACACCCAACGCAAATCCCGATTTCGTAAAGCTGGCCGAAGCGCATCATTTAACCGGTCTGCGCTGCACCGAGCGGGGCCAGGTCGAATCGCTCATTCAGCAGGCCCGTGAGACTGAGGGGACGGTCCTGATTGAATTCCAGGTGGTGCAGGAAGACAGCGTCTACCCGATGGTTCCGGCTGGCGCTCCGCTGAATGCGATGATCCGCCGTCCTGAACCCAATCCTGAGCTGGAAAGCGAGGTATAGCGATGCTGCAAACGTTTACAGTTTACGTCGAAGACAAGCCGGGTGTGTTGAACCGGGTGGCGTCGTCGTTCCGTCGGCGGGGATTTAACATCGAATCGCTGGCCGTCGGGCATACTCACAAACCGGGCATCTCCCGGATGACGATTGTCGTCGAGGCTGACGGTTTCACGGCGCGGCGGATCGAGGCCAACCTGTACAAGCTGGTCAACGTTCTACTCGTCGAGAACATCACCTACGATGACAAGGTGATCCGCGAACTGGCCCTGGTCAAAGTGCGGACGTCGCCGGAAAACCGCCTTGAGATTTTCCAGACGGTGGAAGTTTACCGTTCGAAGATTGTCGATGTGACAACCGAATCGGTGATGGTCGAAGTAACCGGGCCGACAGCCAAGATCGACAGCCTGGTCGAGGTTTTTGAACCTTATGGCATCATCGAAATGGTCCGTACCGGCGTGATTGGCATGGGGCGAGGCCCATATGCCCCGGCAATCAGCCCTGAATTTGTTGAGGCAGTAGTACCAGAAGAAGCTGTAGCAAAATAAATACACAATTAAGTAACGAAAGAGAGACTACACAATGGCAACGATTTACTACGACAAGGACGCCGATCTTTCCCTTATCACCTCGAAGAAGGTGGCGATCATCGGCTATGGCTCACAGGGTCATGCTCATGCCCAGAACCTCTCCGAAAGCGGCGTTGATGTACGCGCGGCGGAGCGTGAGGGCTGCGCCGCCTGGAATCGCGCGGTGGCCGACGGCGTGAAGGTTCTCCCGACCGCCGAAGCGGCAGCCTGGGCCGATGTGATCATGATGCTGGTTCCTGATACAGCCGCACCGGCAGTATACGAAAAATTCGTCGAACCCTATCTGACCGAGGGCAAAACGCTGATGTTCGCGCATGGGTTCAACATCCGCTACCAGACGATTGTGCCCCCGGCGAACGTCGACGTGAGCATGGTCGCCCCGAAAGCCCCCGGCCACCGGGTCCGCGAGACCTACAAGGAAGGCGGCGGGGTTCCCTGCCTGCTGGCCGTTTTCCAGGATTACACCGGCCAGGCGGAAGCGCAGGCATTGGCCTACGCATGCGCGCTGGGCGCAGGACGCGCGGGCGTGCTCAAGACGACCTTCGTCGAGGAGACCGAAACTGACCTCTTTGGCGAGCAGGCCGTGCTGTGCGGCGGTGTGTCTGAGCTGGTCAAGGCAGGCTTCGAGACATTGGTCGAAGCCGGTTACCAGCCGGAGATCGCCTATTTCGAGTGCATGCACGAACTCAAGCTGATCGTCGACCTGATGTACCGGGGTGGGCTGAACTACATGCGCTACTCGGTCAGCGATACCGCCGAGCACGGCGACTATACCTCCGGGCGGCGCATCATCACCGAGGAGACGCGCAAGGAAATGCGCGAGATTCTCACCGACATCCAGGAAGGCATCTATGCCAAGAACTGGATCGAGGAGAACGAGAAGGGTCGGCCCTGGTTCAACGAAATGCGCAGGAAAGAACAGGATCAGCTTCTCGAGCAGGTCGGCGCAAAGCTGCGTTCGATGATGCCCTTCCTCGACCCGGTTACGATCAAACCGGGCGAGGGCTAGCGTTTCGCAGCGGCCATGACGCTGCCAAGATGGTTGAAATTACGAAACGCTCTGGCAGTTGGGCAGTGATCCTTTTTTACCCGTGACCGGATTATTATTGCCCAACTGCGACAGTAAACAGAGAATCGCCCTGGCAGGCTGTGACTCACAACCGGGCCTGCCAGGGCATAATAAATGGGGGAGAAGAGACTTTTATGGATAACTACGTAAGGATTTTCGATACCACGCTGCGCGATGGCGAACAATCGCCCGGTGCGACGATGACCTCGTCTGAAAAGATGGAAGTCGCCCGCGCGCTGGCAAAACTGGGCGTGGATATCATCGAGGCGGGTTTCCCAATCGCCTCGCCGGACGATTTTGAGGCCGTCAGCCAGATTGCGCAGGAGATCGGCAACACGCCGGGGCCGAACGGCGCGCCGCCGGTCATCTGCGGGTTGGCGCGTGCCAAGAAGGACGACATCGACGCGGCCTGGGGCGCGGTTCAACACGCCGCCTGCCCGCGCATTCATACCTTCATCGCCACCTCGCCGATCCACATGGAGCACAAGCTCAAGATGGACCCGGAGGAGGTTGTACAGCAGATCATCGACATGGTTTCCTACGCCCGCAGCCTGTGCGAGGATATCGAGTTCAGCCCGGAAGACGCAGGCCGCAGCGACCCGGAGTTCCTGTATGTCGCGCTGGGTGAGGCGATCAAGGCCGGGGCGACGACGCTCAATATCCCCGACACGGTCGGTTATACCACGCCGGACGAGTTCGGCGCGTTGATTGCCGGGATCATCGAAAATACGCCCGGCGTCGAAAACGCGGTGGTTTCGGTTCACTGCCATAACGACCTCGGCATGGCGACGGCCAACACGCTGGCCGGAATCCGGGCGGGCGCACGCCAGGCCGAAGTGACGATCAACGGGATCGGCGAGCGCGCCGGGAATACCTCGCTGGAAGAGGTCGTGATGTCGTTGCAGACCCGCAAACCGGTATTCAAGCTGGAAACCGGGATCGATACCACCCAGATCATGCGCGTGAGCCGGATGGTCAGCAACTTTACCGGTATCACCGTCCAGCCGAACAAGGCGATAGTCGGCGCGAACGCATTCGCACACGAAGCGGGTATCCACCAGGACGGCATGCTCAAGCACAATGAAACCTACGAGATCATGCGCCCCGAAATGGTGGGAATCAAGAGCACGCTCGTGCTGGGCAAGCACTCAGGCAGGCACGCGCTCCGGTCGCGGCTGGCCGAACTGGGCTACGAGTTGAGTGACGAAGACCTGCGGAAGATTTTCGACCGCTTCAAGCACCTGGCCGACAAGAAGAAGACGATCACTGATGCCGATCTCGACGCGCTGATGTCGGATGAGTTCGACCAGCCCTGCGAAATCTACTGCCTGGAAGGGTTACAGGTGGCCTGCGGCACGATGGGCCTGCCGACCGCTACCGTTCGGATGAGCGGGCCAAACGGCGAGATGTTCGTCGAGGCAGCGGTTGGCACCGGGCCGGTTCACGCCGCCTATACCGCCATCGACAAGGTGATCGGGATGCCAGCACAGCTTCTCGAATTTTCCGTCAACGCTGTGACCGAGGGAATCGACGCGCTGGGCGAGGTGACGGTGCGCATTCAACGCGCCAACGGCAAAGAAGACGGCGTCGTCAACCCGCAGCATGATACGGTCAAGCAGCGCACCTTTGGCGGGCATGGGGCCGATACGGATATCATCGTCGCCAGCGCCAAAGCCTATCTCGCGGCGCTGAACAAGATGCTGGTTGCCTATGGCTACGCAAGCGAGGCCCAGGCGGAACCGGCTGAAGAGCCGGTAACGGCCTGAGGATTGGAAAAGACTTGCTGATGAATTCGACAACCAACCAGGACAACCAACAACCACAAACCCTTTTTGACAAGGTGTGGAACGA
>DAOUES010000405.1:0-3138 GCA_034430335.1 Anaerolineae bacterium | reverse complement strand
AATCGCGCGGGGTTTTCGCCGAACTCGCTTACCTCCATTATTCGTAAAAGAGCAAAAGCAAACAGAATGGAAAAACGCGATCAAGATGGCCGCCGTGTGTTCGGCGGCCCCCTGGCAAAAAACTGGAACTACACCTGGCGGCGAAGGATTTTCCGCTGTGGCATCTGGAACGTCCTATACCGCTTCTGGATCAGGCTACGGGTTGGCGGCTGGGAAAACATACCGGCGACCGGGCCGGTGATCATGATGGGCAACCATATCTCGGCGATGGACCCGGTGGTGATGATCTCGTTCTACCCGGACCGGGACATCGTGCCGCTGGCAAAGGTCGAATCCTACAGCGAGCCGTTCATCCGGTATTTTGTGGGGCACTGGGGGGCGATCCCGGTCAACCGGGGGGAAGCCGATACCACCGCATTGAAGAGCGCGATCAATCACATCAACGATGGGTATGTGGTGATGTTCTACACCGAAGGCACGCGCAGCCGGACGGGGCTGATCGAGGGGCAGGAAGGAACGGCTTACCTGGCGCTGAAAACCGAGGCAACGGTCGTCCCGGTGGCGATCTGGGGATCACGCGCATTCCCCGGCACCTGGTACAAGGATTTCCGGCGCACCGAGATCAACATCCAGTTCGGGGAGCCGTTCCGGTTCAAGCACGAAGGGCGGCGCATCCCGCGAGACCTGCTGCGGCCAATGACCGACGAAGCAATGTACCGGATCGCGGAGATGCTGCCGGAAGACTGGCGCGGTGTGTACAGTGATCTATCTAAAGCATCGACCGACCTGCTCGACTTCGATATCGAGTGGGAGCCGGTTCGGAAGGCTCTGCCCAAACGGGTACTTGCCAAACAGGGCACAGCCGAATCAAAATAAGGCGGCGGGGAATCGTCATGGCAGCAACGGATAAAATCGGATAGACTACGAAAGCAAACCGCAAAGGGAGGAAGGGATTATCGAACGAACCAGACAACATAAGGATGAGGCAGCGCATGGCCCGGTGTATGAAAATCAACGGGTGACGAGGAGGCGGTTCTTCACCGCAGGGTGAAGTTAAGGCAGCGGAAACACAGGCTGCCGAAAATCGACAGATCGGCGGATGCCGCCCGGACGAACCACCGTCCGCACCTCTCCAAACGGATGGACTTTTCGCCAAAACTGCGAAGCAATTTGCAGGACAAAATCGAAAAGTCGTGGCAGAAAAGCAGACCCAAGCATCGAACAGATAGCAATCAAACCAGCGTTTGCCGGACGGCAGTTTAACGCATGCCGCACGTACGCTGTTCAAAACCGAAAGGACTCAACCATGTGTGGAATCGTGGGATATGTTGGGCCGCAGCAGGCAGCGCCGATCATCCTGAACGGATTAAAGCGATTGGAATACCGGGGCTATGATTCGGCGGGGATCGCCGTTCTGCAAAACGGTGACATCATCGTCAGGCGCGTGGCGGGAAAGCTCTCTGCATTGGAGGAACTCGTCGCAGAACAACCGGTGAAGGGACGGCTGGGGATCGGCCATACCCGCTGGGCGACTCACGGCGTGCCGAGCGCACGCAATGCTCACCCGCATATCGGGATGACGGGCGAAGTAGTGGTGGTACACAACGGGATCGTCGAGAATTTCCTGGAACTGCGCGACGAACTGCAAGCCGAAGGCGCTGAATTCTCAAGCGACACCGACACCGAAACAATCGTCCACCTGCTCGAACGCTACCTCAGCAGTGGGAAATCGCTGGAAGAGGCGGCAAAGCTGGCCTTCAAGCGGCTAAAAGGGGCGCAAGCGATTGTGACCTACAGCCGCAACGAACCCGACCGGCTGCTCGCCTGCCGGATCGGGAATGCGGGCGGGGTAGCGCTGGGCATCGGCGAGGGCGAAATGTATATCGCCTCGGATATCCCGGCGATCCTCGAACATACACGCAAGCTGGTGTTCCTCGAATCGCGGCAAATGGCGACGGTCACTGCCGACGGCTACTCGGTTCAGACGTTGGACGGCGAAAAGGTTGAGGCAGAAGTTCACAACATCCCCTGGGACCCGGTCAGCGCGGCAAAGGGCGAATTCAAGCACTTCATGCAGAAGGAAATCTTCGAACAACCACGCGCACTGACCGATACGATCAGAGGGCGGGTGGATTTCGAACAGCGGCGGGTGCACCTGCCGGAAATGAACCTGACTCCGGAACTGGTCAAGGGGTTGAGCCGCATCCATATCGTCGCCTGCGGCACGTCGTACTACTCCGGGCTGGTCGGCAAGATGCTGATCGAGCGGATCGCCCGCATCCCGGTCGAAGTGTCGATTGGGTCGGAGTTCCGGTACGCCGATCCGCTGCTGGACGAAACAATCGCGGTGCTGGCGATCACGCAGTCGGGCGAAACAGTCGATACACTGGCGGCGATGGAAGAGGCCAGGGGAAAAGGCTCGCCCGTGTGGAGCATCGTCAATGCGATTGGCAGCCAGGCGATGCGCATCGCCGACGGGTACATCTCGATGCAAACCGGGCCGGAGATCGGCGTGGCGAGCACCAAAGCATTCACCGCGTCGATAGTCGACCAGTATTTGCTGGCCTGCGTGCTGGCCGAAATGCGCAACGGCTGGACGGAAGAACTGGGGCAGATCGTCGCCGATGTGGCAAGGATTCCCGATCTCGTGGGGTCGGTGCTGGATCACGACGAGGAGTACAAACAACTCGCTCACCAACTCTATACGTACCAAAACTTCCTTTACCTGGGGCGCGGGATCAACTACCCGATTGCGCTTGAAGGCGCGCTGAAGCTCAAAGAGATCAGCTATATCCACGCCGAGGGCTACCCGGCAGGTGAAATGAAACACGGGCCAATCGCGCTGATCGACGAGGAAATGCCGGTGCTGACGATCAACATCAAGGATCACGTCTACGACAAGATGCTGTCGCAGGTTGAACAGGCGAAGGCGCGGAACGGGATCGTGATCGCGGTGGCGACCGAGGGCGACGAGTTGATCGCAGAGAAAGCCGACTATGTGATCAGCGTGCCGGAGACCCCCCCCCTGCTCTCACCGGTGGTAACCGTTGTTCCGCTGCAACTGCTGGCATATCATATCGCCGTGCGGCGCGGGGCAGACGTGGATCAGCCGCGAAATCTGGCAAAGAGTGTGACGGT
>DAOUES010000404.1:0-2482 GCA_034430335.1 Anaerolineae bacterium | reverse complement strand
GTCGAGAGCGCCCGGCACTACGGGACGGGCTACCGCTACCTGATCGCCCACAGCGCCGGGTCGGGCAAGAGCAACTCGATTGCCTGGCTCGCCCACCAGTTATCGATCCTGCACGATGACGAAGACCGCCGCGTCTTCGATACGATCATCGTCGTCTCCGACCGGCGGGTGATCGACCGCCAGCTTCAGGAGGTGATCACCCAGTTCGAGCAGACGCTCGGCGTCGTCGAGACCATCGGCGAGCACAAGACCTCGCGTGACCTGAAAAAGGCGCTCGAAAGAGGCAAGGACGTGATCGTCACCACCCTGCAAAAGTTCCCGGTGATCGTCAATCAGGTCGAGGAGCTGGGCGGCCAGCGCTTCGCGGTGATCATCGACGAGGCGCACTCGTCACAGGGCGGGGAGAGCGCCAAGAGCCTCCGCAAGACGCTGCGTGCGGCCACCCTCGACGAAGCTGCCGAGGATGAAGCCGGGCAGCCCGCCGACTATGAAGACCTGATCATCGAGGAGATGCGCGCCCGCCAGTGGCCGCCGAATGTCAGCTTCTTTGCCTTCACCGCCACACCCAAAGCCGAAACGCTGGAACTGTTCGGCACCCAGATGGAGGACGGCAGCTTCGAGCCGTTCAGCCTCTACTCGATGCGCCAAGCGATTGAAGAGGGCTTCATCCGCGATGTGCTGGAGAACTACACCACCTACCGCGTCTACTGGAACCTGCTCAAGACCATTGCCGATGATCCGCGCTACGACCGCGACAAGGCCAACTACCTGCTGAAGCGCTTTGTTGATCTCCACCCGCATGCCATCGATCAGAAGGTGGCGATCATGATCGAGCACTTCGACGAGTACGTCGCCTCCAAGATCGACGGGCATGCCAGGGCGATGATCGTCACCCGCTCGCGCCTCCATGCCGTGCGCTACAAGCTGGCGGTCGATGCGTATTTGCGTGACCGGGGCCTGCCATACAGGGCGCTGGTCGCCTTCACCGGAACGGTGCATGATCCAGATTCCGGCCTCGAATACACCGAAGCCCGGATGAACGGCTTCCCGGAGCGCCAGACGAAAGAGGCTTTCAACCGCGACGAGAGCCGCATCCTGATCGTCGCCGAGAAGTTCCAGACCGGCTTCGACCAACCCCTGCTGCATACGATGTATGTCGATAAGCGGTTAAGGGGCGTTCATGCCGTGCAGACGCTCTCGCGGCTCAACCGGACATACCCCGGCAAAGAAGAGACGATGGTGCTCGACTTCGCCAACGACGCCGAAGACATCCTCGCATCATTCGAGCCATACTACGAGGGAATCAGCCTGGCCCAGGCCACCGATCCCAACCAGCTCTACGATCTGCAAACCCGGTTGGAGAATTATCACCTGTACATGCGGTCGGAGGTCGATCACTTCGCCGGTGTCTACTTCGATCCAAAGGCCGCTCAGGCGGCGCTCCACAGCGCACTCGATCCGGTGGTCGAGCGGTTCAAGGCTGCAAATGAAGATGTTCAAAGCGAGTTTCGCGGCTGCCTGAAGGATTACATCCGGCAGTACGCCTTCCTCTCGCAGGTCATCACCTTCACCGATGCTGACCTGGAGCGGCTGTATGTGTTCGCCCGGCTGCTGCGCCGCAAGCTGCCCGTTTCACCCGACGAACTGCCGGTTGAGATTCAGCGCAACATCGAGATTGACTTCTACCGCATCCAGCAGACGCACGAAGGATCAATCAAGCTGCCGCGCGGTAAAAGCGAGGTTCAACCCCGCCAGCCCGTCGATCCCCGCCCGGCCCCGCCTGATGAAGAAGAGATGCTGTCGCAGATCATCAAGAGGCTGAACGAGTATTTCGGCCTTCCGGATACGGCCGAGAACCGGGCATTTGTGGCACAATTTCAGCGGAACCTTGCTGATGATCCCGCGTTGGAGAACAGTGCCCGGGCGAATACCCGCGAAAACACTCGCCTGACCTTCAATCATGTCGCCATGGACAAGATGCAGGATATGTATGACGTCAATTTCCAGTTTTACAAGCGGGTGAACGATGACGAAGAGTTCGCCAGGAGCTTCTTCGATTTGATGTTTGACTGGTATCTGCGGCAGCGGGAGGCCGCCTGAATCCCGATATAAGACGCAAACTGTTTCTGATCAGTCAGATTCCTTTTGTGTCCCAAACCGTTTCACATCGTCGCCACGCTTCCGGCAACTCGCGACGCAAAAAAACGCGTCGAGACACTGCTCCACTATTGCATATCTGTTCTATTCGAGTGCCAAATCTGGTTGAGAAAGGAGCCTACCCCACCCCGCTGAAGCAGGGTGTCCCCTGCCGCAACCTCTATGGCGTGCCTGCTCAAGCGGTTCTGTGACATACTCCCCACGGATAAATCCGGGGGCTTCTTAGCGTCAACAGGAAAGCGCGGCGAACCGCGTCTTACGTCCCTCTTCTAAACGCTGACGTCCCAGCGCTTCAATATTGCGTGCAGCATTGTGGTCTCGGTCA
>DAOUES010000403.1:0-6660 GCA_034430335.1 Anaerolineae bacterium | reverse complement strand
CGATTGGGATCGATCCTTTCAATTCAATCGTCAGGTATGAGATGCACCGCCGCGCATCGACCACATACGGCGCGATGATTGCCCCCGTCGGGCACTGCTCGATGCACCGCGTGCAGCTTCCGCAGCCGGGCATCTGCTTCTCGCCGATACCCTGATCGTCGATCAGTTCCGCCGTCGTGATCATCACTCCCAGGAAAAAGAAGCTCCCCATTCGTGGGTGGATCAGCATTGTGTTCTTCCCGACGAATCCCAGTCCGGCCTGTTCCCCGTGACCCCGTTCCAGTATCGCCCCCGTATCGACGTAAGCCCGCGTCGCTACCTTTTCCGCTCCCGCTTCCTGCTCGATATACTGTCCCAGTTCTTCGAGCTTTGGCAGCATCACATCGTGATAATCCCCTCCCCACGCATAATTCGATATCCGCCCCCGTGATTCGTCCCCAACCGCCTGATCGATGTCCCCGGTGTAGTAGTTCATCCCCACCACCACCAGCGATTTCGCCCCTGGCAGGATGACGTTCAAATCCTTCCGCCGGGCAATCCGATCTGGCCGGGCCATGTAGCCCATCTCCCCGTGATACCCCGCCTCGATCCACCGCAGGTAGGCGTCGAGCGTCGGGGCAGGCACCGCCGGGGCGATCCCCGCCATGTCGAATCCCAGTTCATATGCCCTCTCGATGATCCTTTCGGTGAAGATATCGCCCATCATCGTACCCTATCCAAAAATAAATCGGGCGGGCTTTGAACCCGCCCAGTTGCCGTAGGCAACGTTGTGTTTGTAGCCTGGGGCTTATTAGATTTACAAGGTAGTTCAGTAAACAGACCGTATCAAATAAAGCCAACCCTGATCGCCCCCTGGTAGGGGGAGATGTCGCGCAGCGACAGAGGGGGGCGGCCTTTGCCCACAAATAGAGGTTTTTTTCACCCCTCACCCATCAGTGACTCATGGATCGCCCGCGCCGCCACCTTCGCCGACGCAATCGCCACGTTCACCAGCGCTGGCCCGGTGACGTTGTCCCCGCCCGCATAGATTTCTTTCCGGCTCGTCTGCCCGGTGTCCCGGTGAACCTCGATCAGCCCGTACTTGTGGGTTTTCAGGTCTTTCGTCCCCTCGCTGATGCTCGGATCGGGCCAGTAGCCTATCGCCAGGATCACGTCCGTCACCTCGACGGTATACTCCGATCCTTCAATTGGCACCGGGCGTCGTCGTCCCGATGAGTCCGGTTCGCCCAGTTCCATTCGGATCATCTTCATCGAGTCGACCTTGCCGTCCCCGTTCTGGTCGAGTATTTCGACTGGCGCGGTAAGGTATTCGATGATCGCCCCTTCTTCAATGCCAAGTTGCCGCTCGATTTTACTCCCCGGCATTTCCGCCTCAGTCCGCCGGTAGTAGCAGGTAACCTCGTCGGCTCCCATTCGCAGCGCCGACCGGATGCAGTCGGTTGCCGTATCCCCCCCGCCGATCACGGCCACCCGCTTCCCGATGGTCAGCGGTTCTCGCAGCGATTCGGGCAGCATGTCAGGCGGCAGGTTGGCTCTGACCAGGAACTGCGTCGATCCGAAGACGCGCCCCAGTTCTTCGCCGGGAATCTTCATCCGCGCCTCGACGCCCGCGCCCGTGCCCAGAAATACCGCGTCGAACCGTTCCATCTCGATCAACTCGTCGATGCTGACCTTTTCGCCAACGCGCGTATTCGTCACGAACCTGATCCCCATTTCCTTCAACTGGTCGATCTTCCAGAAGACGATATCCTTTTCCAGTTTGAAGGTTGGTATGCCATAGACGAGCAGCCCGCCGGGGTAGGGCCATGCCTCATAGACGACCACTTCGTGGCCCAACCGGGCAAGCACTTCGGCAACGGTCAATCCTGCCGGGCCTGCGCCGATCACCCCCACCTTCTTGCCGGTTGGCGCTGCGATTTCGGGCAGCCAGTGATGCCCCGACGCGCGTTGGTAGTCGGCGACGAACAATTCCAGCCCGCGTGTGTTGATGCCCTTGCCCTGGTTCGCCAGCACACAGCCGCTTGCGCAGGTCAGTTCCGCCGGGCACACCCGCCCGCAGATTGCAGGTAGTGTATTCGAACTCTTGTACAGCGCCGCCGCCGTCAGGAAATCCCCCTGTTCGATGTGCCACAGCGCCTCGGAGATCGGGTTGTTGATCGGGCAGGCTTTTTCACAGGGCGGATCGGGGCAGTGAATGCAGCGTGTGGCTTCCGCCATCGCCTGTTCCGGCGTCATCGGGATGCGGCATTCGTTCCAGTCACCGATTCGCTCCTCCGGGGGACGGTAGCTGTATGGAACAGGTTCTATTTTTATACGTTCTCTTGCAGAAGGTTGCAGTTCTTTTCGGTCGAATGGAAGGTCTTTCTTTTGTGTCATAGGGTCTGCTCTAAAACCGCGCTCTTGACGAGGTGAATATTGTACAGCGCCGGATGGCACATAGTGATTTTATGATTTCCGCTTCCGAAATACAACTGTCAGCCAGGCTATCCCTGCCAGGCTCCAGCCGACAATCCCGGGAACGGCGTAACCGTTGACGTAGAGATAGGTCCCCGCCGCCAGGAGGCTGGCAAAGATCACCGCGCGGGCTACGCCGTTGAGCGTCGATACGATGATCCCGATGCCGCGCTCCAGGTCATTGCTCGTACGCAGTCGTATTTCGACGTTGCCGTGCTGGAACCGGCCTAACACGTCTTTTAGCTGGGTTGGGATCGAGATCGCCGTCTGCGTCAGCCGGATCGCTTCCTGCACCCACGTTTCGATCTGCTCGGTTGCTTCGTCGGCCACCAGTTTTTGCGCATACTCGGCGATTTGTGCCCAGGGATTGAATTCGGCATCGAGTTGGATACACATCCCCGACAGAATCCCAATCGCTCGCCCCAGGTAGATGAAATCCTGCGGCACCTGGAAAGGCAGTTCATAGAGGAGATCGCGGTATTTGCCGGTCATCGCCAGCATATCTGAATGCTTCATCTGGGCAAGTTCCGGCACGCTCTTCCCCCAGATGAAGTCCAGCATCTCTGATTCTGCTTCCTCGATGCGTTCGAGATCGGCCCCAGGCAGCAAGATTCCCAACATCTGGTATGACTTGATGATCCGCGCCGAATCACGTGTCCCGGCGGCAATTAACGCTTCCCGCAGCCCCGCCTTGACCTGCGGCGTGATCCGCCCCACCATCCCGAAATCCACGAATACGAGGTAGTAAGGAACGCCGCCTTCGGTTGGGGCTTCTGCGGCATCTCCGATCGGGTGGACGAACAGGTTCCCGGGATGCGGGTCGGCGTGGAAAAACCCGAACTCGAAGATCATCCGCAGGTAAAGATCGAACAGCCGGTATGCTACCTCCGCCCGGTCGATCCCTGCTGCATCTATCGACTCGTGATCGGCGATCTTGATGCTCGTCACATCCTCCATTGTCAGCACGCGCTGGCTCGAATACTCGTCATAGATATCCGGGACATAAACACGTGGATCGTCGGCAAACAGTTCGGCGAACCGTTTTGCGTTTGCCGCCTCTTTGATGTAATCCACCTCTTCCCACAGCGTCGCGGCAAACTCATCCATCAGGGCCGGTACGTTGGCCCGTTTCCGGATCACTTTCCAGTACATCGTCCACCGTGCGACGACGGCCAGTGCCTTTAAGTCCGTCGCGACAGTCACCTCGATTCCGGGCCGCAGCACTTTCACCGCGACCCTTTCCCCGTTCTTCAATTGTCCCCGGTGAACCTGTCCCAGCGATGCCGCCGCCTGTACCTCTTTGCTGAACATGCTGAAAGTCTTGCCGAGCGGCGCGCCCAGCTCGTCCTCGATCACCTTGATGATGGCGCTGGCGTCCTCCGGTGGCACTTCGTCTTGAAGCCCGGCCAGTTCACCGGTGATCGCCTCCGGCATCACGTCGACCCTGGCGCTGATGAACTGCCCCAGTTTGATCATCACCCCGCCCATGTTGATAGCCAGTGTGCGGAAGCGCGACGCATACCGTTTTAACCGTCGATCTCGTCCGCGCCCGGCGAACCGTCTGCCGAGCAGGTACCGGACGATCACCTCCCACCAGACGACGTTCATAGCGATCCCGGTAAAAAACGTCATCACTTGCCGGTACCTGCGCCGGTCTACGCGGTAGTCTCTCTCGTCCAACTGCGGTCTGTTTGGGCTGGCTTCTGTCATTTTGAACGGCTTTCTGAACATGATGATAAATCGACTGCCGGGTAAGCCTACTGGATGTTGTTTCCCCTGTCAATCCTCTCCGGCCCAAAACCCGGATTTCGTATGATAGGTACGTTTCTGTCTCAAGTCCCCTCGCTATGAGGGAGTGGGGATTTAGGGGTGAGGGCAGGTTTGTAGCACCTTGAGACCGAAAGGCGATACTGCTCTGTAAACCCGAATTTTTAACATATTGACTTGATGGAACGAGAACCCCGATCCCGTCTCGTAGGGGCGACCCTCGCGGTCGCCCAAGCAACTGGTTTACCAGTTGCCGGTCTTTCGCCCGGTGCTTCAACGCCGGGAAAGAAGGTGCAATAACCAACTTTACAAAGCAATACGGTAAAAGACACATGATTCGTTAATAAGTCATTTATAGTTTATGAACATCTCCTGGCTACCCTTAGTGCAGGTCTTGGCTATTTGGGCACAGGACCTTGACAATCGTACAGAATGGAAATTCTAATGGTAACAGTGGATAGACAGCTAACAACGCGGCGTCAGCCTATCAGCGTATTCGAGAATCCGGCATGGCGCATGAAATACTTGGTCGATGGCTGCGATCCGATCAGCCTGGATGAGATGGCATCCGTCTCTCTTCTCGACCGGGTCGAAACGAAATATGTCTTCGGGGTGAGCCAGCTCTATGAAGTATTACCTCAGCTTGCGGGGCACTATCGTGTCTTGGAGATCGAAGGGATGCGCCTGAATCGGTATCAAACGGTCTATTTTGACACCTCCGATTTCTGGCTTTACCAGCAGCACCATAATGGTTCGAATACTCGTTACAAGGTTCGCACTCGCAGGTATGTCGATTCGGATTTGAACTTCTTCGAGATCAAGCACAAGACCGGGTTCCGGACGGTTAAAACACGCTTCCAGATTCCAAAAATGAAGCTGGAACTGGATAGAGATGCCGATGAGTTTGTTGTATCGCACACCCCTCTTAAAGGGGATCAATTGGAGCCAAAGCTGTGGAATCAATATATGCGGGCAACGCTCGTCAGTAAGCACCGCCAGGAACGTCTGACCTTTGACATAAATCTTACCTTCGGCTGGGGAAATATGTGTATGGAACTGCCCGGTATTGTCATTGCCGAAGTGAAGCAGGAGCGCCTCTCGCTGGACTCTGAATTCATCCAGCAGATGCGGGTGTTGGGTGTCCCCTCGACCTCCTTCAGCAAGTATTGTCTGGGGGCCTGCATGCTCTACGACGATCTGAAGAGCAACAACTTTAAACCGGGCCTGCGACAGATGCAGAAAGTGTTACAAGGAGAATTGATGCATGACTTCGTTCATTGATCCACTGGTGAGATTCGCGATCAACTTTGTAGTTGTCTTTGTGATCGTGAGATTCATCTACTACCCACAGCGGCGGGATAAAAGCTACGTCTTTACGTTCATTGCGTTCAATACGATCATCTTCTTTGTGATGGGCCTGTTGAGCAGCACCGATATCAGCATCGGGGTGGGGTTCGGCCTGTTCGCCATTTTCTCCATCCTGCGCTACCGCACCGATACGATCCCGATCCGGGAGATGACCTATCTGTTCATTGTGACGGCGCTCCCGGTGCTCAATGCCATCCTGCTTGACGGCCAGCAGTTTGCAGAACTGGCCGTAACCAACCTCGTCGTGATCGGGGTGCTGTATGTGCTGGAACGCGGCTGGGGATTCAAGTACGAGACACGTAAAACAATCAACTACGAGCGTATTGATATGATCCGCCCTGAAAACTGGCCGCTTCTGCTGGAAGATTTACAGCAGCGCACCGGCCTTCCCATCCACCGCATCGAGATCGGCAAGTTGAACTTCCTGCGCGATTCGGCGGTGATCCATATTTACTATGATTCGAGCCTGCTCGATTCCGATCAGGTCAGGTTTACGGCAAACGACAATGATGAGTATGTTGAAGATAAGTGACACAGGAACTTTTGGGGAAGTAATTGCTATGGAAGTAAGGAAAGCCTCTGGCCTGCTGCGGATCGTCGGTCTGGCTGTGATAATCACCCTGTCGGGTTGCAGTCAGACGCAGGACACATCCGTTCAAACCGGGTCTGAGATACAGGAAGTGAGTGAAACAGCCGTTGTTCAAGCGGAGACAGATCGGGCGGTTAGCACAACTGACGAGGTCATTGGATCGGATGAATGGGACGACTATTCTCACGGAAAGTCAACCAATCCAGATTACGATGTGGTCTTCCCTCAAGATGAGGTGAACACTATCACCATTACCATCAGTTCTGACAGCTGGCAGTTGATGCAGGATAACTTGACCGAGCTTATAGGCGAGTTTGGAACCCGGCAGGACGGCGGTAGGCCCGGTCAGGGTGCTGCCGGTGGTGAACCGCCTGAAGGTTTTGAACCTCCCGCCGGTGGGGAAAGGCCAGACGGGGAGATGCCGGACATGGAGGGTGGGCCGGGCGGTGCTGGTGGGCTTGATATGCTTTCTGAAAATCCCA
>DAOUES010000402.1:0-12530 GCA_034430335.1 Anaerolineae bacterium | reverse complement strand
AGTGGGTTGTCGCGTCCGATCTGACTCACAGGATGCTGCTGGCGGCGGGGCGATTCTGCGAGGAGCAGGGACGGCGGAACGTGTCGATGTGCCAGCACGACGCCGAGCATCTGCCGTTTGCCGACAGGACATTCGACTGTGTGACGTGCCGGATCGCCCCGCATCACTTTTCAAGCGTACCGGCTTTCGTCGCGGAGGCGGTGCGGGTATTGAAGCCGGGCGGCGTAATGGGGGTCGCCGACAACGTTGTCAGCGGGGAGCCAAAAATCGCGCAGTACGTCAACACGTTCGAAAAACTGCGCGATCCATCGCATCAATGGGCGTATGCGCCAGCCGATTGGGAAACCTTTTTCCAGTCAGCCGGGCTGACAATCACGGCGGTCGAGACATTCGAGAAGGAGATGGACTTCAACGATTGGGCGGCGCGGATGGGCGCAAAGGGCGACGATATTACACGACTGCAAGCCCTGCTCGTACAGGCACCTGAAAACGTACAGGAATGGCTATCGCCCAAAACGGTGGGGACAAAACTGGTGTTCAGGCTGTTCGAGGGAGTCATCGTCGGAAGGAAGGAAATTCCCTGAAACCCCTCTCCGGGCAATAGGTGAATATCTCTGGCACTGTTAAAAGTGGGCGGCGATCCACCCCCTCTGGGCCTACGGCCCATCTCCCTCACAGGGGGCGATCAGGGTTGTCCAAGTTTGCTACGGTTGCGAGTTGTTACCGGATTAATTGTCAAACATCATATGGCCCCGGCCATTCACCCCACTAGCAAGCAGGTAGATATTCTGGCCAGGGTCATTAACAAAACTTATACAACCAGTCGGGCTATTGATCGACCACCGGATGCACGGTAGAATCCGCCAAACGCCGATGGCAAATCGGTTGAACCAAAGAGGCACAATGGACTTTGAAAATCTGAGACGGTGGGGGCTGCTGCTTTCCATTCTGGAAGAAATGAGCGATGTCGAACTCCAGGTGGTTGCACAGGTCAGCCAGCCCACACAGTTTGTTCCCGACAATCTGCTGGATCGCTGGGACAACACCTTCCAGGGCGGCGTTAGCCTGCTCAATACCGGACTATCAAACGACATTCTTTCGATTGTGATCGAGTTCGATATTCAACTGGACAACCTGATCGACGTTGTGCCTGGAGATACAATCGACAAAGAAGATTACATCCGGCATGATTCGGTGTGGCAAATCATCTGCGAGATGGCAGAATTCACGCTGGTGCAGATCGTATCACATACGGTTCCCGACGACCCGATTTTCAGCGAGAATTAATGTGCACAGGCTCGGCGCTACTGAATAGTGAGGCGATATCACCCCCTCCCTGTCCCTCCCCCTCAAGGGAGAGGGAACAAACTGCGCGGTATTTTGCGCGAAATTCGACTGCCTCATCAATTAATAGCTCTGGGTGACATCTGATCAGTTAATGTGGCAAATACGCCAGACGATCAAAGTCAGGGTTTAGCAGAGACGCGGACAGGCGAGGGCAAAAACATCTCTCGCCGTTCTTTTTGCCTCGACGGTTTGATCGGCAAAGACGATCTTCGAAGTTTTACGAGAAGTTGTGAATGACGCACAATTCCAAACATACCTATCATATCCGCACATGGGGATGCCAGATGAACGAGGCGGACTCACAACGGCTGGCAAGTGCGCTGGAACGAATCGGGCTGCATCACTCCGAGGAAGCCGACGACGCCGACGTGATCGTGCTGAACACGTGCGTGGTCAGGCAGAGCGCGGAGGACAGGGTCTATGGACGGCTCGGCCAGCTAAAGGTACTGAAACAGCAGCATCCGGACAAGGTGATCGGGTTGATGGGGTGCCTGGTCGGGCAGCGAAGCCCATTACCGCTGCAAAGGCGTTTCCCGTTCGTAGACGTATTCATGCCGCCCGGCGAACCCGGCCCACTGGTCGACTACCTCGAAGGGCGGCTGGAAGACCTCGAAGCGCGGGTGGTCGACGAGCAGGCGGTCAGGGAGCGATACGCGCTGCAAGACGGCGATCTCGTTCTACCCGCCTACGAACGGGGCGAACTGGTCAGCGCACATATTCCGATCGTGCATGGCTGCTCGTTTGCCTGCTCGTACTGCGTCATACCGTTCAGGCGAGGGCCGGAACATAGCCGGGACGCCAGTGAGATCGTCAACGAGGCGCGGGCGTTGGCAGCGCAAGGCATCAGAGAGGTGACTTTGCTGGGGCAGATCGTCGACCGATACGGGTGTGATTTCGACGGCGGCCCGGACCTGGCCGACCTGCTGCACAGAATCCACGAGATCGAAGACATCGAGCGAATACGGTTCCTGACTTCACACCCGAACTGGATGACGGTCAAACTGATGGAGGCGGTGTCGGCGCTGCCCAAAGTGATGCCACACATCGAGGTGCCGTTCCAGGCCGGGGACGACGAGATACTGGAAAGAATGCGGCGCGGCTACACCCAGGCGGATTATCGAGAACTGATCGAGGAGATACGGGAACACATCCCGGAGGTGGCGATCCACACCGACGTGATCGTCGGATTTCCGGGTGAAACAGACGAACAGTTCATGGAATCGTACCGGCTGCTGGAGGAACTGCGCTTCGACAAGGCGCACCTGGCAATGTACAGCCCACGCCCAAATACCGTATCGGCGCGAAAGATGATCGATGATGTGCCACACGAGGAGAAGAAACGCCGCCTTCACCTGCTGGAAGGACTGCAACAACAGGTCGTCAACGAGATCAACCAGCAGTATGTCGGGCAGAGGGTCGAAATCCTCATTGAAGGGAAGAATCGGGAGAAGTGGTGGGGGCGAACTCCTCAAAACAAGCTGGTATTCTTCGAAAGTGACGAGGACTGGCTGGGACGGATCGCCAGCACAAAAATTACCTGGGCCGGACCGTTCAGCATGCAGGGTGAACTGGTTTCCGGTTGACCAAACATCATACATTGCGGATAATAATACGCGACAACCTTATACGGCAGCATCACAGAACAGCGTGATTCCCTGCCCTCACCCCTAAATCCCCTCTCCCTCAGGGCGAGGGGACTTAAACCCTGAGCATGAAAAGCCGAGTTTGAGGGGTCAAAACAGGCTGTCTACGTTCTTTTGCAGTGCTATCCCTTATACCTTTCAGTTGTGGAGAAAAAACATGATTGTTACCACCGACGATCTATTCAAAGTGGCTTACGGCAAGTTTGCTGTGGGTGCATACAATATCAACAATATGGAGCAGGCACTGGGTTTGTTCCAGGGAAACATCGATTCGCAGGCTCCATTCATTGTCCAGATTTCGAAGGGTTCACGGAAGTACGCACACGTCTCGATGATCGAGGCGATTATCCGCGCCGCTGAGAAGGAATTCCCGGAAGCCATCTTCGCCGTCCACATCGATCACGGTGACGAGCCGACCTGCTACGACGCCATCCAATCCGGGTTCTATAGCTCGGTGATGATCGACGCCTCGCACGAGGAATTCGAGGAGAACGTGGCGATCACCAAGCGCGTCGTCGACGCGGCACATGCCAAGGGGATCAGCGTTGAGGCAGAGTTGGGCCGCCTGGGTGGGGTCGAGGAAGACATCAAAGTCGACGAAGCCCACGCCAACCTGACCGACCCCGACCAGGCAAAAGAGTTTGTTGAACGCACGGGCTGCGACTCGCTCGCGGTTGCTATCGGCACCAGTCACGGCGCATTCAAATTCACCGGCACACAGGGACTGCACTTCGACCGGATCGCCGAGATTCAGAAGCTGCTGCCAAAGTACCCGCTGGTGATGCATGGTTCGTCGAGCGTTCCGGCAGAAGAAGTCGCCCGGATCAACGCTGCGGGCGGCGCAATCGACCCCTCGGCGAAGGGCGTCGACGAGAACGAATTCATCAAGGCGGTGCCGCTGGGCGTGACCAAGGTCAACATCGACACCGATGGCCGCCTGGTATGGACGCGCGTCCACCGTGAATTCTTCCGCGATCACCCGGAAACATTTGACTTCCGCAAGCCCGGCGTCATCTTCGTGCAGGAATATGCGAAGTTCATTGCCCACAAGAACGAGAAGCTGGGTTCGGCGGGGCAGTTGGATGAAGTCAAGAAGGTGCTTGGACTCTAGTCTGTATAAATCACCGATCACCCCCTTGTGAGCCTATCGGCTCAGACCATCGGCGAATTGGGATTCCAATTCGCTTAAGCAATTGGCAACTGTGAAACGTTGCCAATTGCACCACCCTTAACAAAGGGGGACAACAATAAAAGTGTAAGATCATGAGGTAATAGTGCAGCAAGCCGTCGGGTGACCTGTTGATCGTGGTCACCCGACATCGTTATAGTCAGGGAGAGGCGGATTTTTTGTCCGCCGGGATGTGTCCAGAGTAAAAGAGGCAGGTAGCTCTAGATTTTATGCGTGCAAAGCAACCCCCTCTGTCTCCTGCGGAGACATCGTTAATCAACCTTGCGGTTGATTACTGGGAGTTTTGACTTCGTCAAAACATCCATCCCCCACTGGGGGGCGATCAAGGTTGGCTTTGCTGGAGGAACCATCATCGAGGGTGGATTTGTGGTAGAACTCCTGTTGATACGGCATGCGCAGAATGACCTTGTGAAAAGCGGGCGGCTGGCGGGCAGAACGGCGGCAGTGCACCTGAACGAGGAGGGCAAAAAGCAGGCGGAAGCGCTCGGTGTACGGCTTGAACCGCTCAAACTCCAGGCGATATACTCAAGTCCACTGGAGAGGGCACGTGAAACCGCAGAGGCAATCGCCGACTATCACCCGAATCTGACGGTGATTATCGAAGAAGGACTGAACGAGGTCGACTTCGGATCATGGTCAGGGCAAAGCCTGAGAAGGCTCAGACGCAGACGACTGTGGCAAATCGTTCAACGCATCCCCAGCCGGGCGACTTTTCCCGGCGGCGAAGCGATCCGCGACATGCAGAACCGCCTGATCAATACGCTGGAGTCCATTGCCAGCAAGCACGCTACCGGCAGGATTGTGATCGTCTCGCATTCGGATGTGATCAAAGTGGCAGTCGCCTACTACGCCGGTATGCACCTGGATATGTTCCAGAGATTGGTCATCTCACCCGCGTCGATATCGACGGTGGCGCTGGGACAGCATGGCCCCATGATTCTACAGGTAAACGACACGAGCCATTATTCATCTCGACGGCCAAACGAAGGATAGAGCATTATGGCAGATGAGAAGGGACTGCTGGAAGTAGATTTCATTACCATCGGAACGATTGGCCCTCCGGGCAAGCGCGTTTTTCATCTGCAAGCGATGCAGGACAAGCTCCTGGTGACGGTGATCATCGAAAAGGTGCAGGCAATCGCCATCTCGGAAGGGATTGTAACGCTGCTCGACACGATCACCGAGGAGTTCGGCAAGACGACACCCGAAGTCGACCTGGCCGATTTCGATTTCGAATTGAAGGAACCGATCCTGCCGATCTTCCGGGTCGGGCAGATCGGCCTCGGCTACGACGAGACCAGCGACGGGGTATTGATGCTGCTCAGTGAACTCCTGATCGAGGAACAGGAAGACGATCCGCAGGTGCTCCGGCTGCTGGCGTCACGAAAAATGATGCGGGCACTGTCCGAACACACCGGGAACGTCGTCGAGCAGGGACGACCGATCTGTCCGCACTGCGATCAGCCAATCGACAGCGATGGACATTTCTGTCCGAAAAGCAACGGCAACCGGAAACCGGTGCCCTGGGCGTAGCCACCGATTTCGATCCCATGCCTGCCGACAACAAAAACGACGACACCGCAGAACTCAAGGTCAAACAGCCGGAACTCACCCAACGGAAAGCGCTCGAACTGCTGACCGAAGGGGAAATCACCGAACTGTTCGGGTATTTCTCGTGGGGATCGAACTACACGTTCCTGGTCAAAATCAGCAGGGGCGAGCAGGCCGCGTACGCGGTCTACAAGCCGATCAAGGGGGAGCGAACGCTGTGGGACTTCGCCAGGGGAACACTGGCCCTGCGCGAAAGGGCCGCGTTTTTGATCGACGAGGCGCTGGGCTGGGAGCTGGTTCCGGCGACCGTCCTGACCGATGGGCCGCTGGGACCTGGGAGCGTTCAGGTTTATATCGAACACGATCCCGAAGAAAACTATTTCACTTTCGGCGATGCCCACGCAGAACAACTCCGGCGCGTCGTGCTGCTCGACCTGATCATCAACAATGCCGACCGGAAAGGCGGTCACTGTTTACTCGACGCCAACGGGAAAATCTGGGCAATCGACCACGGGATATGTTTTCACGCAGAGCCAAAACTGCGGACGGTGATCTGGGATTTCGCGGGGCAGGCTATCCCGGAGAAGTTGATAGACGCGGTCAAAGGGCTGAAGTCAAAGCTGGAGGATCAACAAAGGCTGCGCAAGCAGTTAGGCGAACTGCTGTGCGTGGAAGAGATCGAGGCACTGGTGGAGCGGGTCGGCGAGATTGGCGAGATGAAGCAATTTCCGTTCCCCGGCCCCAATCACATCATCCCCTGGCCGCCGGTATAAGACGGCAATTCAGGAAGAACTGTTTTTACCCCCACCCCAGCCCTCCCCCTTCAAGGTGGAGGGTGCGAAGTGTGGGTTTTGTTCGGGCTGAATATAGTTGTCCCATTCATTAAATTGTAAACGAACAAAAGCCCCAGGCTACAAGATACGTCGCCTACGGCGACAGGCAACCGGAAAATCGGTTGCCTGGGCGACCGACGACCTTCGGTCGTACAGGGTCGCCCCTACGAGATGGATTCTTTAAAGGTGTTTCACCAGACTAACTGTCGAAAATACGGGTTGACAAAGCACCGGTTGGCGTACCGGCAAGAAGTCAGCCGGGTTCGCCTTCACGCTCGCGGCGGATTTCCCAATAGAGCGCTTCGGCATTGGTTCGGTGCAACTGCTGGACGAGACCGTTCAAGGCAATACGGCTTTTCCCACAGTCTTCGATATCGATGTTGTCGACCGATTCCGGCCCCAGATTGCGGTCAACGAGCGCCTCGACTTTTTCACGCAACGCATACAGGTAAGCCAGATCATTATCGATTCTGACCGGCACTTCGCCGCGTAAGATGACTTCGCCATGCCCCTGGACGATGCTCTCGATTGGCTCATCACGCAGGGCCTCAAGGGTATTGATAAAATCCTGCCAGCTACCATCGGCGAAGAAGGGAACCGGCATCATCGTGTCGGCGGCGAGGAGTATCCCCTCGTTCTCAACCAGGCAGACAATCGAATCAAGACTGTGGCCGGGCGTATGCCACAACCGGAGACTGACTCCGCCCAAAAGGATGCTCATCTCACCTTCGTCGAACACGATATCGGGGAGGATGAGATCAATGGACGAGAGTTCACGAGAGGTGCGCTTGACGTTTTCAAGCCCATCACGACCGGGGCCATCAAGAAAGTCTCTACACAGGCGATGACCGACGACAAGCGCCCCGGAGAAGAAACAGGTCCCATAAGTATGATCAGCATGATAATGCGAATTGATGACATACTTCACCGGGACATTCTGGCGCTGCTCAACAAACTGGGCAACCTGCCGCGACTCAAGTGGAAATGGGAGCGTATCAAACACAACGGCCCCGGCAGACGTGATCACGGCACTGGCGGTCACCTGGGCATAATATTCACTCGAGAAGACAAATATATTGTTTGCAACAAGCTCACGGAGCATAGGATGGGAGTCTCTTCACGCGGGCAATTGGCGGTCACCAGACTGCACTCTTCAATTTCACCAACCCACCGGATGACCAATACGTTCACAAACAAATCGTGCTGAACCGAGAATAGCACATTCTACGGGCAAGACGCAACTGTTAGTGTGCCTTTAACACAATCTTTTTGTAAAGACCGTGCCATGTGGTGTGGAACCGGTTTGAGAGTCCCGTTTTCACAGGTGGGTCCGACGCTACCGGGGCAGCGGTGGCTGAAAAGCCTCGCATAAACCGGTAAACAGCAGAACCCTTCTCACAAACTGTTGGCTCTCAAGCGTTGTACCAACACACACATGGCAAGGCAACCTGTTTTTACCATATGGTCAGCAAGGCTGCAAAAAGATACCCCCGTTGGGGGTTATACAAAGGTTGTCAGAAACCCTGGGCTAAAGCCGCCGGGCTAAAAGCGGCCTCTGGCCGCATGGCACTCGCCTTCCGGTCAACACCAGAGGGTACCCACAAGGGGTGCCCTCTACGAGACGGAATCGGATTGATGTCTCATCAGAAATATTGTTGAAAATTCAGGTTTGCAGCGCGATCAGTCCGGCTTGATGTCGTCGGCAAGCTGAATGTGAAGCTCATCGAGCTGCTGCTGATCGACTTCGCTGGGCGCTCCGGCCATCAGGTCGGCGGCACGCTGGCTTTTCGGGAAAGCGATCACCTCGCGGATGTTCGGCTCACCGGCCATCAGCATCACCAGACGGTCGATGCCGGGGGCGATCCCGCCGTGCGGCGGCGCACCGTATTCGAAGGCTTCGAGCATATGGCCGAAACGTTCTTTAGCCTGATCGACATCCAGGCCGATCAGGGCGAATATCTTCTCCTGGATGTCACGGTTATGAATACGGATGCTGCCACCGGCGACTTCGTAGCCGTTGCATACAAGGTCGTACTGCTGACTCAGGACTTTACCCGGATCGGTATCGAGGAGCGCGACATGCTCAGGCTTTGGCGACGTGAACATATGATGTGAGGGGTCCCAGCGATCTTCGTCGGCGTTCCACTCGAACAGGGGGAAGTCGATCACCCAGCAGAAGGTCAGATCACCATTTGTGACCAGATTCAAACGCCTGCCGAACTCGGTACGGAGCGCCGACAGTGCCTCGTTGACGACCGAGGGAACGTCGGCGACCATCAGGATCAGATCGCCGGGTGAGGCACCAACCGCCGAAATGAGTTCCTGCATCAGGTCTTCAGCGAAGAACTTGGCTATCGACGATTTCGGGGTGCCATCTTCCTCAACGGCGATGGCCGCCAAACCTTTGGCCCCGGCCTCCTTGACGATCTCTTCCAGATCGGCGATATCCTTGCGAGAATAGCCAGCGCAGCCAGGGGCGACAATCGCCCGGACTTTGTTACCGGCTTCGACGGTGCCGGTGAAAACGCGGAATTCGCTGCGGGCGACAATCGCGCCGATGTCGGCCAGTTCGAGGCCGAAACGGATATCGGGGCGGTCGGTGCCGAAACGATCAATCGCCTCGGCATAGCTCAAGCGTGGAAACGGCTTGCGCGCAATCCCCTTACTCGCCACCTCCTCGATCATTTCGGTCATCAAACCTTCGATCAGGTCGAGAACGTCGTCGCGTTCGACGAAGCTCATCTCCATATCGAGCTGGGTGAACTCAGGCTGGCGGTCGCCGCGCTGATCTTCATCACGGAAGCAGCGGGCGATCTGGAAGTATTTTTCATAACCGGCAACCATGAGAAGCTGCTTCAACTGCTGCGGACTCTGCGGCAGCGCGTAGAACTTGCCGGGATGGACGCGGGATGGCACCAGATAGTCGCGGGCACCTTCGGGGGTGCTCTTGAACAGGATCGGCGTTTCGATCTCGACAAAGCCGCGCTCGTTGAGGTACTGCCTGATGAACCAGATTGCATTGTGGCGGAGGACGATGTTGCGCTGCATCCGCTCGCGGCGGAGATCAAGATAGCGCCAGCGCATCCGGGTTTCTTCACCCGGTTCGATATCACCAGAGATTTCGAAGGGCGGCGTTTTGGCCGGGTTCAGTATCCGCACCTGGGCGGCCTGGACCTCGATCTCGCCGGTTGCCAGTTTATCGTTGACGCTTTCGGGCGAACGGGCGACGACTTCACCCTCGACCTGGAGGACATATTCATGCCCGATACGGGCAACGGTTTCCTTAGCTTCGGGCGAGCGGCCAGCATCGACAACGACCTGGGTGATCCCCCAGCGGTCACGCAGGTCGATAAAAACGAGGCTGCCATAATCACGACGCCGGTTGACCCACCCGGCCAGTTTTACTTTCTGGCCGATATGGTCGGCCCGCAGTTCTCCACAGGTGTGAGACTTGAGCATAGAATTGGTACTCCCCTTTAATATCGTGCTATTCCAGGGACGGAGTCCCTGGAACCCCGCAAACTTTTGAAAAAGTTTGATCAAAACTCAGGATAAGTGAAAAAAACGCCCTGCGTATGGACGCGGGCGATAATAGGTTTTAGGTCGGCGCGATTGTAGCATAGCGCCCGGACAGCGTCAATCAAATCGGCATTTCGTAGACACGATAGCGGCGAAGTGGCTTTACACCCAGGCGTTTGAGCGCATTGATCATGTTGTAGTTATCTTCCAGAACGTAGTTGATTTCGATCCGCAGACCTTTATCGTACAGGACTTCGTAGAGCCGACGATACATCAGCGCGTCGACCGCCTTGCCCTGGTATTCGGGGACGACGCCCAGCGCCCACAGCCGGTACTGCCTGAGCTTCGAGACGCCAAACAGCAGGCGCGGCAGGGCAAAGGGGAGCAACCGACCATTCAGACCACGTAAAAGCAGGTTGATATCAGGAAGGGGAATGATAAACCCGATTGGATTACCGTCGGGGTCGTCGGCGATGAGAACGATGTCGGGCCTGACCAGCATCTTGAGATCAGCCGCCACCTGGTCGGCTTCCGCCTCGGTCACTTCGTAGTAGCCCCAGTTGTGGATCAGGGAACTGTTGATCACGTCGATAATACGCTGCACTTCCACCTCAAAATCACCCATGTCTATCGCACGGATCGTGACGCCGTAGCGCTCCTGCACCGCGTCGGTGATGGTCAGGAAGCGTTCGGGGAACTCGTATCCCTCGTCAATGTCGATATAGTAGACGAGCAAATCTTTAACCTTCTCAAGGCCGTAGGCGACAAACTGGTCGTTGTAATAGGGTGGATTGTAGGGGGCGAGAATGACCGGCGGAGGTTCGAAGCCTTCCAGGACGGCTCCCCATTCCTGGGAGGCGAAACTCCAGGGGCCGCGCATGGCCGCCATGCCCCGGCTTTTGAGCCAGTCCGCAGCAGTATCGAGCAGCAGGCGTGAGGCAGCCGGATCATCAATGCATTCATAGGCACCGAAAAGGCCAATCGGCGCACCCCAGTTCTTGATCGCCAGATGATCAAAGAAAGCGGTCACACGGCCCAGAACTTCCCTGCCATCCATCAGTAAGAAAAGATCGTATTCACAGTGATTGAGCATCGGGTTGGAACGGGGTTTGTACAAGCCGCGCTGTTCAGCCCGGAGGGGCGGCACCCAGACCGGGTCATCACGGTAATGCCTGTAGGGGAAGTTGAGAAATCGGCGAAGGTCAGCTTTGGTTTCTACTTTTTGGATTTGCATGCGCGTTCACCAGTTGTATTAAAGGGCTGCCGAATATCGGCAGCCCGGATGGACAAAGTCGAATGGAAGTCAAGACAGGCAGATGGTTTAAAACCCAGTCCAAAAACAATATGTCGCCTGCGGCGACAGGCAACTGGCTTTCCAGTTGCCTGGGCGACCACGAGGGTCGCCCCTACGAGATCATTTTTGTTATTGAGTTTCATCATGAACCAACCCAAATTCATATCCCACCCAAAAGTGTCGCGGCCCTCTCCTCAAGGTGGAGGGTGTGGAAGTGTGAATATGTTGGGGCTGAACATGACTGCCCTGGCAAATTCTCAAGGTTCAATAACTGCGACACTTTAGTTGAACGTCATCTCAATCGACCCAAGATCGGCGTCGACGGCATCGGCGGGCACATCAAGCCAGTTTTCTTCACAGATGTAGCCCAGGTCGTGAATGAAGAAGGCGGTATACATATTCCCACGAGGAACACCGTTCAGGGTAAATACCCCTCTCGAGTTGGTCTCGCCACTGGTAGAAACCAGGCTCATATCGGGGGCGGAACCGGCAAAGAACTGGGAACAGGTCGATCCCGGATTGAGGATACCGAACAGGCCACCGCTGAGAGGCTGCCCGTTGTAGGCATCGACGGCCTGCCCAGTGAGCGTGATCCCCCCACCGGCGGCGGCTCCACCCTCACCCGCATCGTACTGGACTGTCAAAGAATAGGGCGCTGACGTGCTCGCGCCATAGTAGGAGACGACAGCAACGTAGAAATCACCCACCGAAGTTGGATTGTAGGTTATGGTTTCTTCGGATGAATCGTTCTCCGAATAGGCCAGCAGTTCGCCGTACCAGTCGACCAGATAGAGATCGTAGTCAGCACCAAAAGGCCCGGACAGGTCGATCTCAATCGGGTGGGTCGTGCGGGCAGTGAACCAGTACACGTCGACATCTTCAGTCCAGGAAATATAGGCGGAGATATTCTCACCGGGGCTTAACGGCCCATAGGCATAGTCAAGATCGTCATTTGGCTCATAGGGATCGGGATCATCGGAGGGCGGCAGCCCCTCCTCGGCCAGAGAGGGGGGCGTGCCGGGGTGATTGCGAACGATGTTGACCAGGTTGACCGGCCTGAGGATTCCCAGCCCGGCGAGGGTCACGCCTTCGCGAACATCGGGATTGACAGAGGTCGGCACGGCAACCAGATTTCCCCACAGGTCGACGGCGGT
>DAOUES010000401.1:0-4206 GCA_034430335.1 Anaerolineae bacterium | reverse complement strand
TCCCTTCGGGCGGATGATCTACGCCGGAAAGTCGCCGGGGCTGTACCTCGTGTTTCTGGTCGTGCCGATCTGCGCCTTTGCCGGGCTGTCGCTTGACGCGATCACGGCGGCGATCAGCCGCTTCCGCAGGCGGCCCTGTGACCGGGTCAGCTTTGCCCGCTGGGGGATGGGGATCGGGGTGCTGATGGTCCTCGACCTGTTCCCGCCGACACTTCAAACCTACGCCTACGAGATGCCCTTTCCGCCGGGGGATATTGCCCCGGCCTATGCATGGATCGCCGACCGACCCGCCGACTACTCGCGGATCGTCACCGGCAGCGCGGGCGCAGGCTGCGAAATGCCCCTGACCGGGCACCCAGGACTGTTCCTCTCGGTCGAGGAAATCCCCGCCCGCGCCGGTGAGCTGGCCCGCACAGGCCGGTCGGAGATCGAAGCGGGGGTCGACGAGTCCGGTAGACTGTCGACAACCGGCGCAAACCTCGCCTACCTGATGGATATCGGCTACGTGGCGATGGAAGGACTCGACGGCGGCTACCCGACCGTTTCCTTCGGCGAAGGCGCGATCCCGGTGATGCCGGTCGAGCATTCACCGCTGATCGCCAGCCTGAGCACTTACGCCGTCTCACCGGCGCGGGAGCCGGTCGAGATCGCCGGGGAGATGGTGATCGACACAGATCGCCGCACCGCCGAAGCGATCCCGGTGCTGGCTCCCGCCGCCGAACGATCATTGAACGGCGATGCCGCCGGTCTCGACGCCGCCGTGATTGATTATCAGGTCGAGCCGCAGCGCGTATCGCTGACCTACGAGGTCAGCCAGCCCACATTCGTCCAGATTGCCTGGGCCTATTACCCCTACCTCGAAGTCAAAGTCGACGGGGAGCGGATCGAGCCGGTTGAAACCGGCCTGGGCCTGATCGGGTTCTGGTCAGAGGTCGGAACACACACCGTATCGACCCGCCCGGTGCTTTCGCCGGTGCGCAAAGTGACCGGACTGCTGGCGCTGATCGGGCTGATCGCCGCGCTGGGACTGCCCATCGCCGACCGGGTAAAGAATCGAAAAGAGGAGCCGCCCGCATGAAATTGATCGTCCTGGCTAACGCCCGCATTCCCAGCGAGAAAGCCCACCCGTACCAGATCGTGCAGATGTGCGAGGCGTTCGCCAACACCGGGGCGGAGGTCACGCTGATCTACCCCTACCGCAAAAACGAACCCGACCTCGAAACCGCCGACATCTGGGGGCATTACGGCGTCGCGCGGAACTTCGAAGCGCTGCGCCTGAACTGCCTCGATCTCTACCCGCTGGCACGGCGGCTGCCGCGTCGATTGGGGCTGCTGTGGGAAAAGCTGGCCGCCCTTGTGATCCAGACAATCTACCAGATATGGGTGATGCGTCACCTTGCCCGCGAAAAGGAAGTGATCATCTACTCGCGCAACGCGGTCACGCTGTTCTGGATCGCCCTGCTGCGCCCGCGATGGGCGCGCCGCGCCTTCTACGAAGGCCACAAGTTCCCTTCCTCGAAAACCGCCCGGCGGGTGCGCCGCTGGCTCGTCGACCGGGTCGGCGGGGTGATCGTAGTCACCGGCCACCTGCGCGACCGTTACCTCGAACTCGGCATCGCGCCGGAGCGGATCGCCGTCGCCCACGACGGCATCCGGGCGGAGCGATTCGCCATCGAAGGCGACCGGGACGCATGGCGTGAGAAATTCGGCTGGCCGCGCGAGGCATTCATCGCCGGATACGTGGGGCGATTCCACACGCTGGGGATGGACAAAGGGCTGACCGATCTCGCCGAAGCGGTGATCGCACTGGCGGGTGATCAGTCGGATCGACCGGCGCGGCTGGGATTGGTCGGCGGGCCTGATTCTTATGTCGAGCAGGTGCGCCAGCGGATCGAATCGGCGGGGCTGCCGCCTTCGACGGTGCTCTACGCCGGGCAGGTGCCGCCCGCCGACGTGCCCGGCTATCTGCGGGCCTTCGACGTGTGCGCGATGCCCTTCCCCTGGACGGAGCATTTTGCCTATTACGCCTCGCCGATGAAGCTGTTCGAGTATATGGCGTCGGGCAGCGCGCTGCTGGCGACCGATCTGCCCTCGACCGCCGAGATCGTCCGCGAGGGCGAAAACGGGCTGCTCGTCCCACCCTCGGACGTGGATGCGCTGGCCGGGGCGCTGCGCCGCCTGCGCGATGACCCGGCGCTCGCGGCACGGATCGCAGCACGGGCGGGCGAAGACGTGAAACAATACACCTGGAAGGCGCGGGCGGTTCAGATAATGACCTTCATCGAAAGTCGATTAGCGCCCGGTAGAACCGGGTAGATGGTGCCGATGCGCGAGTTAATCAACCGTCTCATTGAGCAGGTCAAAGGATTGATCAAAAGCCAGATCGCCCGCGATTCGGGGGTGCTGCTGATCGCCAATTATGCCTCGACCGGGCTGGCGGTGATCACCTCGATCATCCTGGCGCGAACGCTGGGAGCCTACAACCTGGGGCTGGTGATCCTGGCGCAGACGCTCGTCACGACCGTGATCCAGTTCATGGACATCCGCACCGGCGACGTGCTGATCCGGTTCATGGGCAACGCCATCGTCCGCGAAAAGCCGCGCGAGGCGGCCACCTTCTTCACCGTCGCCCTCATCTCCGACACGGCCCTGATGCTGCTGACGGTGGTCGTCACCATCCTGGTGATCCCCTGGGCTTCGACGCTCTACGAGGAGCCGGAAACCATCCGCCGCCTGGCGACCATCTTCATCTACATGGTGCCCTTCATGACCGTCGAGGGGCTGTTCTCGTCGATACTCAACGTCTACAAGAAGTTCAACCTGCTGGCCGCCGGGACGATGCTGATCGGGCTGGTGCGGATGGGCGTGCTGGTCGGATTGTCGCAGCGCGGGGTCGACACGCTGACCTGGGGCTACGTGATCGTCGCCGTGTTCTCCTTCCTGGTGTGGTTCGTCGTGGCGGCCTGGCTGCTGGTAAAGAACCTCCCCACCCTGCGCGGCGAAAACTACCGCGCGGCCTGGCGGCAGTTCCTCCCCTTCGCCTTCCATTCGAGCGTCACCACCTCGATCAAGGCGATTGCGATCAACATCGACGTGCTGATCCTCGGCGCGCTGCGCCCGCCCAACATCGTCAGCTATTATGAGATCGCCAACAGCGCCGCCAGCCTGATCACCATGCCCACCGCGCCGGTCAGCATGGTGATCTACCCGGAGATGAACGAAGCCTGGGCGCTCGAAAAAATGGATCGGGTCAAAGACCTGATCAGAAAGTACACGCGGGCGACTTTGATCATTACCTTCGCGATTTACGCTTTCCTGGCGGCCTTTGCCAACGGGCTGGTGAAACTGCTCTATGGCATCGAATACCTGCCGGTCGCCCCACTGATCCGCATCGTCGGGTTGGGCTGGGCGCTGGAGAGCCTGCTGCGCTGGGTGCGCCCGGCGACGCTCGCCAGAGGCAAACCCCAGCTTGCCACCTACTACAGCCTGGCCGCGATCCTGGTGCGGATCGCGCTGCTCGTCCCGCTGATCTATTTCTTCGGCGCTGCCGGTGCCGCGTGGACGTACGTGCTGGTGGTGATCTTCACGATTGGGCTGGTGGCGTTTTACGTCATGCCCCGGCTGGGGCTGGGATCGCCGTTCAAGCGCCGGGCTGATAACACCGTCGAGTAGAGGTGAGGCTTGCCCTCGCCCAGGGCGACCGCCAGGGTCGCCCCTACCAGCGATTCCAGTCAGTATGTCGGAAATTCTTGACAGCAATTCCGTTTAAATCGATAATCTATATTGATAACCCGCACTCAACAAGGTGTACAAATGTCGACTGTCTTCCGAAAAGGTTCGTATCGTTTCTTTCTGACACCAGGAGACTGCCACGAACCCCCTCACGTTCATGTTCATATTCGGGACAGTGGACAACAGGTTAAATTCTGGCTTGATCCAGCCAAACTCGCACGATCTGGACGAATTCAAGAGCACAAGTTACGGGAAATCGAAAAGATAATCGTGGAATATCAGGATTATTTGCTGACTGAGTGGAAGAAATGGTGCAAAGATCAATGAAGGAAGAATATCAAGAAAATGTAACACCCGTTGCAGTCAATACAGGTGGTGGTAGACTGTGGGTCGAACTGGCGGATGGGAGAGTAATCGGCACGCCGCTTGAGTGGTATATGCCGCTGATTAATGCCACGCCAGAACAGTTAAGCA
>DAOUES010000400.1:0-2023 GCA_034430335.1 Anaerolineae bacterium | reverse complement strand
GAAGAGGAACTTCCCACCGCGATGGCGCTGGCAATGCAGCGCGCCCTGGCCGACAGCAGCGAGGAAGTCGCACCGGCAGGTAAAGGGAGCGGGAAGGACCAGGCCAAAGATCGTAACCAACAGGATGAAATTCTGCGGCGGGCACTGGAACGCCACCAGGAAAAGCCATAAATTGTTAAAAAATCCATCATAAATGTTAAAAAGTCGCGTTGAGACGCCCAAAATCGGCCCGACGCGAATTTTTTAACATTCGAATATTACGGTCATATTTACATAATAGTTACTGGCGATATATTATGTGTCAGCGCCGCGTAGAAATATGGTTGATCCCAGTACAGTAACAAAGATGATAATATTATGTGGAAAATGTCAGGCGGCGGGATGATATTTGCACCTGTTGCGTCAGTGTTGGAGGCTCAATTGCTCCGACAAAGGGAGCCGATCTATAATTTCCCCCGACCATTGACTGCAAATTCTTTCAACCGGCGACAATCTTGGTATGGCTGAAATAAGGGCATTCTTCCGGCGCTTGCCGGGCCAATCTTCCCGTTCGGCGGCCTTCTGGCTGGTGGTGGCATCTATCTCCATCGGATTCTTTTTCATGATCGAGGTGTATCCAAGCGACTGGGAATTGAATACCAACGATCTTCTCAACGGGCTGCACATTTATGACAATCCGGCTTATGTGTACCCGCCCTGGGCGTTGATCCTGTTGTGGCCCTACCGCTGGATGACAGCACGCGGGTCGCGGATTGCGGCGGTGCTGGTTGCCGCCTGGCTGGTCGATCACCGGCGCTGGACGCTGGGGCACTTCCTGCTGATCGTACTCAACCCCTACTTTATCTTCACGCTGCTGCTCAGTAATGTCGACGTACTCGTGCTCATTCTCCCGATCATTCTGTGGGAAGTCGTCGAAGGATCGCGCTGGCAGGCAACCGGGAGAGGCGCGGCGATGGCGCTCCTGCTGGTCAAGCCGCACGTCGGTGGACTCGTTATCCTGTACTGGCTGTGGCAGCAGCGAAAAACGTTAAAAAAGATGATCGCGCCGCTGTCGATCCTGGGTGTGATCACCATCCCAATCAGCCTGATCGGTCATCCACCGTTGATCTTGCAATGGGTCGAGAACCTGCGGAATCCGTCGGCCAGTAATCAATCGTCGTGGGGATTCAACAATATCGCGCTGGCCTCCGATATCGGCGTGCTGGCGGCAGTTGCCGTAATGGTGATCGTGCTGGGGGCATTGGCCGGACTGGCCGTTTACAGGCACCGCCAGGTGACATCTTCTCATATTGTTTCGGCATTGTTCCTGGCCGCGTTGATGGTTTCACCGTATACCAGCCACCAGAGCGTGGTGGCGGCAGTGATGTTGGTCCCGTCGCCGGGGGGGGTGCTGGCGGCATACGGCATAGCGCTGACGGCCAGTTTTTTTGGGTGGTATAGAGGTTACGATCCCTGGTGGACGCTGCTGATCGGCGTGATGACACTGTGGCTGTATCGGGAGCAATCTCAACCTAACCAAACGAAAAGCTGATCGACGTGATGTGCTGGGGCTTTTCAGGTTCGAAATATAGCGCGGCGTGCAGTTCCAGTGGATCGCCCGGTGAGGTGGGCGCATTGACCAGGTGTATGGTGAGCGTCAGGCGGTGCTGATCAGATTCGATGATGGTCGCCTCGCTCAGGACGGCTCCATCACACCCGGAGATCGCCAGCATCAGGCTGGGTCGGTCGACGGGGGCGAAGGGCGTCATCTCGATCATTACCCGGACGCGCCTGCCATCTTCCATTGGCGAGGCTTGCAGGGACGTTATCCGAATTTCACCGCGCGGGCGGGGTGACAATTCTGGGTCGTCGAGAATAAAGTTGATGTCCATCACTATCATTCAGGCTTTAGCAGATCGTTGAGCGTAGTCCAGGCAGTATCGAAACTGTCAGCGGGAATCAGCAGGTGATCGCGCTCATAGGCGGATAGGGCGAAGATGCTCACCCCTGCATCGGCGAGGCACTTGCTGATGGCGGCCATAAA
>DAOUES010000399.1:0-17394 GCA_034430335.1 Anaerolineae bacterium | reverse complement strand
GCAGCCAGCGGCCACACCCAGACCGGGATACGGCGGGGAGCCGGGACGGGGACGACCTCGTCGAAGGTCAGGGCGTCGGGATGGGTGACAGATGGGGGACTGGTTAGTGCTTCGAAAGACATTCCCTCCACCGCCCTGGCAAAGGCGACGGCCATCGCCCCGCAGCTCGCAAAGCGGTTCTCAGGCTCTTTCGCCAGCGCTTTGAGAATGACTTTTTCAATCGCTTCGGGCAGTTCGGGACGCAGGCTGCACGGCGGCGGCAGCGGGTCGTTGAGCTGCTTGTAGATCAGGGCAATCGGGGTCTCGGCCTCGAAGGGCGTCCGCCCCGTGACCATCTCGTACAGGACGACTCCCAGTGAGTACTGGTCGCAGGCAGGCGTCAGGTCTTTACTGCCCTGGCACTGCTCCGGCGACATGTAGGCGGGGGTGCCCAGCACCCCCAGGCCGGTCAAATCGACCGTCGCCTCGACCATCTTCGCAATGCCGAAGTCGGTCAGGTAGGTGTAGCCTTTCTGGTCAAGCAGCACGTTGGCGGGCTTGACGTCCCGGTGCAGGATGCCCTGTTCGTGGGCATAATCCAGCGCGCTGGCGATCTGTTCCAGGATCATGCTCACTTCGTCCAGTGGAATGAGTCCGCGCTGCATGCGCTCCTTCAATGTACCGATTGGCAGGTAGCGCATCACCAGGTAGGCGATGTCGTCTTCCTCGCCGTAAGCATGAACCGGCAGGATGTACGGGTGCTCCAGCCGGGCGATGGCCTTTGCCTCTCGCTTGAAGCGTGCCCGGAAGGTTGGGTTTTGTGAGTAGTGGCTGGCTAGAATCTTGATCGCGACATAGCGATCCGTGCCGGGGTCATAGGCCTTGTAGACGGTCGCCATGCCGCCCATCCCGACCTGTTCGATAATGCGGTAGCTGCCTATCGTTTGCCCGATCATCTCTTCCCCTCCCTGTATGTACAGCATACACCGCTGTTGGTTAACCCGGAAGACATTACCGATGCAATATTCAATCGTCGAGGTTTGACATTATAGCAGCATAACCGTTTCACTACACAGCCCGGCGGTGTTTCGGGGCAAATGCGACTCTCGACAAATTGAGCGTGGCCCGGTCATAGGGCGATGGTGGGCAAGCCGCTGGCTGTCGCCTTGACACTACTCCATTTAGAACGGTATGATCCCGACGCGATCATGATTAGGAGAAACCCCGGTATCAACCATGTATATCAAGCGACGCCCTCTCGGTGAAGGTAACCTGCGGTTCGGGAAGCGCAAGCGGCGCTACCCGGTCATATTGATCATACTATATGTGCTTGTGCTGGGCGCTGCGGTCTTTGTCTTCTTCCGGCTGGACACGATCCAACCGGCGGTGCTGGCGAGGATCGGCCCTGAGCCGACTCCGACGCCCTCCATCGACTATTATGTCACCCAGGCCGAGGCTGCCTATTATGATGGTGAACTGGAGCAGGCGGTCGACTTCTACCGGCAGGCGCTCGATATGGCCCCGGGGGATTTGCAAATCCTGTTCGAGCTGGCCCGCCTGCTGACGCTGACCGAGGATGTGGACAATCTCGAAGAAGCGCTGGTCATCGAAGACCAGATGATCCTGCTTGCGCCGGAAGACCCGCGCGGCTATGCGGCGAAGGCCCGGACGCTCGACTGGATGGGGGATTACGACCAGGCGGCAGTCGAGGCGCTCCATGCGCTGGAACTCGATTCGAGTTATGCGTATGCCCATGCATATCTGGCGGAGGCATATACCGACCTGGGCCAGCTTCGCCAGGCGCGTGAGGAAGCCGAACTGTCAATCGAATTAGACCCGTTCAACGTGGATGCCCGCCGCAACTATGCCTACGTGCTCGAATCCTACGGCGACTACGGTGGGGCGATCCAGCAGTACGAGCAGGCGCTGAGGCTTCAGCCCAACCTGCTCGACCTGTGGTACGGGCTGGCCCGCAACTACCGGGGAGCGTCGGCGGCCAGCGGTTCGATGGAAATGTTCGAGAAGTCGGTCGAGACTTACCAGCAGATCATCATGCGTATTCCCGAAGACCCACGCGCCTACGTCGAGTTGGGACGCACTTACTTCGAAGTCCGCGAGGACGACGCCGCCCAGATCAACCTGGAGCGTGCGGTCAGCCTGGTTTGCGAAGACTGCCCGCTGCACACCTTCGAGGAGATCGAGGCGGCGGGTTATACCGTGCCGCCCGACGAACTCCCTGACGAAATCTATGCCCCGGCCTGGCTGCGCCTGGGAAACGTCTACCACACCCGCCGGAACTACGAGGACGCGATTGCCACCTACGAGGAGTTGATTGCCTGGAACACCGCCCACGATGTCGAAGTGCCGCTCGAAGCGTACCTGGTCACTGCCTCGGACTACTACTATCTCGATTTGTGTGATATAGCTGTGCCCAGGGCATTTCAGGCGCTTGACGTTTATGAAGATCGCCGCCTGGATGAGTCGGTCGCTTTGACCAACATTCTGAGCGTGTTTGTACTCTGCCGTGATTATGCCAACACCCCTCCGACGATTGCCTACGAGTTCCCCGCCGGTTACGAAGAGCCGACCGTGCTGCTGGAGCGCGGCGGTGACGCCTCCGGCGAAGAAGCCGGCGGAGAGGGCGAAGCGCCGGTCGAGGACGTTCAGGAATAGCGATGGCGGGTGTTGTGGCTTATAGTTTATCCGGCGAGGAGAATCCGGTTTGAGTATTTCGTTAAAAGATCGGCGGCATCGAACCCGGCGGCGTAGTTATGCGAGCTATCGCCCTCCCGATCCCAACCATGGGCCGCGTAACGATCCATTCCGGATCATTTTTTACCTGGTTGTGATCGGGTTTGGTATCTGGGCCTATCGCAACCTGGATACGGTGATCGGCTGGCTGCCTCAATTGGAGCGGCCCCCGGAGGAGTCCGAAGCTACTGCCGAAGTAACCCCCACACCAGGCCCTTCCTTTGAAGAGATCGTCGCCGAAGCTGAACAGGCCTATCTGGATGGCAATCTGGACGTGGCCGTCGACCGGTATCGAACGGCGGCTGACCTTACCACCAAACCGGCCCCTTATCATGTTCAGATCGCCCGGCTGTTGATCTTCGAATCGGCGATGCAGTATGGAGACGAACAGGTGACTACCCTTGATCAGGCGTTGGAGGCGGCCAACAGTGCGGTGCTGGCCGATCCCTTTGACCCGGCTGGTTATGCCATCATGGGCAAAATCTATGACTGGCAGGGCCGCGCTGACCAGGCTTCGTCGACGATTTTGCAGGCCATCGACATTGGCCCGGACTACGCTCTCGCCCAGTCCTATTATGCCGAGGCGCTGGTCGACCTGGATCGCTGGGATCAGGCGTTGGAGGCGATTGAACACGCGGTGGAACAGGAGCCGGAGAGCTTCGACATCCGGCGCGATTATGGCTACGTGCTCGAAAGCCTGGGGAACTACGAAGATGCCGCCGCCGAATATGAAATGGCCGTCTTGCTGCACCCCAAACTGCCCTTCATCCGCGTTTCGCTGGCCCGTGTCTATCGTGTCCTGGGGCGCTATGACGAAGCCCTCGACCAGTTGTTCGAGGCGCAGGTGCTCACGCCCAGCAGTGTGATCATTCCCTTTGAACTGGGCGTGACTTACGAAACTTATCTCGGCGATCCGCACACTGCCCTGGAATACTACGAACGGGCGGTTGAACTCGATCCGAGCTATGGCCGCCCCTGGCTCCGGATCGGTACGCTGCGCTACTATCTGATGGACTACACCGGGGCCTCAGTCGCCCTGGAGAAGGCCCTTGAGCTTCAGGAAGAAAACGACGACATGTATTATCAGCTTGGGTTGTCTTACGCTTACCAGGGGCAGTGCAGCACCGCGATCCGTTTTCTGGAAGAAGCCCAGCAGCGCGCAGAGGAAGATGAACGCATCCTCGATGCCGTTCAGGAGGGCTTCGATTACTGCTCTCAGCCAACCCCGGTGCCGGTCGACGTACTGACTCCTGAATCCGAACCGGAGTAGCGGATCGGGAAAGGGAGCCGCCGATGTCGCAGGGAACGATCCTCGTTGTCGACGACGAAGCCAACATCGTTGAGTTGGTGCGGATGTACCTGGAAAAAGACGGGTACACGGTCATCGCTGTACAGGATGGGCGGACGGCGCTGGATCGGATCGAGGCGGCGCGGCCTGATCTGGTCGTCCTCGACCTGATGCTGCCTGAGATCGACGGCTGGGAAGTCTGCAAGCGTGTTCGCGCCTCCTCCGACCTCCCGATCCTGATGCTCACCGCCCGCGATGACGACATCGACAAGATCGTCGGCCTCGAACTGGGAGCCGACGACTATATGACCAAGCCCTTCAACCCCCGTGAGCTTGTCGCCCGTGTCAGGGCGATCCTGCGCCGGGTGGGGTATGTCTCCCGGATGGCTGGCGAGACAGTGATCGAACGGGGAGATGTGTCGATCGATATCCCCCGCCGTGAGGTGACTGTCAACGGTCACCGGCTCGATCTGCGGGCCAGGGAGTTCGACCTGCTCCATGCCCTGGCCGACAATGTCGGCATCGTCCTGAGCCGCGAAAAGCTGCTCGAACTGGTCTGGGGCTTCGATTTTTACGGCCAGACGCGCACCGTCGATGTCCACGTGGCGCACCTGCGTTCCAAGCTGGCCGCTGCGGGCAGCACGCTCGTGATCGAAACGGTCTGGGGCATCGGTTACAAGCTGGTCGCCGGGTAGAGCCTGCCGTATCCACAAGGAGCAATTACAACCCAATGTCAAGACCCTCACAGCCGCCCCTTCCCCTGCCCGAATCGCTGCGTGCTGCGGAAACCGGCACCTTCACCGAGAAAAGCGTCGCCGTTCGCCTGCCGACCATCGCCCGCCGGGTGCTCGCGGAGAACGACTTTCCGCCCGATATCCGCCGCGCTTATGAATCGTTCATCGACGAAATCCCCCTCGCGCCCATCCCCCCCATCGACGACCCCGGCGCGCCCGACGAGGCCGACTGGAAACGGTACGGTGCCCGCTACGATGGCCTCAACTGGCTCGAAGTGCCCTGGTTCTTTGCCGAATTCTATTTCTACCGGCGCATCTTGCAGATCACCGGCTATTTCCAGCCCGATGGCCTCACCGGGTTCGATCCATACACCCATCAAAAGCAGCAGGGATTGGAAACGGCGGTCGATTCCGTTCGCGCCCTGTGTGATAGTCTTTTAGGCTGGTTGAACCCCTCCGCCGACCGGGCCGGTGTGCTTGCCCGCCTGCTGTCGATTGACCTGTGGGGCAATCAGAAAGACCTGAGCCTGTGGCCCGCCGGTGACGGCGACAAACCCGACCACGCCGACGCCGAAATCCAGCAGGAGCACCTGCTGGTCGACCATACCACGCAGGTCGTCAACTATCTCCTGGGTGGGGAATCCCCCCGCCGGGTCGATTTCCTGATCGACAATACCGGGGTCGAATTTGTCTCCGACCTGGCGCTGGCCGATTACCTGCTCGACGCCGGAATCGCTTCGACGGTGCGCCTGCACGTCAAGGCCCACCCCGTCCTCGTTTCCGATGTCATCCTTCCCGATGTCGAGAAGACGCTGGCTTACCTGGAATCTGATCCGGTGGAATCCGTCAGGCAGTTGGCCGGGCGCATCCGGGCGCACCTTGCGGCGGGGCGGCTGGTCGTGGGCGATCACTTCTTCTGGGATTCGCCGCTGCCGATGTGGGAGATGCCCGCCGAATTGTTCGACGAGCTTGCTGCCTCGCAGCTTGTGATCGCCAAAGGCGACGCCAACTACCGCCGCCTGCTCGACGACCGCCACTGGCCGTTTACCACGCCCTTCGAGGATATCGTCGCCTATTTCCCCGCGCCGTTGGTGGCGCTCCGCACCCACAAATCCGAGGTCGCCGCCGGGCTGACCGAATCGCAGATCGCCGCCCTCGACGCGCGTGACCCGGACTGGCGCTTCGACGGTCTCTGGGGCGTGATCCAGTTTGCCCCCTGAAATCTGCGCCAGCCGATCCGGGGCTGTACGGGCACAGCGTGCTGTGCCCGCGAGGGTCACTGAAGGCGACCCATCGTCGATCCCCTTGACTTCCCTCCGCTCCTGATTTAGAATACAAACGAACGTTCGTTCATTGTCTAATCAACGAAAGCAGGAGCGCTCGATGCAAAACCTTCCAAAGTGGCTGTACCGGTTGATGAAGCTTGGCCCCCAGAACGCCTATAAGCTGGGGTTAGGTCCGCTGATCGGGCGGGTAGTGCTGCTCCTGACCACCACCGGGAGAAAATCCGGGTTGAAGCGCGTCACGCCGCTGCAATACGAGTTGATCGACGGGGCATACTACCTCGGTTCGGCGCGCGGCGACAAGGCCGACTGGTATCGCAACCTTGTGGCCGATCCGCACGTGGAGATACAGGTCGGTCGGCTGCGCTTCGAAGGGATCGCCGAACCGGTCGCCGATATCGAACGGATCACCGATTTTTTGGAATACCGGTTGAAGCAGCGGCCCCGCTTCGTTGGCCGGGTGATGCGTTCGGCGGGCGTGCCTGATAATCCTACCCGTGATGATATCAAAGCCTATGCGATGGACTCCGGGCTGGTGATCGTCCGCCCGGTGGAAGGCTGATCGGCTAATACGCCCCCCGCCGCCGCGCGATCGCTCCGACAGTGCGCAGCAGGATTTGAATGTCGAGCCACAGCGAATAGTTCCGAATGTAGAAGAGGTCTTCCTCGGTGTGGAGATGCATCGGCTTATCGGCCCGCCCGCTGATCTGCCACCAGCCGGTCATGCCCTGCGGCACCTCGAAGCGTTTGCGCTGCCAGGGTTCGTATTTCTCGACCAGCCAGGGCATCTCAGGGCGCGGCCCGACCAGGCTCATGTCACCGGTCAGGACGTTAAACAGATTGGGCAGCTCATCGAGGCTCCTCCGGCGTAACCAGCGCCCCACGCGCGTCACACGCGGATCGTCGGCCCGTTTGTAGATGATGTTGCCCTCGGCGTCGTGGGTAATCACTTCGTGACGCCGTTTTTCCGCGTCGACGTACATCGTGCGGAACTTGATCATCGTGAAGATTTTTCCGCCCTCGCCGTAGCGATCCTGTTTGAAGATCGCCGGGCCGGGGCTGTCGAGCCGGATCACCAGGGCGATGATCCCCATCAGCAGCAGCGCCGGGATCAGGCCGATGATCGTCACGACGAGGTCGAAGATGCGTTTCACCAGCCGTTGGATGGGACTGAGCACCGGTTCCTTGAGGCTCAGGAGCGGCATCCCGCCGAAATCCTCGACCTGTACCTGGAGGAAGGCCAGGTCGGTGTAGTCGGGGACGATGCGGATATTGACCGATAGCTCGGTCAGGGTGGAGACAATCGGGCGGATTTCTATCGGCATGTCCGGGGGTAGGGCGAAAACGACTTCGTTCACGTTGTAAAACTCGACAAAATCGGTGAGTTTGTAGAGCGGTCCCAATACCGGGCCGGGGAGATCGCCTGCCTGCGCTGGCGTCGATTCTTGTTCGCTCTCCGAAACAAATCCCACCAGGTACAGGCCCGCCCAGCCATACGATTTGATCGTCCTTCCCGTGTCCTGGGCGATTTCCCCGGTGCCGATGATCAGCACCTTGCGGGCGTCGAACGTCCGCCCGCCGGTCAGCCTGAAAAATCCCCGCACGGCGACGCGGTGCAGGCAAACCATCGCCAGCGCGAAGATTGCAAAATAGATGATTTGCAGCCGCGAGATCACCCGGTAGGTCATGAACAACGCACCGGCCAGCGCAAGCCAGGCGAAAAGCGTGGCGCGGATGATCGCCTGAAGCTCGCCCACCAGCCGCACGGAGTGCTTCGGATCGTAGACGCCGGAAACCAGGTAGGTGATGATCCAGATCGCCGAAGTCAGGATATAGACTGCCGGGGGCAGCGTCAGGATCGTCGTCGAGGCTTCCCGGCCATAGGGCAGCGTCATCCGGGCGAGAGTCGCCAGCATCAAAGCCAGCACCACGATTGCCAGGTCTGAGAAGACGAGAAACAGCGAAAAAACCAGGCTGAAACGTTTTGTCATAGCTTACTCGAAGTGGTGAACACGCCGAACAGCGCGAGCGTGCCGGGCGGCAACCGCCGCCTGTGGTCGCTGCTGCCGGGTGAAAACCGGGTAAATAAACGCGATTCGATTTACACCTATCCCTGAATTCGCTCCGCGAATTTAGGGTAGGCTACTAGTGTACCGTCTGGCGATTAGACGTCAAACATTGATTTACATGCAGAATTGATGAATGGGAAAAGAAGAACGGTTGCCGGGGGTGACTTTGTGCCTGTGTTTCAGTTTTCCAGCAGGCGGTCGACGGCGATCAGCAGCCCGTTGGGGCTGAAAGGCTTGGGCAGCAGCCCGTCGGCCTGTGATTCGTAAATCTCCAGCGCGATCTCGTCGGAATACTTCGATGTCATGATCAGGATGCGAATGTCGCTTGTTTCCGGGTCATCTTTGAGCTTGCGGCAGACTTCCAACCCATCGATGCCGCCCGGCATGACGATATCGAGCAGGACCAAGTCCGGGTGATGCTCCCGCGCAGCCTGTAAAGCCTGTGTGCCGTCGGTCACCGACATCACCTCGTAAGGGCTGCCCTCAAGCGTCACCAAAACCAGCTCGAGGATTTCCCGCCTGTCTTCGGCTACCAGGATTCTTTTGTATTTGTTGGCTCCTACCCTTTGCACTTCGGGCACCGTCAACATTCCTTTCTCCTCCGGGATTCCTATTTTGGCGAGGTGCTCATCAAGGCAATCAAAGCCTCGACGACCTGTGGGGCCCAGTGGGTTCCGGCCCCGGCACGGAAGGCGTCGAGCGCTTCGGAAGTCGAGAGAGCCTCTCGCTGTGGGCGTGGTGAAGTCATGATGTCGAAATCATTGGCTGCTGCCAGGATGCGCGCGCCGATGGGGATGTCGTCACCGGCCAGCAGGCCGGGATATCCCTGCCCGTCGTAGCGCTCATGGTGAGAAATCGCGATTGGGATCGCGTCGTCCAGGAAGGTCAGCGGATCGAGAATTTCGCGTGCTTTTTCGATGTGCTGCACGATCATGTATTCGTGATCGGGGAGACCATCGACGTTGTTCAGCATATCGTCCGAGACGCCGATCTTCCCAATATCGTGGATGCGGCAGGCGGTTTCCAGCGTGCGCAGTTCCGATTTGGACAGGCCCAACAACTGCCCCAGTCTCAGCGATAGGTCGGTGACACGTTTGGTGTGACCGGCCAGGAAAGGATCGCGGGCTTCGAGCGCTTCGGTGATGGCCGAGAGTGTGTTGACAATATGAAGATGCTGCTGGCGGTAGAGCGTCTGGATATCGTGGGCATAGGCCAGCGACTGTTCATGGCTTGCCCGTAACTGGTTTTGCAGAACCGCCAGTTCGCTGTCGAAGTTGGCCCGTTTGAGGGGTATGGTGATCGTGAATGTCGTTCCCTGCCTGTAGGCGCTGTCGACGGATAGGACGCCGCCCAACTCGGCGACCACCCGCTTGACAATCGACAACCCCAGCCCCAGGCCGCCCACCCGCCGGATGTTGTGATCTTCGACCTGGAAGAACGGCTGGAAAATCGATTCGAGTTCACTCTGTGGGATGCCGATCCCGTCGTCGATCACCTGGATGGCGGCTTGCTCGCCTGTCCGCTCGACCCGTAACACTACGCTGCCGGTCGGTTCGTTGAAATTGATGCCGTTGAGCAGCAGTTGGTGGATCGTCATCCGCAGCAGCACCGGGTTGATGTTGGTTTTGATCTCCAGCGGCGATGTCTCGAGTTTCAGCGTGATCTCTTTCGTTTCGGCATAGGATTGGAGATCGACTATTTCGTCCCGGATCACGTCGAGCAGGTTATATTCCGACGAATCGGTCAGTGCGATTTTACCTTCGGTTAGCTGGGTGAATGCCACCAGTTGATCGACGATGCTGGCAAGCCGTTTGCCACCTTCTGATATACCGGAAATGCACTGCTGCTGATCGTCTTCAAGCTCGTCGGTAAAACTGTCGTTGAGCAGTTCGCTCAGGCCGATGATCGACGTCAATGGGGTGCGCAGTTCGTGCGCGGCAATATTGATGAACTCCGCTTTTTGATAGTCGAGGCGGCGGCGTGCGGTCTGGTCATAGAAAACCACGATCCAGCCGGAAAAGTTCCCGGCTTTCAGTTGGGCGATATCGACCAGCAGCGAACGTTTGACCGGCTGCTCCAACTGTAATTCGATCTGGGTTGGAGCGTGGCGGTTTGAATCGATATCGTGCAGGGCGGCAAACAGGGCTTCCGCGTCGACGATCTCGCGCAGCGATTTGCCCCGGACGTTCTCCGAGTCCAACTCCAGCAGTTTGATAAAGATCGGGTTGGCCTGCTGGATGGTGAGCGTCGAATCCAGCACCACCAGCGCAGTCGGCGTGCTGGAGAATATCGCGCTGAGAAGCTGGTTGCTCAATTCCAGCTCCTGGCGGCGGCTTTTCTCCGCCAGGTAAACGCGCCGCAGGTCGGTGCCGTATTTCATCGCCTGCCGGTAGGCAAGCTGCGTCGGGTTGAGATCTCCCCCGGGTATGTCTAACGATCCGTCCATTCGATCAGCCATGTTTGATTCCTGTTCTCCGTCGTCGTCGTTCAGTGCTCATCGCCCCCGCTACTGGTAGCGCGTGGCGCTGATCGTGTTTGCCAGGTCTGATGCCGGGATGTCTTTGTTCAGGTAGCAGCTTGCCCCTGATTTCAAGGCCATGTCGACCAGATCGTCTTTGCCAAAGCCGGTCAGGATGATCACTTTGACCCCCGGGAAAGTCTGCCGGATCAAGCGGGTTGCCGTGATGCCGTCCATCTGGGGCATGATCAGGTCCATGAGCACCACGTCGGGCTGGTATTTGGCGCAGGCTTCGAGCGCCTCGATCCCGTTCGTTGCCTCTCCTGCCAGCTCGAGGTTGGCGGCTGCCCTGATAAAGGCCGATAATGCCAGCCGTACCCTGGCGTGGTCGTCGACGATGAGGACTCTGGTTGTTCGTGCTTTTGTTGCGGTCATGGTGTTGTCCTTGTTCATTCAGATCATGCTCAACGATTGAGTCTGGCTCCTGTGATTACTGTGTAATCGAGGTATCGAAAACGTTGATATCCTCGATAGATAATCCTGAGATGGGGCAGTACCACCCGCTGCCGGTCGGGGAGCAGGTGAACCAGGTGCTGCTGCCCTGAACCAACCGGACCTTTGCCCCGGCGGGTGCTGCGCCATCGGGTGATGAAGTTGTAAAGGAAATACCTGTCAGGTTGTCTTTGCCGGAAGGGGAAACCTGATACTCGACATCTGAGACGGTGAAAGTGGCGGGTGAGATGGCGGTGTCGAAAGTGATGGAGGAGGCTTCGGCTTTGCTGACCAGGGAGAAGTGGTTGCCTGCGGCGAAGATGATGATGTTTGCCAGGACTGCCGCGCTTACCAGCACGACGGCGATTTCTCGTAGGGAGATGAGTGAGAAGGTTGTAAATGTTCTGTGGTGTGATTGGCCTCGCATCATGATTTCCCCTTCCTGCCTTCCGTATATCTGCTACCAATAAGCTTTCTTGACTATGCTTAGAGTATAAAAAAGAAATCGCTCCGATACGTCCGGCATCGGAGTGATTTATGGTTACAACGACTGGTTGAATGTCTGCTTGGTGCTGTGGGCGAGGGTCTGATCGGCCAGGCGGCGGGGGCCGCCGTCGGCCAGGAGGGGGAGGGTTGTCTACGCCATCTGGGGGATGTTTTTCAGCCCTGAGTTACACCTGATCAGGTGTCTCAGGGGCGACCCTTGCGGTCGCCCAGGGCCGCCGTCATTTTAACCCGGTGCTTGTGGTGCTTAACAAATTAATCCGGTAAACAACCATCGACCGTGACAAACAAAGCCAACCTGCTCTCCCCCTGTGGGGGAGATCGTCGCTGTATACGGGCGATGGTGAGCGATGAATTCGCGTAATCTGCGGGGAAAGTTGATCCTATCCGAAGACCACGCAGCGGCTTTCGGATAGGATATCAGACCAGCTTGTTTTCTATTGCGACGGTCACCGCTTCCACCCGGCTGGAGACCTCCAGCTTGGAAAGAATGCTGCTGACGTGGGTTTTGACCGTCGAACGGCTGACGAAAAGTCGCTCGGCGATCTGCGGGTTCTGAAGCCCTTCGGCCATCAATGCCAGCACTTCGCGTTCGCGCGGCGTCAGGTCGAAGCCCGGGGCGGGCGGCTTGGTCATCGCCCCGATCAACGCCTGCATCGCTTCGGGCGCGAGGCTGGGCCGGTCTTCCATCGCCGCCTCAATCGCTTCGGCCAACTGCTCGGCTCCCACATCTTTGAGCAGGTAGCTCAACGCGCCCGCTTGCAGCGCTTTTTGCACCAGGTCATTCTCGGTGAAGCTCGTCAGTACGATCACCCTGATCTCCGGGAAAGCCTCCCGGATCGCCCGCGTGGTTTCGATGCCGTCCATACCGGGCATGATCATGTCCATCAGCACCACGTCAGGATTATATTCTTCGCATAACTTCAGGGCGGTGAGGCCGTTGGAAGCCTCGGCGACCAGTTCCAGATTCGGCGAGATATTGAGAAAGGTCGCCAATCCTTTGCGCACCATCGCGTGGTCGTCGACGATCATTACCCGGATGATTTCTTCTTGACTCATGATTGTTTCCCCAGGCGCAGCTTGAATAAGTCACTCACTCTTAGGTCTCTGGGTTCAGCCATACAACGCGAACCGTCGTCCCTGTGCCGACTGTGCTGTCGATGCTCAGTTGGGCGTTGACGGCTGCCGCCCGTTCCTTCATGATCCCGATTCCGAGGTGTCCGGGCGGGATGTCGCCCGGATCACAGCCGTGTCCGTTGTCCTGGATCGATATGGAGAACCGCTCCGTTTCGCTTTTTATCTCTATGCGGAGCCGGGTCGCCTCGGCGTGTTTCATAATATTATTGATCGCTTCCTGCGTGATGCGATAGATCGCCTCGTGCACCCTGGGTGGGAGATTGGGTCTTCCTGTAGATTCCAGCGCTGCCTCGATCCCGGTTCTCCCTACCAGTGAGTTGATCAACTGGCGGATCAATTCTACCAGGTCTTTCCCGATCAGCGTTTCGGGGCGCAGTTCCAGCAGCAGCGTCCGCATTTCGGCCAGCGCCCCCCGGATCAGCCCCTGGAGTTCGCCGAGAGTGTGCTGCCCTTCGTCCGGGTCGACCTCCCACAGGGCGGGCAGGGTATCCGACAGCAGGCTGGCCGACCATAGGGTCTGGCTGACGGCGTCGTGCAGGTCGCGGGCCAGGCGCTGCCGCTCTTCGATGACGGCCAGTTCCTGCGCCTGCTCGTACAGCCGCGCGTTGCGGATGGCGATGGCAGCCTGATCGGCGAAGGTGCGCAGGCGCTCCGCCTGTACCTCGTCGAAGAAATTCGGTTCGGCGCTGTCCAGGTTCAGAAACCCGATGATGATGTCTTCGGAGATGAGCGGGATGCTGATATTCGACCGTATCCAGTCGTGGGCCGGGTGGCTGAACCACCCGTCGTATTCGTGGGTATCGGCAATGATGAAAGGCTCCCTGCTTTCGATCACCCGGTGCAGGTTTGGCGTTTCGTCTACCGGGAACCTGATTTTTTTTACTTCCTCTACGTTTTCCGGCGGGGTGCGGCCTTGTAGATGGACGACCTGCGCCATCCCCGCCTCGTCGATATACATGATGCTGGCCGAATCGTGCGGCATCACCTGCCCGACGTTCGCCAGGATTCGCTTCGAAACCTCGTTGAGATCGAGCGTGCTGCTGACGGCGGCGGCGGTATCGCGCAGGGCTTCGGCCAGCGTGCGCTGTTCGCGCTCGGCGGCTTCGGCCTGTTTGCGTTCTTCCACCTCGCGTATGAGTTGCGCGTTGGCCTCGGTCAGCTCGGCAGTCCGCTCCTCGACCCGTATTTCCAGTTCGTCGTGGGCGCGCCGCAGCGCTTCCTGCGCGCGTTTTCGCTCCGTCTGGTCGTGGAGGACGATCACCCAGCCATGCAACTGCGGAGTCTCCAATCGCGCCGCGGTCGCCAGCAGCGACCGCCACACCGGTTCGTCGAGGATGAGTTCGACTTCGGGATGTTCGGCGGGAGCCGACCGCAGACGTTCCAGCAGCGGCAGCAGGCCGTTGGCAATGGGCAGGGAACGCAGAGACTCGCCGATCAATTGTTCGGGCGTTGTGTTGAAGAATTCGCCAAAAGTTGGGTTTGCCTGTTCGATGATCAGGGTTTCGTCGAGGACGGCCAGTCCGTCGGGGGTGCTGGTAAAAACGGCGCTCAGAAGTTGGTTGGCAACTTCGACTTCTTTTCTCCGGGTCTGTTCCGCGACATAGACGCGCGCCAGATCCTTGCCGTATTCCAGAGCCTGTTGATAGGCTTGTTCGGCTTCTGAAGGAGCATCCGGTGATAATGGCTGAGTGTCAGACATACATTGCTATTAGAAAGTCTCCTGATCGGAGGATGGTGGCCGTCAGCCCTCCAATACTTCTTCTACTTTGTTCATCAAGTCGAGGGGGCTGAACGGCTTGATGAAATAATCGTCCGCACCGGAATCATACCCGGCCCTGACGTCCCACTCCTGCCCTTTTGACGTGAGCATGATGATATAGAGGCCCTGGGTGGCCGGATCGCGCTTGAGTTCGGAGCAGACTTCCAACCCGTCTGGGCCGTTGGGCATCATGACATCGAGGAGGATGAGGTCGGGCATTTCGGCTCGCGCGATTTCAAGCGCCTGGTTGCCGTTTTCGGCGGTCAAAATAGTATATGGGCCGATTTCTAGCGTTACACTTACCAGTTCGCGTACTTCCAACTGATCGTCGACGATAAGTATTTTCTTCATCTTCTTCCCACTTTAATACTATACAAATCTAGGTTACTGTGAAATATATGAAGTTGGCAAATCCGGCTGCTGTGCAGTATCCGTCTTCTATTATAAGAGAATAATCTTTTTTTGCTTAATCAAAAGCCGACTTTCACCTACATTGTTTAGTTTTCGTTATATTACTGTTGGATTTCTTGGTGGGACGATGCGCCGCCGCCCCGAATCCGTGTTTTTACCGGTTTTTGGTAGCGGCGGCCAGTTCTTCCAGGAGGCGGCTGACGATCCGCTCCCCGGAGCGGCCATCGAAGGGGGTGAGCTGCTCCTGCCGGATTTGTCCGCGCCCGGCGGCATCCAGCGAGGGCGTTTCGAGGTAAGCGGCGACCGCCTCGTCCAGTTCGGCGTAGGATTTGACCAGCCGGGTGCCGTGCGGGGCCATGATCATGGCGTAGTGAGTGTAGTCGTAGCGAAACAGGATCGACTTTTCATAGGGAAGCTGGCGGTCGCCGTCGAAGCCGACATGGATCACCGGCGTATCGAAGGCGATGGCATCCAGCGAAAGGGTGCTGGGGCCGTTGAGAACCAGGTCGGAGTGCTTCATCAGGTTGACAAGCTGGCGGAGATCGCCGGTGGCCTGATCGGTGGAGCCTTTGTCGAGATCGGTGCTGAAGTTGCTCGAACGCCCGACGATTACATTGTCGTATGCTTCCAGTTTCCCGAAGCGTTCTTCCCAGAGTTTGTCTTTTGGGTGGGGGCGGATCAGCAGCGTGGCCGGGAATCCATAAGACTGTGCGGCGAACTTCTCCGCAAGATGCCGGGCGATTTCCGGTTCGTCAGGGCCGAGGCGGGTATTGTACGTCCCATAGACGACCAGCCTGTGGGCCGGGTCGATGCCCAGGCCGCGCAGAAACGTTTCGCGGTCGACCAGTAAGCCGGGCCGGTGATACAGGTCGAGGTGCGCCGCGCCGACCACGTGTACCTGTTCTGGCTGGAAGTGGTGATACGCGATCATCTCCCGGCGCATGTTCTGGTTCCAGACCATCACGCTTTGAACGTCCGGGGAAAGGGGGCCTTTTGTCGTCGGTTGATCCCAACTGTTGATATAGGTGGTCATCGGGACGGCGTGCTGGCGGGCCGCCAGGCTGATCCAGTGCGCCTGGATCGTCTGCGGGTAGGTGATCACTGCCAGGTCGGGCCGGTGCGCGTCGAAAATCTCGTCGAGCCGGTCGAGCACCGGCCAGCCCTTCGCTGTGAACAGCCGGTACAGCCAATCGTAGATGCGCTGGCTGTTGGGGAAAGGCCAGCCCAGGCTGCGAAACTCCCCATATTTTCGGAATCGCTCCCTGGCCGGGAGGTGACGTTTGAGCTTCTGCGTCTGGAAATCGTTCAGGTGGTTGAAGCGGTAGATCAGCCGGATGTGGATCGCGAAGCGTACTGCCTGCACCACCCGCAGGTAAACCCGGCGGATCACGAGGCGCAGATTGTCGAACGAGGGCTTTTTGATCAGCTTCTTCAGGGCGTCCCAGGCGTAAGTCCCGAAGCGCAGATACTCCCATTGGATGTGTTCGCAGCCCTGCCCGGCGATATACTCGCCGTGCGCTTTGGACTGGGTGACCATCACGAAATCGACTTCGGTCGTCTGCGTCAACTGCTCCCACAGCGGCGTGAACAGGAAGTTCCGCACCGAAAAAATATCGAGCAGGAAGATCATTATAACCGGGCGATTGGGTGATTCGGGCATATCGATCAATACGTGATTCTCTTTTGCAGCGTGATCTCGACCGTCGCCAGCACTTCGGCGATCCGCTCACCCGCGTGGCCGTCGCCGTAGATGTGCTCCGACCGGTAGTGGCCGTTGTCGAGCTGCTTCTCGATTGCTGCCGCGATCTGCTCCCGGTCGTGGGCCACGTCGATGATGTTCTTCCCGCGCTGACGCCCGTTCTGGCGGCTGCCGATGTTGACCGCCGGGATGCCCAGGAACTCGCCCTCGCGCACCGCCGAACTCGAATTGCCGACCATGCAGGCGCAGCGGTTCATCAGCCGGATGAAGGTCTCGACCGGGAAGTTCTTGTAGAAGCGAATGTGCTCGTGTTTGTGTTTCTCGCGGAACTTTCGCATCCCGCGCGAGATATCCTCCGAACCCGCGTCGACGTTCGGCCAGAGCATAATCGCCGGGATTTGCAGCGTTTCGAGCGCCATCAGCGTCTCGTTGATCTGGTCTTCGCCCTGCCCGTATTCGGTCGTTACCGGGTGCTGCGATACCAGCAGGAACGGCTGATCCAGGTCGATCTCGCCGCCGACGCCTTCCAGTTCCAGCCAGGCGCGTTCAGGCAGCGCGTCGTCATTCCTGATCACTTCGGCGACCAGGTCCATCCGGGGGCAGCCGACGACGTACACGGTCGCCGGGTCTTCGCCCATTTTGACGATCCGGTCGGCGGCATGCTGGTTGGCCGGGAAGTGGATATGCGCCAGCTTGGTGACCGCGTGGCGGATGCTCTCGTCGATGGTGCCGCTGATCTCGCCGCCCATCGTGTGCGCCAGCGGGATGTTCATGTAAGCGGCGGCGATGGCGGTCGCCATCGTCTCGAAGCGGTCGCCGACGGTGATCAC
>DAOUES010000398.1:0-3682 GCA_034430335.1 Anaerolineae bacterium | reverse complement strand
CCAACAAACCGGGAGCAAGCCGCCGCCTGACCTGACCGGACAGCCGCTTGATGATACCCCCGGCATCGTCCGCCAACCAAAAAATCCCCGCCGTGCCCAGGATTACCAGCGCCGGGTGCCACAGCACCGCATAATACGACGGCTTGAAGACATTGACCCAGCTAAATGACAGCAGCGAAACGATAAAGAAGATCACCAGGTAGAGCGCGTTTCGCCTATTGCGCCGCAGCGGTGCGCCGATCAGCCCAAAGGCAAAGAACAGCGTTGGAATGATCGCCAATCCGCTCTGCCCCCTGACGAAATTGTCCCACAGGAACATGCCCAGGTTCCGCGCATGGAACCCCAGCGAGTGCTGCCAGAATTCCCGATCCTCCCCAAGAGTCAGCGACCGGTACTGGTTGATCGCCAGTTTTGGGTCGGGGAAAAGGTGGGCGGTCAGGAAGTAGCTCGCGCCGAGCAACCCGCCCAGCACGAACATCCCGACCGCGCCCCAGCGTTTCTGCCGGAACCCGATCTCGATCAGCGCGATCAGCCCGATGGCGGCGATGAAGTGCAGTCCATTCAGGTGGATGTCTTGCAGCAGCGCAGCGGCGAAACCGGCCAGCAGCGCCTGCCCCGCCGATGGTTTCTCGGCCAGCCGGAACACCAGCAGCAGGTCGAACATCACGGCGGCGGTCATCCAGATGTCGGGCCGACCGGAATGCCCCTGCATGAACACCGGCCAGTCGACGGCGACGATCAGCATCGACCACAGCGCCACGCGCCGGTCGAACAGTCGATTTGCCAGCGCGTAGGTGATCACCGCCAGCGCGATCACCCCCATAAAGCTGAAGAACCGCGCCGCGACCAGCGGCGAGCGGAAGATCGCCAGGAACGCCGCCTGACCCAGCAGGAACAGCCGACCGTAAACCACGTAGGAAGTCTCCGCCCCGGCAAGATCGGCGATGAAGGGCAGCCCGAAGCGGGCCGTCTTGAGCAGGTGATAGGCCGAGGCCGTATAGTACGCCTCGTCGCAGGAGGGCGGCGGGTAGCGCAGCAGGCTCCACAGGTTCAGCGCCAGCCACGCGCCGATCCCGGCGATCAGCAGTCCTTCCTGCCATGTTATTTTGTTTCGCAGCTTTTCGAACGTTTTCTGCAAGCGAGTCTCCTGTATCGATCAGCCAGCCACAGTATAACGATCCCTGCCGCCCACCGGCAACAGCCCTGTCCACCGCCTCGCCTACCGCAAAGCGGCGCTGGTCTTGGCTTGGAACCTGCGCGAGGGTAGACTATGTTCAGGCTTTTTTGACCCGTGTGAAGGATGTCAATCCGGGGTGTTGTGGGCAGCCTCCCGGTTATCTGTGGCTGCGGGGCAGCGAAGATGTCGTTAATTACCGGACTCGCGGCAGATTGGAGTTATGAATGACTCGTTCTCGACAACAACAAATTGATCGTCCTATCTTCATCGTCGGGGGTGGCCGCAGCGGAAGCACCTTGCTATACAATATCATGGCCGGGCATCCCGACTTGGCCTGGTTCTCGAATTTTACTTCCCTCCGGCAGCCCACCCGTTTCTGGATTACCACTTCGATAGTTACACGGCTGTATTCGCTGGTCAGGCGACATAATTTGCCACCCTTTGCCGCTCGTTTCGTTCCTTTTCCATACGAGGGTTACCAATTGTGGAATATCTGCCATCCTGTGGCAGGGACGGGAGGCGATGGGCCTCTGACTGCGGATGATGTGACCGGGGAAGAAGAGGCGTGCGTTCGCGAACTGATATCTCAACATATGAGGTACCAACGAAAGCCCCGGTTCATCAATAAGAATACCCGGAATTCCCGCCGGGTCGGATACCTGGATGCGATGTTCCCCGACGCTCGTTTTATCCATATCGTCCGTGATCCCCGTGCTGCGGTGGCCTCTCTGTTGAAGGTCGATTGGTGGCCGAACCTGGAAATATGGTGTGAAAATCGGGTTACTCCCCTGGAATGGGCCGCCGAAGGAAAGGACCCGGCGATGCTGGCCGCTTCGTTATGGATCGCGCAAACGCAGCAGGTTCTTGATTATGAGCATCGTCTTGGAGATCGTTATAAGCGCATCTACTACGAGGACCTCACTGCCCGTCCGCTGGAGGTTATGCGCGAAACGATTGCACACAGTGAGCTGGCCTGGAGTGCCAGATTTGAGCGTTTTGTCAACAGCTTCTCGATTCGGAGCATGAATTTCAAGTTCAAGGAGCAACTCAACGATGCGCAGATAACTGAGATCATGCGTTTGACTGCGCCGGTAGTTGAAAGACTTGGGTATAACTATTTCGATTAGAAGTTCACGTTGAAGCAGCTTGCCGGGGCGGGGTGCGATTACCTGGATGTTCGGATATTCTCCTTGACTTAGAGCGCACTCTAAGTGATAGACTGTATTCAGGCTTGTATTTGAGTACGTAGGGAGGAAGTCAGGCAATGGAGAAACGGTTACTCGGTAAATCGGGAATCATGGTCAGCCCGCTGGGGATGGGCTGTTGGGCCATCGGGGGACAATCCCACAATCAGGAAGGGATCGCCATCGGCTGGACGGGCATCGACGATAACGAATCGATCCGCGCCATTCACCGCGCTATCGATCTGGGGGTCAACTTCTTCGATACGGCCAATGTCTACGGCAGCGGCCACAGCGAAGAGGTGCTCGGCAAAGCCTTCGCCGGTCGCCGCGACGAGGTCGTGATCGCCACCAAGTTCGGCGGTACGTTCGACAGCGAGAAGCGCCTGCATTTAGGCGACGATCCCAGCGTGGAGAATATGCGCCGTTCGCTCGAAGGCAGCCTGCGCCGCCTGCAAACCGATACTATCGACCTGTACCAGTTTCACATCTGGGGCCATCCCGCTGATCAGGCTGTGGAACTGCGTGAGGCGCTCGAAGAGGTGGTCAAAGAGGGCAAAATTCGCGGCTACGGCTGGAGCACCGACGTGCTGGAAAGCCAGAAAGTATTCGCCGAAGGCCCGAACTGCATCGCCGTGCAGCAGGAGCTTCACGCGCTGGGTAAGCATTCGACCGGCGATACCGATACCATTCTCGCCCTGTGCGAAGAAAAAGACCTTGCCAGTCTCAACCGGTCGCCGCTGGCGATGGGCCTTCTCACGGGCAAATTCAAGCGCGGGATGACCTTCCCGGAGGGCGATGTTCGCCGCCAGGTTGAATGGTTCGGTGCTTTCAAGGATGGTCAGCCCAACCCGGATTGGCTCGACATGCTCGACGCGATCCGCGATGTGCTGACCAGCGGTGGCCGGACGATGGCCCAGGGTGCGCTGGCCTGGATTTGGGCCTACAGCGACCGCACCATCCCGATACCGGGCTTCAAGAACGTCAAACAGGCTGAAGACAATGCCGGTGCGATGGAATTCGGACCGCTGACCCCCGGCCAGATGGCCCAGATCGATCAGATTCTTGGCCGGTAGGTACTTCATTACGCCAACCCAACCTGCCCCCTGCAAGGGGGCAGTGGCCGATGGGACGTCGCACATCGGTCGTAGGGGGTTGATTGTCTGTCTTGTCCCCCGCTCCACATTGTTGCCAGCCCGCCGACCCCTCGCTATCATAGTTCACCAGCGAAAGGGGTACCCATGACCAACCAGAAACGAATCCGCGTCGGCATCATTTTTGGTGGCCGCAGTGGTGAACACGAAGTCTCCCTCCGATCCGCCCA
>DAOUES010000397.1:0-30640 GCA_034430335.1 Anaerolineae bacterium | reverse complement strand
AATTTCAAACGCTCACTTGTTCGCATTGTAAGGTTGGTTCCTGTGTAAGTCAATATGAGCCGGGTACTGTTTTTGGTTGGAATTTGGTTAAAGTAGTCTCGTCACGATACTGGATGCTATACTTTCGCCGTACGACTATATCAAGAGGAAGATCATGTTAACCATCGACGAAGCCCGCGCCCTTTACGAAACCGCCGATTCCGCCCACGATTTTTCTCACGTCCTGCGCGTGCTGGCGCTTGCCGAGCGTCTCGGTGAGCAGGAGGGCGCTGATATGGCGGTCGTTCGAACGGCGGCGCTGCTCCACGATCTCGCGCGGGCCGGGGACGAAGAGAAGGGATTGGACGCCAACCGGGAAACCGACCATGCGATCATCGCGGCGCAGGAAGCTCGCCGGATTCTGGCCGATCAGCCGAGCGACTTCGTCGAAGCGGTGGCCCACGCGATTGAAGCGCACCGCTTTCGTAATGGAATCGAGCCGCAGACCATCGAGGCCAAAGTCCTGTTCGATGCCGACAAGCTGGATGCTATTGGGGCGGTTGGGATCGCCCGTGCCTTTGCCTATGGGGGCAGGCTCGATCAACCGCTCTGGGGCGATGTCTCCGAGAATTACGTGCCGGGCGGTGATGAACCCCACACCGCTCATCACGAGTTCCACGTCAAGTTGAAAAATGTGAAAGACCGTCTCTACACCGAAAGCGGGCGCCGGGTAGCGGTGGAGCGGCACCGGTTCATGTGCGGGTTCTTCGAGCAGATGGCCGCAGAGGTTCGGGGCGAGCGGTAGGGCAGTTGGGCCTGATGCGGCCAGGGATTAGCTGCTCACTTTGCTCAACTGCCTGAGTGTTTCGCGAAGAACCTGCAAACAGAGTGATATTTAGGCCGCGAAACACTAGCCGGTCCTTCGATTTCCTTACCGGCGTAGTTTTCAGATATAATCTTCACGTATCTGGCAAGCCATGCACACACGATACACGGTACAGCTACATGACTCGTAAAGAACGGCCCCTGAAGAGAGTTGTCGGTTCGCTGGCTATAGAGCTGAGTATCTATGGGTTTTTGCTGGTACTCTACTTCCTGATCGTCCTCCGGTTCCAAAACGGACCGCTCACCCGATTGTTTCATTCCAATCTGGTTGTGTATGCATTTGTCGCCCTGGCCCTGATCGCTGCACAGGGCGTTTTGTTGAGTATTCTGACCACTTTCCTGATCGGGCTGTTTTCGCCGAAGAAGTCCGAGTAGATCAGGGTTTCTCCCGATGCACTTCACCATCGCCGATGTGACGATCAATCCTTTATTGCTGGCATCGATAGGCTTCCTGGTTGGCATCATGGGCGGTTTTTTTGGCGTCGGCGGGGGCTTCATCGCCGGGCCGTTGATGTTCCTCAGCGGCGTGCCAATGAATTTCGTGATCGGCACCGATCTTGCCTACATGACCGGCAAATCGATTGTAGCCTCTAACCGCCATCGTTCGATGGGGCATGTCGACATCAAGCTAGGGCTGCTCATGGTGATCGGTGCTATCCCCGGCGTGGAGGTTGGGGCGCGCATCATTGAATATCTTGAGCAGATGGGTAATATCGACCTTGTGGTTGGGGTCATCTACATCGTGATCATGATGGGAGTCAGTGGTTATACGTTCTGGGAAGGCTGGCGAGCTGTCCGCCAGTCCGAAACTAAGTCCGAGGTCGTCCACGATGTGGTGCAAACCCGGCTCTTTTTCGAGCGTGTGCAGGGCATCAAGCTGGCCCCGATGATCTCATTCCCCGTAGCCAGGATTAAGTCGATCTCACTCTGGGTGATTGTCGGGATCGGTTTTATAACCGGGGTTCTTTCCGGCCTGCTGGGGGTAGGCGGCGGGTTTATCCGTATGCCGATCCTGGTTTATATCCTGGGGGTTCCCACCCATATCGCAATCGGCACCGACCTTTTCGAGATCATGATCTCCGCCGGGTTTGGCACGCTGACCCATGCTCTGAAAGGCAATGTCGACATCATGATCGCGCTCGTGATGCATACCGGGGCCGCGCTGGGTGCGCAGCTTGGCGCTTCGCTGACCCGCTATGTCGAAGGGCCGCGCATCCGCCTGATGTTCTCCATCCTGCCGCTGGTCGGGGCGCTGATCATGCTGTATCGGCTGGTCGGTGGTGCGGCCTTCTGACCTGCTCGCGGTTGATCCCCCTCCTCCGGCGTCGCTATAATCTGGCTGATCATCGACAACGCAGATTCAACCGGACGGATTCCAGCACATGACCGTAGACAATCCTGAAAATGCCAACGCCATCGCCAGGCCGCGCCGCCGCCCGGAGTGGATCAGGGTGCGCGCGCCAAGCGGCGATACCTACGATTCGCTCAAGGAGTTGATGCGGAAAAAGACGCTCCATACCGTCTGCGAGGAGGCAATGTGCCCCAACATCGGCGAGTGTTGGGGGCAGGGCACGGCCACCTTTTTGATGATGGGCGATATCTGCACCCGTTCCTGCCGCTTCTGTGACATCAAGACCGGGCGGCCTGAGCCGATGGACTGGCAGGAGCCGGATCGGGTCGCGCAGGCAGTCAAGGCGATGGATTTGAAGCACGTCGTGATTACCTCCGTCAACCGCGACGAGCGGAAAGACGGCGGTGCGCCGATCTTTGCGATGGTGATCACCCACATCCGGCAGATTCATCCCGGCTGCTCGATTGAAGTATTGATTCCCGATTTCAAGGGCGACCCCGATGCCTTGAAGATCGTCATGGATGCCCGCCCGGAGATTCTCAATCACAACGTCGAGACGGTGCCGCGCCTGTTCCGCACCGTCCAGCCGCAGGATCACTACGAATGGGCGCTGTCGACACTCGGCAATGCCAGGCAGATGAATCCGCTGGTGCTGACCAAGAGCGGGATCATGGTTGGGTTGGGCGAAACCTTTGATGAGGTGGTCGAGGTGATGGGCGATCTGGCCGAACTGAAGGTCGACATCCTGACCATCGGGCAGTATCTACAACCCAGCAAGAAGCACATGCCCATCGACCGGTACTACACGCCGGACGAGTTCATCGAACTGAAGCGGATCGGGTTGGAGATGGGATACAAGTGGGTCGAAAGCGGCCCGCTGGTGCGCAGCTCATATCGCGCCGCCGAGCAGGTGCGGGAGTTGTCGAAGCTCAATCTCATTCACGCCGGTGGCTTTTAGCTCGCGCTAATCGAAATCCTCATACGAAAGATAGGTTCCTTCTGAAACATCACGGGCAAGCGTGCGTCCCACCAGATGATCGAGTTCGCGGGCGGGGATTCCTGTCCCCGGTTTGCGCGTCGACAGGTAATCGCGCTCAAGCACCGTCCCGGCGGGCAGGTCGGCGGTTGTGACGACGCTCTGGGTAAAAATCTCGCGCAGTGGTTGGAATTCCTGCTGCAAGGCGTCTTTGTCGACCTGACCGGCCAGTGCCCGCTCGACAAAGCGCACTCCCTCGGCCAACTGCCTGAGTTCGCCCGTCGTCACCGAGGCGACCACGTCCGGGCCGAACATCTCGCGGCTCATCGCCACATGCACTTCGAGCAGATCGACTCCCATCGTCACTGCCGCCAGCCCCGCGTAGATCGTCCCCGAATGGTCAGACAGCCCGACCGGGCAGCCATATCGATCGCGCATCTGCGGGATGACATGCAGACCCAATCGCTCCGGCGGGCAGGGATACTGCGTTGTGCATTGGAAGATGCCCACCTCCACACCGGCTGATCGAACCAGTTCGATCCCGCGATCCAGCTCTGCCCAATCGCTCATCCCCGACGAAAACAGGACGGGCTTTTCCTGTTCGATGATGTACCGGATCAGCGGTTCGTTGCCGATCTCGCCCGATGCGATTTTGTAAGCGGCCATGTCGAGATCGGCCAGCAGGTCGACGGCTTCGACAGAGAAGGGCGAACTGAGGAAGATTAGCCCCTTGTCCGCGCAGTGATCGGCCAATCCGCGCCACTGTTCCGCCGTGAAGCCCGTCCGACGCCAGTAATCGAGGCGGGTTTTGTCCTGCGGGCTGAAGGGCACGCGGAACGGCTCGGCCTCCGAGCTTTCCGCCTCGGCGATATGCGTCTGGAACTTGGCAGCGTTCGCCCCGGCCCTTGCAATCGCGTCGATATAGGCGTGGGCCATCCCCAGGCTGCCATCGTGCCCCAATGCGACTTCGGCAACGATGAAACACGCTGCGCCCTCGCCGACTTTTCTATCCCCGATCCGCATCGACTTTTCTCCCTGTGCTGGCGGCATCTACCCGGATTCTACTCGCTGGCCGGTCACTTGTTCAAATCAGGGATAGCAGTTAATGTATAGCCTGCGAATCGAATCACAGAGGTGCTGGTAAACTAACCCTATGCGAAAAGTCTGCGTGGTCGTGACGGCCCGCCCAAGTTACTCTCGAATCAAAACAGCCCTGGAAGCCATCGTCGCTCATCCCGACCTGGAGCTTCAACTGGTTCTGGCGGCCTCGATGCTGCTCGATTTCTACGGGCAGCCGGAGAAATACGTCGAGCGCGACGGCTTTACGGTCAACGCCCGCGTGTACAATCTGCTCGAAGGCGAGAACCTGACCACCTCGGCCAAGTCGACCGGGCTGGCCTTGCAGGACCTGGCAACCGTTTTCGACAATCAGAAGCCGGATGTCGTAGTGACCATCGCCGACCGGTTCGAGACGATTGCCACCTCCATCGCCGCCGCCTACATGAACATCCCCCTCGCCCACGTCCAGGGCGGCGAGGTGACCGGCTCCATCGACGAGAAGGTGCGCCACGCCAACACCAAGCTGGCCGATATTCACCTAGTGTCCGGCAGGAAAGCGGCGGAGCGGGTAATCAAAATGGGCGAGCGCCCGGATCGGGTGTTCGTCACTGGCTGCCCGTCGATTGACCTTGCCGCTCGCATCGACTACGGCGATCGTCTCGACTTCGATCCCTACACCCGCTACGGCGGCGTCGGGTCAGGGACGGTCGACCCGAATCAGGACTATATCGTCGTGATGGAGCACCCGGTCACCACCAGCTACCAGACCACCCGGAGTGACATCACCGTGACGCTCGAAGCAATCCACGATCTGGATATGCCCACCTTCTGGTTCTGGCCGAACATGGACGCCGGTTCGGATGGCACCTCGAAGGGCATCCGCACCTTCCGGGAAATAGAAGGCCACAATCTTGAACACTTCCATTTTTACAAGAACTTCGCTCCCGAGGATTTCCTTAAGCTGATCTATCATTCCCGCTGCCTAGTCGGGAATTCCAGCGTGGGCATCCGCGAATGCTCGTACCTGGGCATCCCGGTGGTCAACATCGGCGACCGGCAGAGCGGGCGTGACCGGGGCCGGAATGTAGTCGATGTTCCCCACAACCGTGACGCTATCCGTGAAGCGACTGCCGCGCAGATCGCCCACGGGCGCTATTCCAGCGACTCGATCTACGGAAACGGCGACGCGGGAAAGCGGATCGCCAACGTGCTGGCGACCTGTGACCTCTCGATAGAGAAGCAGTTGACCTACTGATCATGCGTGTACTGGCAGTTATCCCGGCGCGGGGTGGGTCGAAGGGTCTGCCCCGGAAAAACATTCTCCCATTGGGAGAGCATCCCCTGATCGCCTATACCATTTTGGCCGCGAAGGGCGTCTCGCAGCTTACCGATCTGATCGTCTCCACCGACGACGCGGAGATCGCCGAAGCTGCCCGCAGGTACAATGCTGCGGTGCCGTTCATGCGCCCGCCCAACCTGGCGACTGACTCGGCCAGCACCATCGACGTGGCCCTCCACGCGCTTGCTTTCATGGAAGAATCGACCGGTCAGCCCTACGATGTTTTCCTGCTGCTGCAACCGACCTGTCCCCTGCGCCGGTCGGAGGATATCGAGGCGGCGATCGGGCTTTATCGGGACGAGCAGGCCGATTCGGTGATCTCGGTCTACAGGTTGGAGTCGACCCACCCGTATTATATGTACCGGCTGGAAGGCAATACCCCGCACCTGCTGATGCCGGAAGCCGCCGGGCAGCACCGGCGGCAGGATTACCCGCCGGTTTACGTGCGCAACGGGGCGATCTATCTGGTTGATCGGGATGTGCTGGTTGGGCGGCGATCTCTTTACGGCGACCGGCTCCGCGCGGTGGTGATGCCGGAGGAACGCTCGGTCAACGTCGATACCCGCGCCGACCTCGCCCGCGCCGGGGCGCTGCTCGAAACAGGAGGCCAGGGCTGATGCTTCGTATTCTCAACGTCGAACCCGATCGCTACGATGCCGAAGCGCACGCCACATTGGAATCAATAGGCGAAGTGATCGACGATCACACCCTCAGCCGGGAAGAACTGCTGGACAGCCTCGCAGGTGTCGATATCCTGATCGTTCGCCTGGGGCATCGCGTCGACCGGGAGCTGATCGACGCCGCGCCTGATTTGAAAGCGGTGGTTTCGGCCACCACCGGCGTCGATCACCTCGACCTCGGCGCGATGCAGGAACGCTGCATCGACGCATTGACGCTGCGCGGCGAATCGGCGTTTCTGCGGTCGATCACCGCCACCGCCGAACAGACCTGGGTGCTGTTGCTGGCGCTGCGGCGCAATCTGATCCCGGCGGCAAAGATGGGCGCGTCGGGAAAGTGGGATCGGGAGCAGATGCGCGGCCACGATCTGCGTGGCTCCACGCTGGGGATCGTCGGCTATGGCCGGTTGGGAAGCATGGTCGCCCGCTACGGGATTGCGTTCGAGATGGCCGTCCTCGCTTATGATCCCTACGTCCTGATCGACGGGACGGTCGAAGCGGTTGGCAGCCTTGAAGAACTTTGCGCCCGGAGCGACGTGATCAGCCTGCACGTGCCGCTGAACGAAGAAACCACCCACCTATTTGACGCCGATTGTTTTTCGCATTGCAAACCCGGCGCGGTGCTGATCAATACCGCACGCGGCGCGGTGGTCGATTCGGCGGCGCTGCTCGACGCGCTAGAATCGGGGAAGCTGGCCGGGGCCGCGCTCGACGTGGTCGAGGGTGAGTTGATCGCCGCCAGCCTGCCCGATCACCCGCTGCTCGACTATGCCCGCACGCACGACAACCTGATCGTCACGCCCCACATCGGCGGGGCGACCTTCGAGTCGATGGCTCGCACCGAACGCTTCATGGCCCGGAGACTGGCCGATCACTGCCGCCGCCGGGGGTGGGTGCCTGAATCAAGAGAGAATGAATGACTCAACGAACCGGTGATATCGACACCTTCGATACAAGCTGGCGCATCCGCCCGGAAACGAAGCGCTACCACTTCAAGCGCGGAAAACCCGATCACCAGGTGCAGTTCGCCTTTCAGAACCACTGGCGGGTGTTCCGGTCGATTTTGGGTGAGGTCAAATCCGGGATGGCGCTCGAAGTCGGGGCGGGGCGGGGCAGCATGGCCGCCTTTTTCGCCGATGCCGGGTTCGATACCTGCCTGCTCGATACCTCGGCGACGGCCTTAGCCAGCGGGCGTTACAACTTCGAGCGTGACGATCTGACAGCCAGCTATGTCGTCGGCGACGTGATGCACCTGCCCTACGAGGACGACAGCGTCGACGTGATCACCAGCATCGGGTTGATGGAACACTTCGACGATGTGCGCACGCCCTGCGCGGAGCAGATTCGCATTCTCAGACCGGGGGGGGTGCTGCTGAACTACGTCGTGCCCGAACGGGCGATCTCGGTGCAAACGCTGGCGCTCCCGGTCAACCTGCTGCTGCGATTGATCCACCGGCTGGGGCAGGTGATCGGCGGGGAGAAGCGGGTCAAGCCACCGGCCAAGCCTGCCCTGTATCGCAACGAGTACGGCAGCAAACATTATCTCGAACTCTACCGGTCACTCGGCCTGGACGATGTCGGCAGCTACGGGACGTTCCCCGTGCCGCTGGTATCGCACTCGTATGATTTCCCCTTCTCTCCGATGTCGCCCGGCGCTGAAAAAGTGTTGATGGCCTGCTGGCGCGTTTTGCTGGGCATTTACGGCGCGATCTCAGGCCGAGATTCGTGGACCTGCCCGGAAAGATGGGGATTAGCGTTTGTAGTATGGGGGAAAAAAGAGTCGTGAAGAATCCGGTAATTAAGAGTCTTATTGTTGGATCAGATGTTGGAAGAATAGGGGCCGCCCTTGCGTCTACCCACAGGGCGACCACGAGGGTCGCCCCTACCCTTGATTTTTCCGTCAAACTACCTGGACGACTAAAGAACGCAGCAATTTGCTTTTTTGTCTGCTGCCTGCTTGTTGCCTGCCAATCTGATCAGGCCACATCGACGCCAACCGCCGCACCCACCGAGACAGTCGAAATCACGGCGACCCCCGTTTTGATCGATCCGCCTGAGATAGTCGAACTGACCCTTGAGACGGCTCCCATCCTGCCCATCGTCTCCGAACACGCGCTCGATATCTACCGGGAGGCGCTGGCACAGGGACGCAATCCGCAGGTGTTCTCGAAGGTCGGCGACTGCATGACCGCCTCGCCCAACTTCCTGACGCCGCTCGGCACCGGCGATTACGACCTGGGGGATTACGCCGACTTGCAGGAAACCGTCGACTATTTCAGCGCGGTCACCGTGCGCGAGATCGATGGGGCACCGGTCAATTCCTTTTCGAATCCCGGATTGGCGGCGGCGAGCGGCTGCACGACCGCCGGGCCACTCGACCAGACCTGGGCCAATCCTGCATTCTGCGAAGCAGGCGAGATTCCGCTGGCCTGCGAATACCGCGTTTCCAATCCCGCCATCGCGCTGATCATGTTCGGCACTAACGACGTTTACTATTTTGACGCCGAAAAATACGAGACCTACCTGCGCAGCGGCATCGAGGCGACGCTCGATCAGAACGTGCTGCCGGTGCTGTCGACCTTCCCCACCCGGCTCGACCGGGCCGAGGAAAGCATCGACTATAACCGGATCGTCGTCCGGCTGGCGGCTGAGTACGATATCCCGCTGATCAACCTCTGGCGGGCATTGGACGATCTGCCCAATGATGGCGTCAACCCGGAGGACGTGACTCACCTGACGGTGCCCGACGACGGCTGTCTTGCCTGCTTTGACGGCGATCACCTTCAGTACGGGATCACCGTCCACAACCTGACCACATTGACCGCATTAGAAGCACTGCGTGAGGCGTTGATCATTTCAAATCAGTAAAAATGTGTGGCCTGAATCGATTGGCAGCGGGTATTATATTGGAAGGACGAAGGTCAAATTGTTGATGGAAGGGAGCGGTTGATGAAGCGTCTGTTACCTGTTGTGGTTTTATTGTCAGTGATAACGTTCGGCATTGTGGGGTGTGATGACGCACCGGTAACTGCACCGATATCCCCCCCGGCGGTGGTCGAGCCGACCGGAGCGCCGGAGCCGACCGCCATGCCCACCGATCTGCCCGCGCCGACCGACATGGTGGAGCCTGTTCCAACCGACGCGCCGGAGCCGACCGAAGAACCGGGTGAAGAGCCGGTTGATATCGAAACTCCCACGCCGATCATCGAAGTAGAGGAACAACCGCCTGCTTCGGACGATTTTGCACCGTCGACGAACTCGGTGTGGAACATCGCGCCGACCGGCAGCACCATGAGCGGGTCATGTGCCGGGGGAGACGTGATCGATTTTTGCGCGTCGATGGTGGCGATTGCTCCTGCCGGGGGAAGCCTCACCTGGCGCGGGCAGGACGGCAACACCTACACCCTGTCGCCCGGCGAACCGAACCACTATCAGGGCGGCGGCCCCGCCTTCTTACGGGGATACACGCTGGTTATCGACGTGACTTTTATCGACGCGGGAACAATGTCGGCGACTTATACGCTGGCCCCAGACGATAATCCTGCCTGCAACTATATTTATCAATACCAGGGTACTTTGGCCTGGTAATTTTTGGAATAGGGAAATTCGAAAGAAAAGATGACGATGAAAAAACAATCAACACTTCGGTTTATCCGTTTCATATTGATCATTGCCGCTGTGCTGGCCGTATCGCTGCCGTTGGCAACGGCCTTCGCCAGCAATGCCGAAGCTCAGGAAACCGTGCAGGCCAGGGCGACCTGGAACCTGCGCATTCGATCCGGCCCCGGAACTGACTACGATCAGGTCGGGACCATCTATAAAGACGACACGGTTCCCGTGTTGGGCCGGAACGAAGCCGCGACCTGGATATTGATCGACTACGACGGCACCCAGGGCTGGATCGCCGCTGCCTACTGCGCGTTTACCGGCGACCTGCTTTCTGTCCCGATCAATACCAATTTCGCCCCGCCGCCTCCCCCGGCAGAATCTCCACTGGCGGCAGAGGCCGCCCCGCAGCCTGCGGCACCCCAGGCCGAGCCTGCCCCGGCCAGCGAAGCGCCCGCAAGCTCTGTCGTCGCCAAACCGATCTACGATATGAACCTCCGGACCGGGCCGGGGACAAACTACGAACGATCCACCGTCGTGCCGGTGGGAAGCGTGACGTATGTCCTGTTCCAGTACACCGCCGGCGATAAAGTATGGCTCTATGTCGAGTACAAAGACACGCGCGGCTGGCTGGCAAGCTGGTATGTGACCCTCACCGGCAACCTAGCCGATGTTCCCCAGGCGGATCTCAATGCGACCGTCACCTCCCAGCAGCCGGTGGTTACGCCACCACCGCCGACCCCCATCCCGCCGCCGGTTGTATCTGCTCCGGGGGCATACTCGGCACCCTTGAGCCGGGTTGGGGCCAACGTTCGAAGCATCTACGAGCGCGGCCAGCAGACCGGCAAGCGGGCCAACGCTTTTACCACCATAGGGGACTGCGAAACGGCCTCGCCGGATTTCCTCAAGCCCTTTGACAACGGCGTATACGAACTGTATGAGTATGACTACCTGGAAGTCGTGATCAACTGGTTCTACGGTTCGTTCGGGCACACCGGGCAGGCGGCGAAAGAAGGCTTCCCCGTCTGGGCCATTCTCGACCCGCTGTGGGCCGATCCCAACACCTGTTTGCCCGGCGAAAACCCGCTTGCCTGCGAGTACCGCACCTGGCAGCCCGCCTTTGCCCTGATCATGGTTCGCACCCCCGAATACGAAAACGGGCCGGGCAGCGATTACTACTATGATGTCAAGGAAGTGATCGAGTTTTCGGTTTCCCAGGGCGTGGTTCCCATTCTCAGCACACTGCCCCTCCAGGCCGGGGTGCACCCGCATGTCGATTCGATGAACGACTCGATCCGGCTCCTGGCCCAGGAACACAACGTCCCCCTCTGGGATTTCCACCTGACGACCGAATCGCTGCCCTCGCGCGGCGTCGATATGACCTATCACCTCACCCTGCCGAATGGGGAGGGGCCTACCGATTTCACCGATAAAAGCCTGCAAGCCGGGATGACGCGCCGCAACCTGGAAGCCCTCGAAGTGCTCCACGCGGTGATGAGTAATACCATCTGGTGATCGGATAACGTGACCATCGCTAACAGAGCGGCTCGAAGGCCGCTCTGTTTCATTTTAGCCAGTTTGATATTAAGATGTATGCCAGAAAAAAAATTGACAGGGGATCGGTCATCTGGCGCTGGGACAACCCTGCTTGCATCTGTATATCAACACCGGGGCGCGTTCACCAGGTAATACGGGGATTCGGAAGAAAAGATGATGATGAGCAGACAATCAACACTCCGGCATGTCCGTTTCATATTGATCGCTGCGGCGGTGCTGGCCTTATTTTTGCCATTGGCAGATGCGTTCGCCCACCCTCTTGAAGCGCAGGAAAACATACAGGCCAGGGCGACCTGGAACCTGCGTATTCGATCCGGCCCTGGAACAGACTACAGTCGAATCGCGGGACTGCCAGCCGACTCAACCGTGCCCGTGCTGGGCCGGAATGAGGCCGCAACCTGGGTGTTGATCGACTATAACGGCACACAGGGCTGGATCGCTACTGCTTACTGCACATTTACCGGCGACCTGCTTTCCGCTCCGATCAATGCGGGCAATTCTGCCCCGCCTGCTTTGCCGCAGACTGCCGCACCCCAGGCCGGGGCTGCTCCTGCAAGCACCGTCATCGCCAAACCGTTCTACAATTTGAGACTTCGGGCCGGGCCGGGAACAAACTTCGAACAAACAGTCGTGGTGCCTTCGGGGAGCGTGACCTACGTTTTGGCTCAATGTACTGTAGGAGATGAACGGTGGCTCTACGTCGAGTACAGTGGTTCACGTGGGTGGCTGGCAAGCTGGTACGTCACCCTGACCGGCAGTCTGGCGAACGTCCCCCGGGTGGACCCGAATACAACTTTTACCGACCCGTCCACCGTCACCGTGCCGCCGCCTACCCCGGTGCCACCGCTGGCTGCGGTTTCTCCAGAACTGTATTCGGCCCATCTAAGCAACGTTGGAGCAAACATCCAAAGCATCTACGCGCGCGGCCAGCAGACCGGCAAGCGGGCCAATGCTTTTACCACCATAGGAGATTGTGAAACGGCATCAGAGTATTTCCTCAAGCCCTTTGATTACGACATCTACGGACTGTCTAATTATGGTTACCTGGAGGGGGTGATTAACTGGTTCTTCGGTTCGTTCAGCCATACCGGTCAGGCAGCGAAAGAAGGCTTCTCCCTCTGGATCATTCTCGATCCCATGTGGGCCAATCCCAACGTCTGCCTGCCCGGTGAAAGCCCCCTTGCCTGCGAGTATCGCACCTGGCAGCCCGCCATCGCGCTGATCATGGTCCGCACCACCCGCTACGATAACGGGCCGGGCAGCGACTACTACTATGACCTCAAGGAATTGATTGAGTATTCGGTTTCCCAGGGTGTGATCCCGGTTCTCAGCACGCTGCCGTACCAGTCGGGGGTGTATCCTACCGCCGATTCGATGAACGATTCGATCCGGCTCCTGGCGCAGGAGCACAACGTCCCCCTGTGGGATTTCAACCTGACGACCGAATCACTGCCCTCGCGCGGTGTCGATCCGAGCTATCATCTCACCCTGCCCGAGGGGGAATACGCCACGCAGTTCACCGACAGCAGTCTGCATGCCGGGATGACACGCCGCAACCTGGAAGCCCTCGAAGTGCTGCACGCGGTGATGGACAATATCACCCGGTGATCGGAAGATATAGCCACAGCTAACAACTTACACTCAGAGGAGCGGCCCGAAGGCCGCTCCTTTTGATTTAGCCTGCTCTATAACAGGATTTTAATATAAAAAATTTGACATTTATCTATGCACTAACTATAATTTAGGCAGTCCTAAATCTAGTGCGGGTTAAGACATTGAGATGTTTATGGAAGAACAGGTAAGACTAAAAGCTGAAGAAAAGACGATCTGGACGCTTTCCGCGCTCAAGCCCGGCCACAGCGCGGTGATCGATCACCTGGCGCTCGACGGTGAAGAGCGCCGCCGCCTGATGGACCTGGGCCTGGTTCCCGGAACGCTTGTCACTGCCGAATTCAGGAGCGCGCTGGGCGACCCGGTAGCGTACCGCATCCGGGGATCGCTTATCGCCTTGAGGAAAGCGCAGACCCGCCAGATCGTCATCAGGCCGGTGGAAGAACAAATTGACCAGGAAAAGGTATTGTTATGAGTGAAACACAGCAGGCTGTACACCCCATGTGTGAGGGCTGCGCGCGGGCGCAGCTTGTCAAAATGGGAATCAACAGCGGTAAGTGGCATTTCGCGGTGGCCCTGGCGGGCAATCCCAACACCGGCAAGAGCACCGTTTTCAACGCGCTGACCGGCCTCCGCCAGCATACCGGCAACTGGCCGGGCAAAACCGTCACCCGGATGGAAGGATTGTACAAATACGGCGAATATGTCTACAAACTGGTCGACCTGCCCGGCACGTATTCCCTGTTAGCAACCAGCGAAGACGAGGAGATCGCCCGGAACTTCATCCTGTTTGGCCGCCCCGACGTGACCATCGTGGTGGTCGATGCAACCCGGCTGGAACGCAATCTCAACCTGGCTTACCAGGTCATGGAGATCACCGACCGGGTGGTGATCGATCTCAACCTGATCGACGAGGCAAAACGGCACGGGTTGGAGATCAGCGCCCGGCAGCTTTCGCGTGAGTTGGGCGTTCCCGTCGTCCCGACGGCGGCCCGCAACGGCAGGGGGATCGACGACCTGATCGAGATCGTCTCTGATATGGCAACCGGCCAGTTGATCAGCCGCCCCAACCGCTTGAAAGTCCACGACCCGCAGTTCGGGCAGGCCGTCACCGAGATGACGCAGCAGCTTGAGCAGCTCTACTCCGGCCTGCCGAATGCCCGCTGGGTGGCGATCCGGCTGCTGGATGGCGACGAGCGCATCAAGGAGGCGGTGCGAACCGGTGAGCTGCTCAATATGGTCGGGGCGCAGCATGGTGAGCCGCTGAGGGCTTTACAGGGCGCAGGCGCATGAGTGATCGATCCCCAACCCCTGAGGAAATCCTCTCCCGCGCCGATACACTGCGCGGCGAACTCGGCGATTCGCACAGCCGCTTCGTCGAAGAGATTTACCAGCAGGCAGCGGCGGTCGCCGGCAGGGTCGTTGCCAGGGAGGGAAAGCCTGGACGGTTCAACCTCGACCGGGCGCTGGATCATGTTCTCACCAGCCCGGTCTGGGGCATCCCAATCATGGTGCTGATGCTGGGGGTCGTCCTCTGGCTGACCATTTCCGGGGCGAACATCCCCTCCGGCTGGCTGGCAACCCTGCTGCTCGACTGGGTGTATAACTGGCTGCACACCGCGTTCCAGGCAATTGCCGCGCCCTGGTGGTTGGAGGGCTTCCTGGTCGATGGCGTCTACCTGGCGCTGGCCTGGGTGGTCTCGGTGATGCTGCCGCCGATGGCGATCTTCTTCCCGCTGTTTACCCTGCTCGAAGACTTCGGCTACCTGCCGCGTGTCGCTTTCAACCTCGACCGGGCCTTTGCGAAAGCCGGGGCGCACGGTAAACAAGCACTGACGATGACGATGGGGTTCGGCTGCAATGCCGCCGGGGTGATCGCTACCCGGATCATCGACAGCCCGCGCGAGCGCCTGCTGGCGATCATCACCAACAACTTTTCGCTGTGCAACGGGCGCTGGCCCACCCAGATATTGATCGCCACAATTTTCATCGGCGCGCTGGTGCCGCCAGTCTGGTCGGCGACCGCGTCGATGCTCGCCGTGCTGGGTGTGGCCGTGCTGGGCGTCGCGCTGACTTTCGCCGTCTCGTGGGGACTGACCAAAACGGTCTTGAAGGGCGAAGCCTCGATATTCAGCCTGGAACTGCCGCCTTATCGCCCGCCCCAGATTCTCCGTACACTCTACACCTCGGTGGTCGACCGCACGCTGATCGTTTTGTGGCGGGCCATCGTAATGGCAGCGCCCGCCGGGGCGGTGATCTGGCTGCTGGGCAACATCGACATTGCCGGGGTGAGCATCGCCGAACACCTGGTGACTTTCCTCGATCCGATTGGCTGGTTCGTCGGCCTGAACGGTGTGATCCTGCTGGCCTATGTCGTCGCAATCCCGGCCAACGAGATCGTCATCCCAACTATTTTGATGCTGACCCTGATGGTCGGGCGGGCCGCCGGAGTCAATTCCGGGGTGATGGTCGAGTTCGATACCGCCCACGAAACCGCCAGCGTGCTGGTCGGGTTGGGCGGTTGGACGCTGCTGACCGGGATCAACCTGATGTTGTTCAGCCTGATGCACAACCCGTGCTCGACGGCCATCATGACCATTTACCAGGAGACGAAAAGCGTGAAGTGGACGGCGGTCGCCACGCTGCTGCCGGTGGCGATGGGATTGGTTACGACGGGCCTGATCGCCTGGATCGCGCGGGCGCTGCATCTCGTTTAGCAAGGATGTCGATTGTGGTAGAAGCGTCTGAACGAAAGCCGCTGGCCGCACTGCTGAAGCGCATCGGCCAGCTATTTGTCAACGTGGCGATTGTCGGCGCGGCGCTGTTCATCCCGGCCCGCACGCTGAACTGGCCCAGGGCATGGTTATTCCTGGCGGTGGTGGTGGTGAACCTCGTGATCTCCGGCATCGTGCTGTGGCGTGCCAACCCGGAAGTGGTCGAGGCGCGCAGCCGCACAGAGAGATCGACCAAAACCTGGGATATGATTCTCCTTGCGGCCTATGGCCTGCTGTCAATGGTCGGGGCGATGGCCGTCGCCGGGCTTGATCACTATCACGGGTGGAGCGATCCCCCGCACGCGGCGATCACGGCGATTGCCGTGTTGATGATCGTGCTGGGCAGCCTGCTTTTCCTGTGGGCAATGGTGGAAAACGCGCATTTCGAGAAGAATGTCCGCATCCAGGACGACCGGGGCCATCAGGTCGTATCGACCGGCCCGTATCGCTTCGTGAGGCATCCCGGCTACGTGGGAATGATCCTTCAACTGCTGTTTACACCCCTCGTGCTCGGCTCGTGGTGGGCGCTGATCCCCGACGGGGCAGCCATCCTCCTGATCGTGCTGCGCACGGCGCTTGAGGATCGAACGCTGCAAAGAGAACTATCCGGCTACCGCGAGTTTACGCAGCAAACACGGTTTCGATTGATCCCCGGCGTGTGGTGATCAGGCTTCCTCTTTGAAACTGTAAACCCCGTTGATCTTCGGCCAGTGGGCGTTGCATCTCGCACAGGTCAATCCCTCCGGTGATTCGTCCAATTTGTATGATCCGCAGGCCGGGCAGCGCCAGAAAGCGCCATCCGGCGCGGTTTGATCATCACCGCTGGCCGTGTTCAACACGAACACGCTCGGCGACAACTGCCACCAGTTCCCCGTTAGCTGGGCAATTGAGTCGAGTGCGGCCAGCAGCCCCGCCGGAATCAACCGCTTGAGCCACCCGATCCGAAAATGGGAGACGGTCAGCATCCGGCCTGTCGAGAAACCGGCCTCGGCGAGCTTCTCCCGGATATAGCGTGGGTGAAAATCGTAGTGGAGTTCGACGAACTCGACCGGTTCAGGCGTGAAGGGGTTCCACTCCTGGCGGCGCAGCCACCAGCGGAGGATCGCCTTGATATTCTGCTTGTTGGCGAATTCCAGCAGGAACGTTCCATTCTGGCGCAGCAGCGTGCGGATCGCCTTGAAGACCGCCGGGGGATCGGCCAGGTGGTGGAGCACACGTACCAGCGTCGCCGCGTCGAAGACGCCGGGGGCAAACGGCATGTCGTAGATATTGGCCGCCACGTAGATGAACCCATCGTCGCCGTAGCGCTCGCGGGCATATTCGAGCTGTGAGCGTGAATAGTCGAGCAGGACGACCTGTTCGTAGCCCTCGAAAAGGGGGGTCAGCCGCCCAAACCCCGCGCCGAGTTCGAGCAGGCGTCCCCCGGTTTCGGGGAGCAGCCGCCGGATGGCGATCCGCTCCACACGGTCTTCGTATTCACGTCCCTGCCCTTCCCAGAAGTCGGTGCGATAGGTCGATCCTTCGTAGTCAAGCACGGGCGGTGATGTCTGCTCGGCCATCTGCGTTCCTTTCGTATCCATGTATCTTGAGCAGAAAAGTAACAGGGAACGGACTTCTCGGCAAGCTAACGAGCTTGCAAGCGCGTTGAGTTGGGATATCGCGGGGAAGACGTCTACATCTAATAGCCGGTGTTTATTGCGGATTCAACCGGGTCAGGGTAGAATGCGGCGCTGATGGGTATGAATTGGACCTCTTAAACCGAAGCGCGATTCGCGGGCGGCATTGGCATATTGGCCGCCCTTTCGTTGCTTCCAATTCAGGGTTGGTAAATTCGAACGATGAGCGAAACAAACAACCAACAAACCACAAAGCGCCGTATGCCGATCTGGGTATGGATTATCGTCGGTGTTCTGGCGCTGGCAGTCGCGGCTGCTGCGCTGTTTCTGCCGCCGTTTTCGCTGGCGGAACAGCTTGGCATCGGCGGCAGCTATACCGATCTGGCCGGGGTAGCCTATTTCCATCCCGATGGGCTGTCGGTGCTTGCCGTCGAGAACCTCAATAATCTCCGGGTAGAGGTAACGACGACCCCGCGAGAAGCCTTTCTCTCCAACCTGGCCGGTGAACAGTGGCAGATCGCCCACATGCAGCTTCCTTCATACCTGACGCCCCTCAGCCCGATCTTTACGATCAAGACGCGCGGCGAAGGTCAGGTCGTCGCCGAGATGTCGATTCCCAACGGGGCCGAACCCTACGAGCGGTTGGCCTTATATGCCTGGAACAAAGATTCCGGGCAGTGGGAATTTGTGCCAGGCCAGATCAACCTGATCCGGCAGATGATTCAATTCTACCCGTCCACCGATTCGCTGGATGTGATGGCGGTGCATGTCGAACCCCAGGTGCCCGACGCCGCCCTGGTAGTGAGCGAAGGCGGCGATATTCCCGATCCCCGCTACGGGTTTGCCATTGTCGAAGGCGTCAAAATTGACGAAACCGGGGCACTGGTCGGCCAGCCGGTCTCGACATCGGCTTCGCTGATCATGCCGCTGGTCGAAAACCGGTTGGGGGGCGTGCCAGCCTATACCGATCCGGTTCTACGGGCGGCCTTATCCGAACAGATCGCCGCCGTAGTGGGCGGCAGTGCCGGGGTAGTCCTCGACTTTGACTGGAATGAAGGCTACGGCGATTTTGTCACCGTTTTATCCGATCAACTCCACGCCCAGGGCAAGCGGGTCGAGGTCGTCGTCCGGGCCGGTGATGCCTTCAAACCGGTTTTGCCTGCCGTGTCGGCCAGCGTCGACCGCTTCTGGGTGGCCCCCGGCGATAACCCCAGGCTTTACCTGGAAAATGGCGGCGCGCAGGAAACACTTGACGAGGTCGTCAGCCTGGTTGATCGCAGCCAGGTTGGGCTGATGATCGACGCCGGGTTGGTCGAGTTAACCGGCAGCTACGGCACGGTCAGGAGCCTGGATGCTGCGGTCGCCGCCGCCGATGGCGTCACTGTGGTCGAAGGATATGCCAATCCCGACGAGGCGGTAGTCGAGGCAGGCACTTTGCTGCCGCTCAAATTGAACGGCTCGCTCGAGGAGATGGGCCTTGACCTCGCGATGGGGCTGAACTACCTGGCTTATTACGACGCAGATGGACAGGTGCAGTATCTCTATTTCGGCTCGGCCAGCAATGTCAGGCAGCGCCTGGAGTGGGCCAACCTGTATTCGCTGGATGCGGTCGCCGTCAAAGGGATTGCCCATCCTGATGCGCCCGGCGATATTGTCAGCGGTGTAAGCGCCTTTCTCGATAGACAGACCGTCGATGCGCCTGCGCCGGTAGCGCTCGCCTGGAAGGTTCTCGACGAAACCGGGTTTGAAGTCGCTACCGCAACCGGCGATCTCACCCTGAGCCAATATGTATTTGATACGTCGATTGCGCCGGGGCAGTATACGGTCACGGCCAGTTTTGATGAGCAGGGAAGAGAAATCCTCATCGATGCATTGGCGGTCGTCGTCGTTCCCGCACAATAAGATCGATGGAACCCGTAAAACGGTTGATACGTTAATCAGGTAGATTCACCGGGTGGTGGATCGCCACTAAACAGTACGATGAAATACGATGTCGGCAGTCTGGATTATCATTCCGTGAACAGGGTATACTGTGACGGGGTGGCATCAGCCGAATCGACTTATATGAGGTGACTATATGTCAGATCAAAAGACTGGCACCAAAAAGCAGAAATCTTCCCCGGCAGGGCAGAAGAAACCCGGTATAAGTAAAAGCGTTTTGCTATATGCTGGGTTGGGCGTCGGCGCAACGGTGATTGTGGTTTTACTGATCGTTCTGCTGGTCACTCAATTGGGAGGCGGCGGCTACGAGAAACTCGGCGCGGCCAATCCCTCGATGACCCATCCTGACGGCCTGACGTTTACCATCACAGAAGGTGGACCGCTTCAGGTCAGGCTGGATACCACGCCGCGCGAACTGGCCCTCAACGGGCGTGTTCCGCGCGCCTTTTCCGGTGCGATGGAAGCCCTTCCCTCGTATCTCGATCTGAAAAGCCCACTCTACACCATCGACGTGAAGGGTGAGGCAAAGGTCGACATCGAGATCGTCATTCCGAACGATTCGGAGCCTTACCAGACGCTCGACCTGTATCGCTGGGATGCCGAAGCGGGTGAATGGCGGTTCGTGCCTAACCAGGTCGACATGATGGCGGGCGTCATTCACACCGACATAATCGTCAGCAACTTGGCGGTCTTCCAGACCAGGAGCACCACGCCGCTGATCAGCACTATTCTTGAGCCGGGCGATTCGCTGAATGCCGCAAGCGCGGCGGTTCTGAACCTGGTCATGCCCACCGGGTACCAGCTCCAATCGGATGGCAGTCTGGTTGGCGCTCCGGCTGCCGGATGGCAGCCCGGCGCTGGCTATGCCGTTGCCCCGGTGGTGTCGGGCGACAGCGCCAGTATCAGCAGTATGTTATATAACCCGGCCAGCCTCGCGCTTCACATTGAAGACCTGCGCATGCTGACCGTCAACAGTGGCTACAACGGCATCACCCTTGACTACCAGGGCCTCACACCTACCGACCGTGAAGCCTTTGCCATGTTTACAAGCGATCTGGCCGATGCACTGCACGAGTCGAACAAAGTGCTGGTGGTCGTGCTCCCACAGCCTGCTGGCGGCGGCGCTTCCTGGGACACCGGCGGCTACGATTGGCGTGCAATCGGCGCTGTTGCCGATGCGGTCGTCGTCCAGCCCGGCATTCGTCCGGCAGACTATTCGGCAGACGGGGCCGCATTCAACATGCTGACCTGGGCAGTGGGTGAAATCAGCCGCTACAAGATTCACCTGGCTTCCTCGGTCAAGAGCTACGACGAGACGAACAATACTTTGATTTCTTTCGAAGAAGCGGTTGCCCCACTTGGCGTGGTCACGGTCAGCCCGGCTCTGCCCGAAGGGGCAGCGGCCTACCAGTCGGGGACCCAGTTCTCCTTCAATTTGAGCGGTGACGTTTCCGAAGTTGGAGCCGACCAGAACACCGGCGCGTATACTTACACGGTCACCGAAGAGACCGGCCAGCGCCGCATCTGGATCGTATCGGCCAATGCCGTGCGCGCCCGGTTAGATATGTTTTCGAAGTACAATCTTGGCGGGATGTTCCTCCGGTCGTTTGGATCGCCCGGCAATGACAGCGGGTTGATTCAGGCCATCACCGAGTTCAAGGTCAAGAATGCTTCGAGCCTGCCCAGCCAGTTCGAGGTGCAGTGGACACTGACCGACGCAAGCGGGGCGTTCCTCACCCAGCAGACCAGCATTGGAACGCCCTGGGCATGGCGGGCCGACTTCCCCGGTGCATACACCGTTCAGGGCGGCATCGCCGGAGGCCAGGGCAACGACCGGGGCGCGGTCGGCATTCAAATTGCCGACTCCGGTGTTGAAATCGCCGAGGAGGAGGAACCTGCCCCGGTGATCGTACAACCTCAAGCGGTCGCGACCCAAACGACCCCAACCCCAACCGAAGAAGCGCCTGCAACTGAGGCTGCCCCAGCCCCGGTGGTCGGCACTGCTGCCATCGGCGGCTTTGAACTCGGCGGCCAGACCCACACGTTGGGCCACCCCGACGCGATGCGCCAGGCCGGTATGACCTGGGTCAAGTTCCAGATCAAGTGGACACCAGGTACGGACCCCAGCGTCGCCGCCGGTAAAGTGGCTACCGCACACAGCAACGGCTTTAAGGTGCTGCTCAGTATTCCCGGCCCGTCCTATCCCTCTTCGGTTGACTACGGTTCTTACATCAGCTTCCTCGGCGGCGTGGCCTCCTATGGCCCGGATGCTATCGAAGTCTGGAACGAAATGAACCTCGACCGCGAGTGGCCAGCCGGCCAGATCAGCGGTTCGAGTTACGTGAATAACATGCTGGCCCCGGCCTACAACGCGATCAAGGGTGCCAGCCCCGGCACGCTGGTGATCTCCGGTGCCCCCGCGCCGACCGGCGTGAATATCGACGGGCACGTCATGAGTGACGACCGGTATCTCGCCCAGATGCGTGACGCGGGTGCTGCCAGCTATATGGACTGTCTCGGTGTTCACTACAACGAAGGGATCATCGCGCCATCGCAAACATCCGGCGACCCGCGTGATGCGTTCTACTCGCGCTACTACTATGGTATGCTGAATCTGTACTATGGTACGCTCGGCAAGCAGGTTTGCTTCACCGAGTTAGGCTATCTCACCCCCGAGGGATACGGTGCCCTGCCTGCCAACTTTGCCTGGGCCGGTAACACGACCATCGCCGAGCAGGCTGCGTGGCTGGCCGAAGCAGCAGTGCTCTCGGCTCAGAGCGGGCAGGTGCGCTTGATGATCGTCTTCAATGTCGACTTCGATGTCTGGCAGGCGGACGATCCGCAGGCGGGTTACGCGATAATCCGGGCGGATGGCTCCTGCCCGGCCTGTTCCAGCCTGGGCAGTGTAATGCACTGATTTCTAGAAACGATTAACGAGAGGGCGATGGCGAACATTCCTGGTTGGCTGTCGCCCTCGTCTTACCTGTTCACAAAGCAAACGTGACCATCAAAAGGAGGGTGCTGGCATGGCACGAAAAAAACTCGATAGAAAATCGATGAAAAAATTGTTGATCATGTGGATCGGCCTGACGGTCTTCGGCGCGATTGCCGTATTTGCAATCATCATGGTCGTGGTGAATGCCAGCAAACGGAAAGAAGCGGCTACCCTGATGACGCCTACCCTGCCTTCCGCCGGGGATGTGGCAGCCCAGGGCGTGCTGCCTACGGCGACGGTCGCCGGTGCAGAAGGTGAGGCGGTGGAAGGCGAACAAACCACACCAGGCTCTCCTATTGAGCTGGGCGGCCAGGTTCCCGGCTTCATCGCCAACCCTGAAGTGATGGAGCGCGCCGGTATGACCTGGGTGAAGTACCAGATCAAGTGGAATCCCACCGTCGCCGCTGCCGACGCCAATACGCTGATCCAGCAGGGGCATACCGCCGGTTTTAAGGTGCTCTTGAGCATCTCCGGCGATTCCTACCCCACCAGCATCGACTTTACCGCTTTCACCACTTACCTCCAGCAGGTTGCCGCCTATAAACCGGATGCCATCGAGATCTGGAACGAAATGAACCTCGACCGCGAATGGCCGCAGGGCCAGATCAGCGGTGAGAGCTATGTCACCAACATGCTGGCCCCGGCCTATAATGTAATCAAGGCCGCCAGCCCGGATACGATGGTGATCACCGGGGCGCTGGCACCGACCGGCGCGAACATCGAAGGCGCGGTGATGAGCGACGATCTCTACATCCCTCAGATGGCGGCAGCGGGCGCGGCCAGCTACGCCGATTGCATCGGCGTGCATCACAATGCCGGTACGACCTCCCCGACGGCCCGCACCGGGCACGTTTCTGATGGCGGCGACGGGCACTATAGCTGGTACTTCCTGCCCACCATCGAGGTCTACTATAATGGGATGGGCCATGCGCTGCCGATCTGCCTGACCGAGTTTGGCTACCTGACCCCGGATGGCATCGCCGAACCGCTGCCCGAAATTTTCGCCTGGGGTGCCAATACGACCGTCGCACAGCAGGCCCAGTGGCTGGCCGAGGGTGTCAACATTGCCGAAGAGTTGGGCTATGTCGACTTGGTGATCATCTGGAATGTCGATTTCACCAACTGGGGCGAGAACGACCCGTTCAAGGGCTACGCGATCCTGCGCCCGGATGGCTCCTGCCCGGCCTGCGATACGCTGGCGGCGGAAATGGCGAATTAACCTGTCCGTAAATTCGCTTCGCGAACTTCGGATAGGTAATGGCAGCCACGATACGGATAGAAGCTAAGATTCCCTTGCGAACGGTCATCTTCTGGTTTAGACGAGGAGATCGACGATATGGCTAAAACCAGCCCCGACGCAGCACCGGTATCCCCGCAGTTCAGGCGCGGTTTGATGTTGTCCTGGATTGGCCTCGTGCTGCTGATCGGGGCCTGCATCTTTCTCGGTACCTGGTGGGGGATCAATCAGCAGGATCAGGCGGCGATCACGGCGCGGGACGCATCTCCGTCGGCAGCCGCCGGGACGCTAACTCAGCCGCCCCCAACCACTTTGCCCGCCACCAGAGAAGATGTCGAAACTGCCGGGATATCCGTTCCTGCTTCCACCCTGCTGCCTGTCAACGATCCATCTTTCGGCTATGGCATCCAGATTCAAGGCGAAGTGAATACCGCACAGGTCTTCGATCAGGTCGAGCAGCTTGGTTTTGGGTGGGTTCGCCAGCCGGTGCGTTGGGCGGAGATCGAGGCGACTGCGGGCAGCTTCGACTGGGCTGCGCTCGACCGCGTTTTTGCCGAAACATCAGCGCGCGGCCTACGGGTACTGGTCACCGTCACCAGCGCACCCGACTGGACCCGGTCGGTCACCGCCCGCAACATGGACGGCCCGCCTGACGATGTCAATGAGTATGTCCACTTTATTTCCCGCCTGATCACCCGCTACAGCGGGCAAATCCACGCCGTCGAAGTCTGGCAGGAGATGAACCACGACACGGCCTGGTATACCGCCGGAGGATTGAACGCGGCCAGCTACATGGGACTGCTCGTCCCCACCGCCGATGCGATCAAATCCCTGGACCCAGGGATTATCGTGATCAGCGGTGGGCTGAACCCAACCGGTGTGGATGACGGCGTGGTGGCTATCGACGATTTTCGTTATTTGCAGCAGCTCATCGAGGCGGGCCTGTTAGATCATGTCGACTGCGTGGGTGTTCATCACCAGGGATACAATTTCCCTCCTGACCAGCCCTACGACGCCAATGTGGACGATCCTGATGCCCGGTACCGGCAGACCTATGAAAACCGCCACCACAGTTGGTCGTTCTATTCGACACTGCGCGGCTACCACGACCTGGTCATCGCTGCCGGAAAGTCGATTCCCCTGTGCGTCACCGAATTCGGCTGGGCGGCAGGAGAAGACCTTCCCCCGGCGGAGGTTCCCGGCTTCGTCTACGACAACTCGCTACAAGAACAGGCCGATTTCGTCGTGCAGGCGTTCGGGTTGATGCACGAGTGGGAATTCGTCCGGCTGGCAATAGTATCGAACCTGGACTACTTGCCGGAGGAAGCGGTCGATGTAGAGGGGCCGGACAATGACCTGACCGAATACTACCGCGTCGTTCTCCCCGACGGATCGCCCCGGCCCGTATTCAATGCCCTTCAAGCGATGCCGAAACTGCCCTGATATACGGAGAAAATAGAAAGAGCGCGCCGGACGGTTGGCGCGCTCTTTTTGATCGATGAACGCTGTTATACTGCGGGTGGGGCGGCGAGCTTCTTGGCTAACTGGCCGACCAGGTGCCCGGTGAAGTAACTCTGGAAGACCGGCGCGACGAGGCCGCCGATCCCGGTCGCCGATAGGATATTGACGCCGATCCCGGCAACAATGTAGAAGAGGAGCAGCATCCCGAAGTCGCCGATATTGTCTTTGACCAGGGCAAAGTTATCGCCGATCTGGAAGAACGTGCTGAATTCCTCATTGTCTGTGTACCGGATCAGGCCGCCGATGTAGACAATAGCGGCAACGATTGCATAGAGAATGATCAGGCAGGAGCAGCAGGATACGCCGATCATCGCAGCCGTTCCCATTACAGCAAAGGCATTCTCATCACTGACGCCCAGGACAGGCAGCAGCGCCACGATACCCGCAGCGCAGCCAAACAGGACGACCGGTAGCTGGTAGATCAACCCCGCGCCAACCAGGGTAACGCCCCGCTTCAACAACCCGCCGAAGTCATCCCAACCGGGCAGCGGCGTCGGGTCATCTTTTTTGACGCGCTTGATGATCTCATACTGCCAACCCGTGAAGACCAAAACCATGAGCAACAAAGGTATTAAGAGGATGAAGGACAGCAGCGCACCACCCAGGGTGATTAACACGCCGATGCCCAGTTTCTTAAGCCAATCCTCGTCCTCAAAAGGAAAGGTTAGCGCACTCGCGAAATCCATCGATACTCCTCCTGTTAGTTTTAATTCCATCTTTTCGTTGATTATAGGCTCTGGATAGTATAGAGGCAAGTTGCCTGTTACCGCCAGAGGGGGCAGAATGCGGTCGAGTCTGGCCTTACCGTATGACTATCGACCTGTTTGCGCTGTGGACAAGCCCGATTTAACCCGCTATAATGCGGCGCGTCCTTCCGGAACGAACGACGCGATTTTACGGACAGCGAGTAGAGAAAAAGCATGAGCCAGGCCCTTGACCCTGCCGATCAGAACGCCTACGGCGGCTCTCCCCAATCAGATGACCCCGGCGAGTTTGAGACAACTCCGGAAAACGACGGTCGCCGTCGCGGTCTGCGCGGGTTGTCCTCTACCGCAGCGCTCATCGCTATCAGCGGCTGTGTGCTGATCGCCGCGCTGGGCGTCGCCGCTGCGGGTGGGGCAGTTGCCGGGCAAAACGAGCGCGAGGCACATGCTACCCAGACCACTGTCGCCGATATGGACTTGCAGTTCGGTCTGGGGTTGTCGGACCTGGCCGAAGGGCGCTACGAACTGGCCGTCCAGCGCTTTTCCTGGATTGTAGAACGTCAGCCGGGCTATCCCGGTGCCGCCGAACGGCTGGCCGAGGCGCGCCAGAATATGGCTTCGGCTTCGGCGGGTTCCGTCAGCATTGATACAACCCCTGTCCCAACCAGCGCCGCCGGGGGTGACCTCAATCTGCTGTACGACGAAGCGGTCACCTACTTCGAGGATCAGCAGTGGAAAGCGGCGATCAGCCGCTTGCAGGATATCCAGAACCAGGACCCAACCTTCAAAGAGATCGACGTAAAGGAAATGCTCCACGAGGCGTTGAAAAATCAGGGTCTGGCCGAGCTTAGAGCCGGGCGTTTCGAAGAAGGCGTTTTCCTCCTGGAGCAGGCGATTGAGATCAAACCGCTCGACGACCAATCAGAAGGTGAGTATCTGCTGGCGAGTTTTTACGTGGCCGGGCTGCGCTACTGGGATATCAACTGGCCGGTGGTGCTCCAGAATTACCAGGAAATCTATGACGTGATGCCCTCCTATTATGACGTCGCCGACCGGTTATGGGATGCCCACGTCTTATACGGCGATCAACTGGTCGCCCTCAGCGATCCATGCGCTGCCGCCGAGCAGTATTTAGCGGCGCTTGGCATGGTCTGGGATACAGAGGTTGGGACAAAATACGATGAGGCAAACGACGCCTGCCTGAACCCCACCCCGATTCCGATTGACGTACTGGACGGCACCCCCGGAATCATGACCCCGCTGGCCGAGGATCATGCCTTCCCGATGCCCTCTATGACGCCTGAATCAACGGAGGAAGAGTAGCGCCTGGGTTGGTGGAATACGCTTGATGTTTGAAACGGGGGGCGGTATACTCCCCTCGGTTTCGGGGCGTGGCGCAGTTGGATAGCGCGCTGCGTTTGGGACGCAGAGGTCGCCGGTTCGAGTCCGGCCGCCCCGACAGGCCCTCTCTTCAATTCCCCTAAGCAAATTATCACAATTGAGCGAGGAACCTTGTCCCTGTTTTTGAGCTACAGGAAAAACGACAGCGCTGCCAGCAGACCGATCAGAATCGCCGCGATGATCGCAATCCGGCGTAGATCGTCGATCACATAGCGATACTCGGCTGCCAGGTCGACCGGTTCTTGCTTGACCTGTGCCTGGGATGGGCGGCGCGAACTGCGTTTACGTGATGATCGTTTTGCCATGAACAATCTCTCCTGACAATTGATTTGTTTTGACCGGGGTCAACTTTACTCCGAAAGTCCCGCGACGACCACAATTCGATCCGTATTCACCAGGTATGGATAGCAGGATATCAACGTGACGATTGACTCCTGGGTCGGGTCCATGACGCCGACATCGGTTGGGGCGACGATGCGCCAATGGTCAACGCGATAGGTATACTGCTGGGTCTGCGTGTGGAGAATGATTTCATCGCCTTCTTGAAGCTGGTCCAACCGGCGGAAGATTTCGCCGTAGATGTCGTTGTGGGCTGAAAGCACGACATTCCCAACTGCGCCGGGTGGAGCCGATCCGATATGCTGCCCGACCCCTTTTTGCAGTTGCTCCCAGCCATCCCCCTGCACAATTGGCGCGTCGACGTTGATCGCCGGGATTCGAATGCGGATCGCGCTGCTGGGACCTGGAGTCGGGACGATCACCGGCCCGGCGTACTGCTGTTCAACCAGCGGGCGGAGATGTGAAGGCACCTCGTCGTAGTTCGGCGCGGCTCCTTGATCTGAGGTCGGCGGGGTATGACCGCCCGGCAGCACGACCGCGCTGATCAGCGGGGTAGGGGTTGGGCTGGGCAGCGCGGCTATCTGTTCGGCCTGTGCCTCCACCGATTGGCGGTTCAGGTCTTGCAGCGTCACTGCCGCGAAAATGAGAATGGCTACCAATCCAAGCGCCGCTGCCAGTTCGATTCCCAGCAGCAGGCGATCCCTGTTTTTGCGCCGCGCGTCCTCTAACCCATTGCTAAAAAGCGATGTATAAGCGATCCCCTGCTGTACTTCCGGCCCAGGGGCAGGTTCATCTCCCGGCAGCGGGACATCGCCCCGCCTGCGCCCCTGGCGTTCGTAGCGGTCGAGGCGCTCCTGCCGCTGCCGATGTTTTTTCAAGCGGAGGATTTGTTCCAATTCTTCTATGGATAAATCTTCAACAGAGCGTCGATCGCGCATCGATCCCACTCCACGAGCAGATTAAACCGGACAATCTACAGTGTCACGATATTACCAGCAGCACCCATTTTGCGCATTCGGCAATCTGTACTAGAATGGATTCATCTGTGGTTTGCCGATTCCGTTATACAACTTATACAAGGAGGAGTGTAACAAATGGCTGAAGAATCCCCGAACACAGGCGATGACTTGTCCGCCGAGAAGAAGCAAAAGCTTAAAAACCTGATGCTGTACTGGGTTTTCGGCACGTTTGTCATTGTCTGGGCTGCGACGTTTGCCTATATCGGCATGATTACGGGCGTCAGGCAGATTGGTCTGATCGTCGGAAAAGCCTGGCTGCTCTGGCTGATCGTGGCCGTGCTGTGCGGCGCAGCCTATGGCGGCTATGTCCTCTACCTGAACAAGAAATTCGATTAGTTTGTTCTCGTAAAGAAGCCAGACAACCGAAGTACATCTCAATACCGGGCAATGGACAATGCCCCGCAGCCAATGCGGGGCGCTTGTCTTGCCCCTGAGAAGCGGCCTTTTCGCTGCCGGTTTCGATCTACTTCGCAAGGGGTGCACGAACGACCTGTCAGGCAGCGTGAGACAAATGGGAGCGTCGAAGGGCCAGGTCGTTCCACTGATCAGACAAGTAAGCCGCCCGTGCTTTGGCGACTTTGCGGGCAGGCTCCAGATTCCAGAAAGCCCCCGCGACCTTCATTCGCTGAGTGGCGATTTGTTTGATGCCACTCTCAATAGTGCCAGAACCGATCTGATAGCCGTTGGCACGATAGGAGGGATAATCCATCCGCTGCCGGTTGTTGGTGAAGTAAGTCACCGCCCTTTGAGCCGGGTCGTCGTCACGCTGCGGGTCGATCTGCTGCTGACAGGCGGTGATGACATCATCTAAGCGTCCCTCCCACAAAGCCGTTTTGGTTCGTTTGACCCACTCCTCACGTTGGTCTTCACTCTTGAAGGCAGCCTTTGCGACGGGTTCGAGATATTCACAGGCATGAAACCAATCCACGATCTGGATGGCCTGCGGAAGGTGTTCGCTGACCAATTCCCAAATCCAACGCGCCCCGTCTCCCAGAATGATCAACTCGTCGGCCAACTGTGCCTGATGTTGAAAACCGGTTGTCCACATCAGGCGTCCGAAGTCTTTTGCCTCGCAAATGTCAGCATAGTAGTTGACGTTTTTAGCCCGAATGCTCCATTGGTCATTCGGGCCGGTCGGCGGTTGGGCGCGGGTGGTAAACCAGGTGCCGACCTTCAATTCACGCCAGAGGGCATCCTCGACCCCTTCCTCTCCTCGAATATGCACCCGTCCTCCATCGATTGCCCCATACAGGCGGCGCGGCGGCTTGCCTGTCCGCCGTTGTTCGAGCACCCTTTCCAGGTCATAAGCTTCCGCTTCCCATTCTGCCTCCCGCTGTATTTGTTCTTCCCCATATGCCTGCGCTGCTTTGTCCAGACTGTGGTCGCTCAAGCTGATTAACGTCAATTCCTCAAACAGGCGGCTGCCCTGCTCAAAGGGACGTTCTACCCCCATCATTCCCGCCAACCGCTCCAATTCACTGCTCATTGCATTCGGTCTCAATCCCAACCGCTCATCCAGCGGACAGATCCCTCTTCCACAGGCAGGACAGACGTAATAGCTTCGCTGGTAGCTCAGCCTTCCCAGCACCGTTCGCAGGGTCGCTTTTCGCTGCCTGACGTACCCCGCTTCCGCTCCACACTGACAGATTATCGTTTTCTCTTCCCCTTTTTCCGCTTCTGCCCTCAACCATTTCTCCACTGCTCCCCGCCCGATTTCCTGTAGGCTCTTCCTTGCGGTCTGCTCTATCTCGCTCAAGCTTTCCGGTTCAGCCAACTGGCCTGCTAGATATTCCCCCAGCATTTCTTCCATTTGTATGGTATCGTTCATTTGAAGCCTCCTTTTGATTTGCACCTGCTATCTTACCGGATAGCGTTGGAGGCTTCATCCTTTTTCTGCCATGTTGTTCGTGCACCCCGCAACGGGGATGCATCCAAAACCTGTCAGGCAGCTTGAGGCAAGGCGTCAGAATAGGGGGTAAGATCAGACCAATCCCCAATGTGGGTACAGCCGCTGAAAACAACGGATAATTCACGGCCCTCCCGAAAGCTTGAA
>DAOUES010000396.1:0-14465 GCA_034430335.1 Anaerolineae bacterium | reverse complement strand
GCCAGATGATACGTTTCAGGCTAACTACAACTTGGACACTGACATGTCCATTTTGTGGCCGGAAGCAAAGGGTTACAGTCTCTTCCGGCAGCACGCGGCTAATTACATGCGCGTGTGGTCGCCAGCAATGGCGGCTCCGGGGTTAGCTTTTAGCTAACTATGTCCGGTCAGGCCGCCCGCTCCATTTATGAAGGTGCACACTATAATTCGTATTATACTCATTTGCAAAAACTGCGCTGGACGGGATGTATACGTTGCTTTGTCGTTGGGTTAATCCACGAATGGCAACCGCTTTTGCTCGACGTACGGTATCACGACCGGCAGTTTGAAGACCTGGTCAAACTTCAATATATCGCCATCGTACGTTTGCATCTCCTGCACCTGTGACCACTCGGCAGTGGCAAAGTGCAGGGCGTCATACGGCTTTATGGCTAAACCGCGAGCAAGTGCATCGCGTATCAGCCGTTGAGCACGGAGTGCGATATCGGCGTGAGCCTCGACCAACTCTATAATCGAGCTGTCCTGAAAGAAGGCCCTGATCTGATCATAGGCTGCCTGATCGAGGTCCCCCTGCGCCTTTTCGTATGCAAGATAGCTGACCTCGACCTGGGTCAGCGTGGATGTGACGATGATCTTGTCTTTATCACACTGCATCTCCTCGAGGATTTGTTCCAGGGTTGGAAAGCGATCAGGGTGCTGATTCAGATAGGATAAGATGACGCAGGCGTCCCAGTAAATACTCTTCTTAGCTGGCATCCCTCATCCTCCGGATTTGTACTTCAGGGGGATCGTCGTCGGGGTCAAAGGGAATAGCTCCAGCGGCCTTTCTGTACGAACCCGGAGCGACCGGGTCGACGACCTTCAACGAGCGGACATCGCGGACACGTAGGGCACGGCCCGTTTCCGGATCGCGGGTGATGCGACCAGCGATAACCACTCGATGCCGGAGGGCGTTGATAATAAACTGCTCATCCTCTTTTCGTAGAAAACAGCGGATCGCTTTGTCGAAGATGGGATCGTAGACGGTTGCTTTGACTCCGCCGCGCACGCTGACCGTCTCTACGACGCCGGTGATCGTGCCGACCGATTCCAGTGCATCGGGAGGCGGAACGGAGATTTCAAAGGGTTCATAGATGGCGGCGCGCTGCCCGTTGACACTGAATATCACCCCGCTGACACCATCTTCGCAGATGACGCCGGTAAGCTCCTCGACACGGTTGGCGATGCGGTCGGAATAGGGGAAGGGTTTCCCGGCGGCCACGTGCTCACCGATGGTGATGTAGGCCTGGGCGACACGAGTCACCAAGCCCTCCACCTGCGCCGTCCCGGCAATGGTAGTTACGGCGCTGCCAGTGGCCAGCCCGGATATGTCCCAGTCGATATGAATACCTTCGCCGATCTCCTTCGATAGCTCTTCAATGAGCGACGAGAAGTTCCTCAGCGAATCGGCATAATCTTCGAGCGAAACCTCACCCTCCAAAGTCAGGGTGAGTGCATTCTCGGCCATGATGATGGTTCCCCACGATGCTTATCATTTCGACCATTCTAGCAAAGTTTTGTACAGAGGGATAGTTAGCAATGTCACATTTACTTAACAGGTTCATGTGGCACGGGTAAAAATACGAAGCACCTTTCCTATTTTGCACCTTTCTCCCGGTCACCTGCGTATACGGGATCGAGAGGGGCTGCTGACCAGGCCAGCCACTCTCCGACAGAAAACGCATCGAGGAGCAGCTATCATGATTCGACTATCACCGCGCTGGCGGAAAGTCTTCAATGACCTGTGGGAGAACAAGCCCAGGATGATCCTGGTGGTGCTGGCGGTCAACGTGGTTGGCAGTGCAGTGCTGGGCCAGCCGTCGATGTTCGTCTACTCGCCGCTGGGGGTGATCACCTGGCTGGTGGTGGTCGTGGTAATAGCGGGGCTGGCGAGCCTGATCCCGGCACGGTCGGCGGCGCGGATCAGCGTAAGGGAGTCGCTGGCGTACGAGTGATCGCTCATTCGTTGGGCCGAATACTCAAGGCATGGGCAGACAATCCGTCGCCATGCTACAATGAGAATACCAAACGTGATGGCAAAGGACGCTATATGGTCACTGTACTATCGATTGACACCATCGTTTCAGATACCACGATACGGGATGGGCAGCCCATTCTCGCTGGGACACAGGTGCGGGTCAGCGATCTGGTTGCAAGCCATCTATTCCGGGGCCACAGCCCGGAGGCCCTGGCGGTCAACTACAAGTTGAGCCTGGGACAGGTGTATGCGGCCCTGGCGTACTACTACCAACATAAAGACGAGATCGACGAATTGCTGAAGCAGGAAGCCCGTCGTGCTGATGCCTACCTGAACGAACTGGAACAAGATGGGCGTCTCATCCGGGTCGAATGAGCTGAAATACTGTTCCTCAAGACAATAATCCACACAGGGAACAGGAGATCGTTATGCCCCCATACGTGATCGTCATACTGTCCCTGATCTGGTTCAGTGCTTACGTCACCGGCATGATCAACAAGCAGGAAAAACGGGACGGCACCCGGCGACTGCCATTGTGGTCAAAATTGATCATGATCGCGGTCACGCTGACCGTCGCCTGCGTATGGATCGCCCTTCCCCACACACGATTTACCGGCTCCGCCGGTTGGCTCATTGCAGGGTTGATATTCGGCGCGATAGGCGATCTCATCCTGGCCGATGTATTCCGCCTGAAACACGCCACGCTCCCGGCGCTGTTCGCCTTCGGGGTGGGACATGGCTGCTACATTGTCACACTCGTTATCCAGCGTCGCGAACTGGCACTGACCGGCAGCGAACCCCTGCTGGTGATACTTTTGAGCACCGCGCTGGCAGTGACACTCTGGCGCTGGCTGATCTACAATCCAGACGGCAGCCGCAGGCTCAATACCGGCAGCCTGATATACGGCATCTGGTTGTTTGCCGTCGTTGGTCTGAGTATCAGCCTCACGCTGAGGTCTGGCTCGTTGATACCTTTCACGGTAGGGATCACGCTTTTTGCCATCTCCGATCTCATTCTGGCCCAATACCTGCTGCACAAACGCGGCCAGCCGCTGCTGCGTGATATCGTCTGGCTGATCTACAGCGGCGGACAGACGTTGATCGCTTATTCGGTGGGCGAACTCCTGGCATTTCGTTCGTGATATGATCCTGAAAGATCGAGGAAAAACAATGGGATTGGTCAATCTAAAAACAATCCTGGACAAAGCCTACCGCGATCAATACGCGGTCGGGGCGTTCAATATCATCGACCTGACTTTTCTAGAGGCCATCATCGAGGCCGCGCAGAAGCAGAACTCGCCGGTGATCTTGAACATCGCCGAAGTGCATTACCCCTTTGTCACACTGGAAAACATCGTGCCGCTGATCCAGATCATCGCCGGACGCACGCCGGTCGACATCGCGCTCAACCTGGATCACGGCCTGACGATGGACGGCATCAAGCGGGCGATTGACCTGGGGTTCAGTTCGATTATGTTCGATGGCTCCCACCTCGACTACGCCGAGAATATCCGGCAAACGCAGAGGGTCGTCGAAATGTGCCGGGAGAAGGGGATTTCGGTAGAGGCAGAATTGGGCGCGGTCGGCGGCGCGGAAGGCGGCGAGCTGGTCAGCAGCGCTGACCCGGCCCGCTACACCGATGTCGGGCAGGCCAGGGAGTTTGTCCGGGAAACAGGGATCGATGCGCTGGCGGTTGCCATCGGCAACTCACACGGTAGATATAAGGGCGAACCCTGCCTCGACTTCGAACGGCTGGAAGCGATCCGCGATGCGGCGGGCATCCCGCTGGTCTTGCATGGCGGCTCCGGCATCTCAGACACCGATTTCCGCCGGGCGATCTCGCTGGGTATCGCCAAGATCAACTTCTTCACCGGCATGTCACTGGCCGCCTTGAGCGCCACCCGCGATTATCTCGATCAGGGCAGCGAAGCCTATAACGACTACCCGCAGATGATCAGTGCGGTGAAAGCCGCCGTACGCCAAACAGTGGAAGCCCGGATGCAGGTTTTCGGCAGTGCGGGGAAAGGGGGCATCTGAGCTATCGCCCCGTATTGAAGTTACAGGCTGTCCGGGATTGAATTGACACCCGTCGCCCACCCAACATAAAGCTCGACACCCTCCGCCTCGGTCAACCGGACAAGCTCCCCGGCCCCGGCATTGACGCCGTACAGGGCGACGAAATCACAATAGTCCTCGAACCCTTTCTTCTCCGGGCTGAACGAATGGACGATCATCGCCGCACTGGGCGCATTGAAGCGGTGGGCCATGATCAGGGCTGAGGCGGTGCGGTGAAGCAGTTGATAGCGGATAGTGTCGGGTAGATTATCGGGTAGATTCAGCGCCGATTGGAGATAGGCGAGACGTTCGGCTTTTCCCGTCGTGAACAAGCGCTTCCACCCGGAGAGCATCGGGCCAAAGGATTCGGAGACTTTCCCTTCGATGGCAATACTTACCAGTTCGCCGCAGGCATCCTTTGCCAGCACAAAGAGATCGTTGTGAGACCCCCGCTTTCCGCCGGGTATGGGGACTTCGCATTCAGGGAGGGCGAGCAGCAGATCCATTTCAGCAAACCGCAAAAACGGCGATTCGGTGAACAAAGCTCCAACTTCGCGGGGGAAGCCATTGGCGTTCTCCCAGCAGTGGGCAAGCTCGTAGGCAGAATAACCCTGCTTCCACTGCCTATCCGGGGCAGCAAGGAACATCCGCCAGTCTTTGGGTGATGACGTGGAAATATAGATACGGCTCATAAACGTCTCTACCTTGAGCGATGATTTACTCAAATCACCGTGTCATCCGGGATCGTGGCGCTCTTGGGCACGATCACGATCCCCTCGCGTGCGACCCAGTTCTCCGCGTCGGAGTTGGGCCGATTTTCTACATAGCGAATATGCACGTTGCATCCGATATGGACATTCTTGTCGATGATCGCCCCTTCGATGGTCGAGTTCTCGCCGATCCCGATCGGCGGGCAGCATTCCTCGACGGCCTGTATTTCATCTTCGTAATAGTCAGCCCCCATGATTACCGACGAACGGATCGTGACGTTAGGGCCAATCCTGCTGCGCAGGCCGATCACCGCCTTCGAAATATCGCTGTGGTCGATGTGGCAGCCGTCGGCCAGCAGCACTTCGTCGAGGCGCGTATCGAAGACCTCCGAAGGGGGCAAAAACCGGGCGCGGGTGAAAACAAACTGGCGCGGGTCGAACAGGTTGAGCGGGCTGTGCTTCGACGCCAGTTCCAGGTTGACCTCGTAGAAGCGGCGCATGGTCCCGACATCGGCCCAGTAGCCCTCGAACACGTAGCCCATCACCCGGCGTTCTTCGAGCGCCTGGGGGATGACGTGCTTGCCGAAGTCGTTGCCGGGGCTGTGGAGCATCTCGTGGAGCAGTTCGGTCGAGATCACGTATATCCCCATCGAGCCTAAATAGGGTTTATCCGTATCGGAGAGACTCTCCCACCCTTCCAACTCGTCGACGGCGGGTTTTTCGACGAAGTCGACGATCCGCCCGTCATCATTGCGCTTCAAGATGCCGTACTGCGGCGCATCCTGCGCCGAAACCGGCTGCACGGCGAGGGTGATATCGGCATTGGTATCGACATGGTAGGCCACAAACGTGCGGTAATCCATATGATAGAGGTGATCCCCGGCGAGGATCAGGACGTATTTGGTGCGGGCGCTCCTGATCTCCAGCCACTGCTGGCGGACGGCATCGGCGGTGCCCTGGTACCAGCCGGTTTCCTCAAAGCCCTGCTGGGCGGCGAGGATTTCCACCCACCCCCCGGAAAAGACATCCCGCTGGTAGGTGCGGTTGATGTGGCGATTCAGAGAAGCGGATTGGAACTGGGTGAGGATCGCAATCTTGTCGATATCGGAGTGGATGCAGTTGCTGATAGGAATATCGATCAGGCGGTAGCGCCCGGCAAGCGGCACCGCCGGTTTAGCGCGTTTCAGCGTGAGCGGATAGAGACGCGAACCCCGGCCACCACCGAGAATAATACCCAGGACATCATCCATATCCAGCATGGCAATTCACCTTTCAGGAAGCAGCCGATAGACCGAGGAAAATGCTGACTATACATCTAGTACAGAACGTCAAAAAGCGCAAGATGAGCGGGGCTGATTTCCCCCTTCGTCGAACCTGCGGTTCGCCAAGCGACGTTGTGTGCCGCCCATTTCCCCAACCCCCTTCGGCGCTACGCGCCACTTCCCCCTTTCAGGGGGCAGCCTGGGGCACGAATCGTGAGCAGTAGATCAATTACCCTGATCGCCCCCAGGATGGGGGAGATGGGTGACCGACGGTCAGCCAGCGGGGGCCGATCAAAAAAGCGGGGCTAAACGACCAGAGACCGTCCCCCGCTTTTTGCATGCAAATTTATGAATTGTTGTCGGCTAACTCATCGAGAGCGTCCGCAGCGCGGAGGGGATCATCGCGACTTCGAGCTGGCGCAGGTCGTTTTCCAGCCTGGAGAACAATTCGCCGTCGATGTGGACGGTCAGCGGGTCGCGGGCTTCGATGTGGAGCCTGTGCGCGTTGCCGAACTCGAAATGCTTGACCCTGTTAGTGTGTTTGGCGGCAAGGACGATCGGGAGGAAATAGAGCATCTTCAAGCGATTCATGCGGCGCATGAAGGTATAGGACAGCAGGCCGTCATCCATCAGCGCGTGGGGGGCGACAGGGAATCCGCCGCCCTCCGCCGGGCCGTTGCAGATGTTGACCATGCTGATCGACCGCTCGACCGGGTCGCCGTCGTCGACCTGGACACTGATATCGTTGTTCTGCATGTGGAACAGAATGGTTTTAATGACGATGTACAGGTAGAGCACGAACCCGCGCAGAATCGACGTGCTGCTGCGGGCGACGACGGTCACCGCGCCGGAGAACCCAAACCCCAGCGTATTGACCCAGTACTGCGACCGGCTGGCACCGTCACTCACCAACCCCACATCGAGCGGGCGCGTGTTTTCCTGGAACAGGCAGCGGGCCGCTTCGACAAGATCGGTGCTGAGGCCGAAATTGTTGGTCAGGTCGTTGCCGGTGCCGGTGGGAAGGATGCCCAGCTTGGGCCGCTGGTCGGGGTCGACGCGCATCATGCCGTTGACGACCTCGTGAATGGTGCCATCCCCCCCGATGGCGACAATCGTATCGTAGCCGTCGAGCGCCGCCTGGTAAGCCAGTTCGGTGGCATGGCCCGGCTCCTCGGTGGTCACCCAATCGACCTGGTAAAGCGGGCCGTCCAACGAAGCGGTTGCAGCCTGCTTGTGGAGAAGATCAAAAATGAAATCGTGCTGCTTGTAATTATCACCACGATTGGCCTGCGGGTTAAAAATCGCTTTTATTCGGGGCATGATTGTTTCCTCATCCGGGTGAAAAGTATTTGTCAGCCTGGCAAAGCTGTATATGCTGTATAACGGAAAAAACGGGCAAGAGTTTCGACAGCACGGCCAGAGATCGTACACAAACAACTTACAGATTCCAAACAAATGTATCGGCAGACCTGTTTTTCATCATTCTTTCACAGTTTTTTCCTCGCCAGTGGGTAAAATAGTCTTTGATGGCAAACACCTTAAAACCATCGACACACACAACTGGAAAGGCCCGGCATGGGTATTGACGAACTTGCGGCCATCAAAGGTCAATCAGAAGGAAAAACCACCGGACTGCTGTTCAACTGGCGGATACGCCTCTCGCGGATATCCGATCCCGGCGAATGGTTCGAACTCGACCTGACCGGGGAGGCCATCCTCGGCATCGGCGAGAACAGCCCGGTATCGCGGACCCTACAGCAGTTCGACGGCGAGCAGAAGGGTGTATCCCGGCAGCACGCGCTCCTGCGGGCATCGGGCACCGATCTATCGGTGGTCGACCTGGGCAGCACCAACGGGACGATGGTCAACGGTACGCTTCTCAAACCCGATTCGCCCTACCCGCTTGAGGACGGCGACCGCCTATCGCTGGGCGGCCTCGACCTGCTGGTTGCGGTGGTCGAGGGCATCAAAGGACGGGTCAAGAGAAAAGACACCGTCGAACTGGCCGATGCCCTGGTGCAGATGGCAAAGGCGATCACCTCTCACCTGGAACTGGACGACGTTTTCAAACAGGCGCTCTCGATGTCGATGAAACTGACCTCGGCAGGCGAAGCGGCGATCTGGCTGCTGGACGAGTCCACTCACCAGTTGTATGTCGAGGCCGGGGTCGGCATCAACGACGACCATATCAAGAAACTGCGTCTGCCGGTCACGGGGAGCCTGGTCGGGGCGGCGCTGACCACCGGGAAACCGATCCGCACCAGCCGGAACGTGACCGGGAGCGAGGTCAAGGTCAAGACCGGCTATGTCGTCGAGGCGGTGCTCTACATCCCCCTGGTGCATGGCAGCAGCAAGCTGGGCGTCCTGGCCGCCGTTCACCGGGAGCGGGGCCACAACTTCAGCGAACGGGACGAACACCTGCTGGAAAGCATCGGCGATTTCACCGCGCTGGCCCTTCAAAACGCGCAGATGTACCAGAAGCTGAACGAAGCGAACCGGCTCAAACAGGAGATGATCCAGAACGTTTCGCACGAGTTCAGGACGCCGATCCAGTACATCATCGGCTACGCCGAACTGCTGCTGGAGGAGAGAGAAAAACTCGACCCGGCCCACGCCGAATACGTCGAAAACCTGGCACACCAGACACGGCGGCTGACCTGGCTGATGGACAATTTCCTGTCACTGCAACTGGTCAACAGCATGGTGTCACAGCGCTTCCCCTCGAACATCGGCCCGATTGTCGAGGGGGCAGTTGGCAACGCGAGGACGCTCTCACGGGAGAAAAACATCACGCTTACCCACCACATCGACGCCAGTCTGCCCAAAGCATTTATCAGCCCGATGGGAATCTACCAGGTGCTCGACAACCTGATCGCCAACGCCTTGAAGTTCACCGAACCGGGAGGAAGCGTTTCGGTCAGGGCGATGTATAATGAAGGAGACGGCGAAATCAGCGTAGCGGTGGCCGATACCGGGATCGGCATTGCCCCAGCCGACCACGCGCGTATCTTCGAGCGGTTCGTCCAGGTGGACGGATCGAGCAGGCGAACCTATGAAGGCGTGGGCCTGGGGCTGACCGTGTGCAAGAGCATCGTCGAAGAACACGGCGGGCGGATCGGGGTGGAGAGCGAACCCGGCCAGGGCGCGACGTTCTGGTTTACCGTACCGGTTGCCGACAACGGCGATGACCAACAACGTTCAAGCGAGTAAATCCAGCCCGGATACGGCCTATGAACAACACTGACCCATACGAAGACTTCGATCACACAAGCCCGCTCAACACCGACCTGGCGGTATGGCAGGGCGTTCAAAACTGGCGGATCGTCCTGGAGATCGACGCGCCGCCTCCCAATATCATCGGATTGGATGTAAAATGGCCCTGTGCGATTGGCCGCTCGGACCGGTATACACGGACACACCTGGATATCGACATGCTGCCTTTCGACGGCGAAGCGCACGGCGTTTCGCGGCGGCACGCGGCGCTGCTTCCGCACGAAACCGGCCTGATCATCATGGATATCGGCAGCACCAACGGCACCTGGGTGAACGAAAACCGGCTGACGCCGGGCCAGCAGTATCCGCTGGCAAAGGGGGATCACCTCGAGTTCGGCACGTTGAAAGCCGCCGTCCGGTCGGTTTCCAGGCTCGAGGAAAGCCACGCGGCTGGCTACAGCACAATAGTGACCCGCCCGCCGGAAAGACCGGGGAACGGCCCATCCCAATAAGCAGGACGGCCTTCGGCTGTCCACAGTTCGAGAATTGGTTCGGCGCGGCGCATTGATTCGAGACGAATATGGCAGCCGGTGAGTTGAGCACACAGCAGCAGTTGGCTTTCCACCGCCGGATCGTCGGCCACGATCCGACGGCTTTTGCCGAACTGTGTGAAATCGCCCTCCCCCATTTGGTCGCCTTCCTGGAGCAGGCTTTCCCAGGGCAGGATGCCCACCAGCGCGAGACCATTGCAATCGACATCCTGCTCGATTACCGCCGCCGTACCGAACAATTCGATCCGAAACGGCTGCCCCTGTTCGCCTACCTGCGCATGGCGGCCAAGTATGACATGCTGAACCAGATTCGGAAGAACCAGCGCCGCGAACGGCGTCTGGAATCCATCGAGGGGGAAAATGTCGAACTTCAGGCGGCAGGTGGGAACCAATACCGAAGGGAAGAAACCCTTCAGGAATGGGTTGAACAGTACACCGATTTATCGTTACGAGAAATTCTTGTAGAGGTAGAAACCCAACTGGAGGAACCCGAGGCGCAGGTGCTGGTCATGATGTTAGAAGGAGTACGGTCGACAGCCGCATACGCCGAGGTATTGGGAATAACCCAACTGGACGAGGCGTCCCAACGCCGCGAGGTAAAACGGGTAAAAGACCGCATCATGAAAAGGCTTGAGCGCCTGGGGAAACGGATACGAATCTATCCGTAAGCAGGACAGCAGGGAGAGCCAGCATCGTGAGAATGGAACGAACACCAAGCTATGACCAACCATCTCCTGAATAGACTGGCCGAGAAGGCCAGCCATGACCACGATCTGATCGCCGCCGTAATCGCCCGGTACATTGATGCAACCAACGCAACCTGGGAACAGGCTGCGAGTAACCTTCAACTAAGCGGCGATCAGCTCTCCCGTCTGGCCCTGTGCAGAATCCCTTCCGGCCCAAACAAACAGGCCGACGCCGCAAAAATCGCTGCCTACACGGGCGTCGACCGGCAGGCGCTGCTCCTGTTTCTGAACGCTTATACACCACAGCAACCGGTCGAATCGTATCAAGAACACACACGAGAAGGAATTATTGGGAGGCTCAGGAACATCATGTCGAAGAATATTGCTAAATGGGCGCTGGCTGCGCTGGGGGTTCTCCTGGTTGCGGGCATGATCTTTGCCCGCCCGGAGCGACCGCAGGCGACGCTGGTCGTCAGCGAAGGCCAGGCAACGGTAACGCAAAATCGGAATGTGGTATTTGGGCTGCGCTCGCCAAGCCAGGTCAGCGTTGGCGCGGGCGATGCCATCGGTATACGGGAAGGCGACCGGGTCAGCATGGCCGAGGACGCCGTCGCCCAGATCGTGCTCGACGACGGCAGCACCGTCGACCTGTACGACGGGGCCGATGTCGCCGTCGCCGAACTCGATTTAGGGAAAGGCTACCAGGTCGAATTCGAGGTGCTGGCCGGACGAACCTATCACCGCGTCAAGCATATTCTTGGAATTGATGATATATTTAAGGTAAGCACTCCTTCATCAACCGCTTCGGTGCGAGGGACAATGTTTACCGTCGAAACCCTCAGCGCAGATGCGAGTTATTTCGCCTGCGACGAAGGCATGGTTGCCGTCACGCTGGGCGATCAGGAGGTCGTGCTCAACCCCGGCGAGGAAGTCGTCGCGGCGGTGGGGCAGCCGCTTGAGATCAAACCACAGGCTGAGGCCACGACAATGGGCCTGACCATCGTCAGCCCGCTGTCACCACCGGAGGCGGGGAGCCTCGTCACCGTGAAGGGATACACGGGCGCGGGGTCATCGGTAACCGTCGACGGGAATGCAGTGGTGGTAGATGGCGATGGATACTTCGAAATTCAGGTCACCGCCGGAGAAGACCCGATCGTTATCGTTTCGACCGATCCGAGCGGCGAGAGCGTCACGGCAGAAATATCGACCAGATAGGGGCACACAAAGCCGACCGACCCGGTCGGCCCGGCGCACGTTAAAAATCAACAGCCTGACTCTGGCCGGTTTAGCGGTGCCGGTGCTGCTGGCAGCGGCAGCGGCGATCAACGGCCTGGCGAGCCAACCGGCTTTGCAGGCTGGAACGTGCGATATCGTACTGAATCACCATCAATACAGCAACGGCTCGCTGCTGCTTTTTACGACCAACGAGGACACGGCCAGCGTTACCATCGACCGGATAGGGCTGGTATGGACCGCGCCGCCATCGCAGTTAAAGGAAATCTACATTCCACCGGGGAATGAGGTCTTCAACGATAATGGAACGTCGCCGGTGGACGCCGATATCGACGACACGACCGTTGCCGGACAGACGACGATCAATATAGAGTTTTCATTCACCAACCAACCGTTCGGCAGCCCCTTGACCGTCACTTTTCTTACCACCGACCTGGAAACGTGTGGATTCACCTTCACCCCGGACATAAGCCCCCCCTGGGCGCAGGACGACAACACCCAGACGAATGCCGGTACGGACGTCGAGATCGATGTATTAGCCAACGATGTCCCCGGCAGTGCACCTATCGACCCGGCGACGGTGACGGTCGTCACGGGGCCGCCGGACGGATCGACGGTGGTCAACCCGGCCAACGGGAAGGTCACCTATACGCCCAACCCGGCCTTTTCAGGCACCGATACCTTCGAATACGAGGTGTGCGACACCGACGCCCAGTGCGACACGGCAGAGGTGACCGTCGAGGTGCTGCCCGGCTGCGATTTTTCGCTGGAGTCCATCGACCGGGAGGCACCCTGTTCAAGCTGCATCGAATTCAACGTCAGGAATAACAGCACGACCACCGATGCCGATGTCTCCGGCTTCCAACCACTGACGTGGGAACTCAACAGCCAGGAGCTTAACGAAATCCAGATTGCGGGTACAGGCTCCGTCTGGACGGGCAGCGCCACCTCCCCGGAAGATATCACCTTCACCACCCCGGCGACCTTCGCCGCGAATACGGCCTATGACATCAGCCTGGAGTGGGACGGAAGCAGCCCGCCGGACGGCCCGTTCTCCTTCACCTTCGACACCGACCAGGGCACCTGCCTGGTCGAAACAGGCACGACACCCCCGACCGCCAGCGACGACACAGAAACCACCGACGAGGATGTCAATGTCGACATTGACGTGGTCGCCAACGACACCGACTTCGAGGACAACCTCGACCCGGCCTCGGTGACGGTGATCAGCGGGCCGACCGATGGCACGGCTACTCCGCACAGCGATGGAACGGTCACCTATGACCCGGATTTGAATTTCAACGGCTCGGACAGCTTCGACTACCAGGTGTGCGATACAACCCTGCTGTGCGACACGGCAACGGTCGACGTGACGGTCGACCCGGTCAACGACCCGCCGGAAGCCAACGACGATACGGCCAGCACAGCGGTGAACACCCTGGTCAACATCCCGGTGCTGGACAACGACAACGACGTCGACGACGATCTGGCCGCCGACGGCGATGTCACCCTGACCGTTCTCCCCACCAATGGCGCGGCAGTTGTGCAGGCCAACAACACCATCGACTACGACCCGACTACGGGCTTCATCGGCACCGATACGTTCGAATACCAGGTTTGCGACGACGGCACGCCGCAGCTTTGCGACAGCGCGACGGTGACCGTCGAAGTAGGGTCACTCAACAACCCGCCCACCGCAAACGACGACACACTGAATACGACCGAGGACACCCCGGTCGACGATTACGACCTGACCGGCAACGACACCGATCCTGACATGAACCTCGATCCATCATCGCTGGCCATCCTCGTCAATCCAGATCACGGGGCGGTCACCAACAACGGCGATGGCACGGTCGACTATACCCCGAACCCGAACTACAACGGGACGGACACGTTCACCTATCAGGTCTGCGATGACGACGGTGCATGCGACAGCGCGGCGGTCGACGTGAACATCAGCGCGGTGAACGACGACCCGGTCGCCAACGACGACTCGGCATCGGCCAACGAGGATGACAGCGTCGTATTCAACGTGCTGGCGAACGACACCGACATCGACGGGAACCTGGACACCGGCTCGGTGACGATAACCGACACCCCCGACAACGGCACGCTGACGCCGTTCGGCAGCGGGGTGTTCCGCTATACGCCTGCGCCAAACTACAACGGCGGCGACAGCCTGACCTATCAGGTCTGCGACACGGACTCCGCCTGCGATACGGCAGTGGTGACAATCACCGTGCAGGCGGTCAACGATCCGGTCACGGCCAACAACGATACGGCCATCACCGTCGAAGACACGAACGTGACCATCGACGTGGCGGCCAACGACACGGACATCGACACGAACCCGGCGCATGCCATCGACCCGGCAAGCGTGACGCTGATCAACGGGCCGTATCACGGGGTCGGGACGCCGAACGGCAGCGGACAGGTGCTCTACGACCCAAACGCCGATTACTTCGGCAGCGACAGCTTTGTCTACCAGATTTGCGATCACGCCGGAAGCTGCGATACGGCCAATGTGACGATCACGGTGACCCTGGTGAACGACCCGCCGGTGGTGAACGACGACTTCGCGGCAACCGACGAAGACGAGAATATCAATATCGACGTGCTGGCGAACGACTCGGACCCTGACGACGGGCTGGACCCCGACACCCTGCGGATCACCAACAAGCCGGACGACGGCGATGCGACCATCCGCAGCGACGACCGCATCAAATACAGCCCGG
>DAOUES010000395.1:0-2771 GCA_034430335.1 Anaerolineae bacterium | reverse complement strand
TGGACATAGGGCTGACCACCGTCTATACGGATGTGCGGGATGCTATTGATGACATGGAGGTTGAAATGTACACCGGTATCGGCGATGCCATCGTTACCGCCGCTACTGAGTTGCAGGAGAATGGCCGACCAGGCACGGTCAAGGCGATAGTTCTCCTCTCCGATGGCAAAGCCAACGCCTGCCCCGGCTGTTCCCACCCTCCATGTGAGGAGACGTGTAGCCAATATGCCGAGGATATGGCAAACACAGCCTGTTACACTACAACAACGGGCGGCATCAACTTCTTCACCGTCGCCCTGGGCGATAGCGCAGACACAGACCTGATGAAGTACATCGCCAGGTTCGACCTGAGCAAGGCCGACGGATGCGAGCCCGGAAACGGGAAAGATCTGGAAGATCCGCACGAAACAGATCCGGACTTCTACCAGGAGTCGCCTGATCGCGGCGATCTGGAGGATAAGTTTAAAGCCATCGCTTTATACCTTACTTCACCTCAATACAAAATCGTAGCTACCACTGGGGACACTACAATTGAAAGCAATGTCCAACACCAATACAACCCACGGGAAGGGATTAACCGGGTTGGCATTTTCACCTGGTTTACGAGGTGATCCCTGCTGTACTGGCAGACATTGTCGCCCGTCGAAGATGGTTTGCTGTCTGAACTCAGTACATCACAACTTACTCCTGCTGGGCCCCTTCGACGGCTCAGGGCAGGCGCCAGAGCCAGCGGTCTGGCGGCGGATTCGGCAATCCACCGCGAGCGATTGTGATCTACTGAAACTCCTCTGGCCATGACAGATGTCGTGGTCTTTTTTGAATACAACACAGGAGGCTCCAAATGCACCAGCATCTCACTGCCTCGTTGATCCGCAAAACCTTCACCCTTTTCATCATGGCCGTCCTGGTGGCCGGGCTGACGCTGAGCGTCCTGCCGGTGTCCCACGCGGCCGACATTACTGTTACCACCTTGGACGACGAAAATGACAATTGCGCAACAGGTGGCTGCTCACTGCGTGAGGCCATCACAGAGGCCACCCCTGATCAGGACATTGACCTCGGCGTCACGGGCACCATTATCCTGACCAATGGCGAACTCGCCATCAACCAAAACCTGACCATCACCGGCCCCGGTGCGGATAGCCTGACCATCAGCGGCAACGACGCCTCCCGCGTCATCAGTATCGCCAGCAGCAAGGCCGTCACCATCACCGGCGTGACGATCCAGGATGGCAACGTCTCCGATGATACCGGCGGCGGCATCTTGAACGCCGGCACGTTGACGCTGGACAACTGCATCATCAGCGACAACACCGCTCCTAACGTCGGCGGCATCATCATCTCTGCAGGGGGAACGCTGACCCTCGCCAACTGCACTGTCAGCGGCAACACTGCCACCAACAACACCGGCGGCATCGGCAACGAAGGCATCCTGACGCTTAATAACAGCACCGTCAGCGGCAACACTGCCACCAACAACATCGGCGGTATCGGCAACATCGGCACCCTGACGCTCGACAACAGCACAGTCAGTGGAAACACCGCCAGTGGCAATGGCGGCGGAATCGGCAACTACGGGGGCATGGTGAACATTAGCAACAGCACCCTCTCCGGTAACACAGCCGGTAGTGGCGGCGGCGGTATCTACAACAGCGGCGGCACGGTCAATGTCAAAAACACCATCCTGGCCGGTAACAGCCCCGACAATTGCGCCGGCACGATGACCTCTCAGGGCTACAACCTGGAAAGTGGTACGGACTGCGGCTTCACCCAACCCAGCGACCTGCAAGGCGCTACCGCCAACCTCGGCCTCCTGGCCGACAACGGCGGCCCGACCTGGACCCACGCCCTGCTGTCCGGTAGCCAGGCCATTGGCCACATTCCCTACGAGACCAACGGCTGCGGCACCACTTATCCCACCGACCAGCGCGGCTACAGTCGGCCATGCCCCGCCGAAGGAAGTTGTGACATCGGCGCGTACGAAGGATCTACCCTCTTTGGCGACGTGGACTGCGACTGCGACGTGGATGTGCAGGACATCATGCTCGTTGCTGGCTCCTGGCATTGCCAGAGCGGGGACGATTGCTACGATCGGCGCTACGACCTCGACGAGGACGGCGACATTGACGTGGTGGACATCATGCTGGTGGCAGCGCATTGGGGGGATACCTGTTAGTCAAGGTAAGAGACTGAAGTAGGGGCCGGGTTTCCCTGCCCAACGGGCGAGGCAACCTCGCCCCTGCAACCCGCCTTGAACACACACAAAAGAATAAATGAATAGTGCACCATTTGCACCAACAGGGGTCTGAAAGGACAGCGTGAGCCTTTCAGACCCCTGTTTTTGTTACCTTCACGTTTGTAACCAGATGTTAACTTGCTTGTTACCTGGTATTAACCTGAGTGTGGTATAGTATTATCAGCAAACCAGATGATCGAGGGTAAGCAAATGGCAGCAGATAGGATCATGGTAGTAGACGATGATGCGAACATCCGATTGGCGCTCAAGTACCGCCTGGAGAGAGAGGGCTATGATGTGCTGCTGGCCGGGGACGGGATGGATGCCCTGGAGAAGGTCAAGGCCGAGAAGCCCGATTTGATCATTTTGGACTTGACCATGCCCAGGATGGACGGATTCGGGTTTCTGGAGGGGACGAGGGGCAACGGGAACGGAACCAGCACAATCCCCGTCATCGTCCTGACGGCCTACGGATACGAGACGAATCGTGCCCGGAGCCTGGAGCTGGGCGCGGTAGAGTTCATGCCCAAGCCCT
>DAOUES010000394.1:0-16932 GCA_034430335.1 Anaerolineae bacterium | reverse complement strand
CTGGCCGCAGGCGAGGCGCTGCTTGCCATCGGGAGTCAGGGCGCGGGTGTCTACCTGGGCCTGTTCCTGGTGACGCTCGCTGCCCTGATGTTTTCGGTTGTCATGCTGCGAGGCGGCACCTTCAGCCGCCTGACAGCCTACATGGGAATCGTGGGCAATGCGTGTATTATGTGCTATTTCATCACGCTGATCTTCGCCCCGGCGCTCACCTGGCTTCCGCATACTGCCGGTGCGGTGCCGCTGGTGGTCTGGGAGGTTCTGGCCGGTCTCCGGCTGTTGAAGCTGGCCTCTGGCGACTAAATTATTAGCAAGACCGAATGCAATTCGAGTACAAAGGGACAACTTTTTACTCTAGGAGTACAATGTTATGCGTTTATTCCGACTGGATGAAAATGATAGTTTTGTAGAATATCGGGAACAGGATTTCAAGGGCACCCATCGGGAGCAGATACTTGAAGATTGGCTTGAGGTTAACTCCGACAGCGTTATGGGATACGAGGGACTTCTGATCATTGGGAGACAGGTAGCCACGAACCTTCGTTCGTTTATCGATCTTCTGGCGATAGACCGTGAAGGCAATTGTGTTGTCATAGAATTAAAACGAGATCGAACACCCCGTGAAACGCTGGCTCAAGCACTGGAATACGCTTCTTTTGCAGCAGGTCTTGATTTTGAGCAGCTAGAATCTATCCTGCGTGGCTATACGGGAGACGAAAGGCTGTCTTTAGCAGAATATCATCGCTCTTATTTCAGCCTTACAGAAGAAGATGCCGTCTCTTTCAACAAAGACCAGCGAATTGTACTTGTCGGTCAGGATATCACACCGGAGATACGCCAGACCTCCAGCTTTCTGTGCCAAAAGGGATTACATGTTACATGTCTGGAGTTCAAGTATTTTGAAACCGAATTGAGTCAGCGGATGTTATCGGTCGATGTTATGTCCGGGCAGGAGTTTGTTCGGGAGAGAAGCGTTTCGACCGGCTCACTGCCCAAAGTCACCAAAACGGCCTTTCTAGACTCGTGCGACCCAAATGGCTACCCCTTGTTCGAGATGCTCTTGTCAACAGCAGAAAAGTACAACTTTCCCATTCACTGGGGTTTTAAAGGCTTCTCGATGAATGTCAACGTCGATGGCATTCATATCGCGATTTGCTTTGGCTATCCGCCGGGCTGTGTCTATAGCCAATCCATTTATACCGGTTTTACTTATATTGAACGCAAGGTTGAGAATGCAGATGATATCATCACTCAATTCTGCCAGGAATTAGAGTCAACAGGGCTTTTCATTCCGGCTGGGAGTGAAAGTAAGTGTGTCATTGATCGCCAGTTGAGTGATGACCAAATTATAAGAATTCATGACCTGTTTGTTAATCTGGCCTTGCGGGTGATTGAACGAGCAAAAGAACAAGATTCTGTGTAGAAAACGTAAATTGAACCCCCTCGTATATCTTGTTCCGTTCTATCCATCGCTGGATTTTCCTTCTTGTTGCAGGGAGAAGGTGCCAGAGACGGAGGGGGTTCATGTAAAAATCGATTCAAGTTTAGTATCGCAGCAATGCACCGATCCCTTCCGATTGTGCCAGCGGCGAATCGGCGTTGACGAAGGTGACATCCCCGCCGAGATCGACGGCTTTCGTCACGGCGTCGTCGATTGCTTCCGGGTCGTGATGGTCTTCGACTACCGCCAGCGTTTGCACCCGTCCCGCTTCCAGTGCCTTGCGCGTTGCCTTCATACCAACCACCCCGTTCGATCCTTTGGCCGCCGCCGTCTGGATCGCCTCGACGAGACGCTTTTCGGCGGCTTCTTCGTTCGCCTGGATCGCGGCCAGCGATTGGGCCAGGATTTCGCCTTCCGGCGCATGGAACGAAACCGGGAACATCCCCGCGACCTGTGAGGCGCAGGGCTGGCTCATCACCGTTTTGAATTTCTGGCAGGTGGGTTCTGACCCACCCAGGAGGATATGATCGGGTTTGTGGCGTGCGCAAAAGACCGTCAGCGCGTCGGCGAAGTCTTTCAGGTTGCCCTTGACCGTCTCGTGGCGGTGCCCGTCCAACTCGTCACCGCGTGCGCGGCCCGCCGCCCCACCGCCCGATTTGATCCGCTTGATCTCCTCCCCTTCGAGCGTTTCGGACGCGGTCAGGCCGCCGAGGTGGAAGTGGAACATCCTGATTTCCTGCTGGTCGACCAGCGCGACGGTGATCGCCCCGTAGCTGTCTATGAGATTCATCAGGGGGAGGATGAACGGCTTCGCGGCGACATGGATCGAACTGTGGCGCAGGGGCACGGCCAGCGAGACGACCTTCCACAACCCGTCGCTCTGCCCGGAAAAGACGGCCACTCCCCGCCCCATCCAATCGAACTCCTTCTCGAAGAAATTTTCCAGCGCTTTGATGTCTTTATCTGGGGCGCGCCCGGCGATTGATTTGAGCAGATTCTTGAACCGCGTCCGGTAGGCTTCCGGCGTGGTGCGCAGACGCGGCGGCATGTTCAGGTACAGGCTGGTTACCGGCTGGCTGCCATTGAATGCCGCAAGAGCTTCGAGGTCTTTGCGTTCAAACATGAGGTAGCTCCTTCTCTAGAACCGATAGTCGACAAATACACTGCGGAAGGTATATGGTTGGATGTTGGAACGTGAGGGTTTGATGAAAGGCGGGCCGGTCCCCCCGAATCGGCCCGCCTTAGCGATTTGGGTTGGTTAGTTCTCGCGTGAGCCAACCGTGACCGGAACGTCGAGCGTTTCGCCGTCGCGGATAATGGTCACGACGATTTCCTGATCGACGCTGACGTTGCTGACCAGGTAGCCCAGCAGCTCGTCGAAATTGTGGATCGGGTAGCCATCCAGGGCGGTGATGATATCGCCTCCCAGGAGAACGTCGAACCCCCGGAAAACGGTCTGTTCGTCTCCACCGCGCAGCCCGGCCCGGTCCGCGCCGGAGCCGGGGACGACTTCGGCGACCAATACGCCGTCGGTCACCGGTAGATCATATTCCAGCGCAAGGTCGGCGAGCGTGACCTGTGTGTTAGCGCTGATCCCCAGGTACGGGTATGCGACGCTGCCCGTTTCGATGATCTGCGGGACGATGCGCTTGACCGTGTCCACCGGGATGGCAAACCCGACGCCGGTGTTGAGGCCCGACAGCGATTGGATGGCGTAGTTGACGCCGACCACCCGCCCGTGCGAGTCGACCAGCGGCCCGCCTGAATTGCCGGGGTTGATCGCCGCGTCGGTCTGGATGATCTGGGGGTTGCTGAAAACACCCGTATCGGTGGCCGTGCCGGAGGGCAGGCTGCGTCCAATCGCGCTGACGATCCCCACCGACATCGATCCGGACAGGCCAAACGGGTTGCCGATGGCGATCACGCGCTGCCCGACCAGCAGATCGTCGGATTCGCCTAACTCGACCGCAACCAGAGTCGTGCCCTCCGGTGGGGTGACTTTCAGGACGGCGAGATCGGCGTAGGCGTCATAGCCGAGCACCTCGGCGCGTAAAACCATGCCGTCGTAGAAGGTGACGCGCACCTCGTCGGCATCCTGGATAACGTGGGCGTTAGTCACGATGATCCCTTCCGGGTCGATCACAAAGCCGGAGCCGGAGGCGTAATCCAGCAGTTGGTCGCTGCTCCCGTCTTCCTGGCTGACATCAATGTAGACAACCGCCGGGTTGACACGCGCGTAGACGTTGATCAGCAACTGCTCCTCGGCGTCTGCCTCGGCGATCAGTTCGTCGGGGATCGGCGTGGGGATATTCGTTTGCGGGGTGGCGATAACCGCCGCTTCCGCTGTATTGCTTTGTCCTACGCTGCTGCCCAATGTCGGCGCAGCGCAGGCGATGGTCGCCAGTACCAAAAAAACCGGGACCATAATGGGTAATTTATTGCCATAGTGGCGTTTGCTATTCATAGTACAGTTATACCTCTATCAAATACTTCAGATACCAATACCACAATTTCTATTGATGATAATGGTAGCCCCTCAGGGCTGCCAGTTCATTGAACAGCCGGTGTTCCTCGTCCGTCAGATCGGTGGGAAGTGCCACGCCGACCCGCACGTACAGGTCGCCGTGATCGTCTGGGTCGCGCAAATGCGGCATCCCTTTACCCCGAACGCGCACAAGCTGGCCGGGCTGGGTGCCGGGGTTGATCTTCAAGGTGACCTTGCCCTCCATCGTCGGGATATCGACTTCACCGCCGAGCACCGCCGTGTAGAGATCGATGGTCACCTCGATGACGAGATCGTCTTTGTCGCGGCTGAAGCGTGAGTCGTCACGCACACGGACTTTCAGATAGAGGTCGCCGACCTCCCCGCCGTTGATCCCCGGTGCGCCTTCGCCCGAAATGCGAACCCGCGTGCCGGTGCGCGCCCCCCTGGGAATTTTCACCTGTAAGTTCCGCCCGTCTTTGGCAAGCATCCGGGTGGTGCCGTAGTAGGCTTCTTCCAGCGAAATATCGACATCGGTGGTCAGGTCCTGGCCCTTCAACTGCTGGTGCTGGGCGCGTGGGCTTCCGCGCTGCCCGCCGAACAGGTCGTCAAAGCCAAAACTGGCCGAACGCTGCCCGCCCATCCCCGACATGCTGGCGAAGATCGCCTCGAAGAAGTCCGAGAAACCGCTGCCGCCATACTCGACGTGCACGCTGCCCGGCTGCCCGCCCATCCACTGTGACCAGTCGAAGCCGCCCGGCTGCCCGCCGGTTTGCTGGTAGCTCTGGTAGCTCTGCCTGATCTGATCGTACTTGGCCCGCTTCTCCGGGTCTTTCAGTACCTCGTGGGCCTCGTTGATCTCTTTGAACCGATCTTCTGCCGTCGGGTCGTCGGGATTGGCGTCGGGGTGATGTTTGCGGGCTAAACTTCGAAATGCTTTTTTGATCGCCGCTGCGTCTGCGTTCTGGGAAACGCCCAATACTTTGTAGTAATCCTTATATTCCATTCAAACACCAACTCATTCAGGTCTATCGGTAAACTTATCGACTCCTGTCTCCCACTTTGGGGACAGGCGATAGTCTATTCTAATTGATTCTAGTCTTTGACGGGAATCAGTGTCAACTGTTGGAGGACTTTCTTACAATGGTCTTATGAGAACTTAATATTTTGCTAATGATTTGCAGCGTATGGGGGCGGCAGCCGCTCAACTCGCCGGTGATATGCCTGCATGCTGCATCGAGGAGTGTAAGCAGGATGGCCTTCTCATCCGCATCGAATGAACTGACATCCTGCTTTTTTATTTGATACAACTATCCTGATATTGTTCATAACCATTGAAAAATAGAACGTCCTGTGATAGCATTCTGTCAGTTTGCTTGACTTCTGTGCGTAACCCGCCTGCTCACCTGCTGGGGTGAGATCGGCGGGCAGCGAGCCAGCCCGTGCCCGCGTAATAATCATTAATATGCCTGTGTTCACCGGTCGGCAAGTCTCTCAGGAGATAGCTCCGTGCTCGTTCAACAATATCTACCCATTGCAATTTTAGTGCTGTTTGCCATAATCATGGCCCTGATTGTGGTCTTCACTTCGGTGATATTTGGCCCGCACCGCCCCACGAAGAAAAAACTGGCTCCTTATGAATCAGGTATGGCCCCGATCGGCCCCGCCGTCCGGCGGCTGCCGGTGCGCTTCTACCTGGTCGCGGTGCTGTTCATCCTGTTCGACGTCGAGATTATCTTCCTGCTGCCCTACGCCGTAGTGATCCGTAAATTGGGGCTGTACGGTTTGATCGCCGCCGGGGTTTTCGTCGTCATTCTGACCGTCGGCCTGCTTTATGAGTGGAAGAAGGGGGGACTGGATTGGGAGTAGATAATCCTGCCAACAAGTCCGGTGCCTTAGGCATTGTGACCACGACGCTGGATGCCGCCGCAAACTGGGGGCGCACCCGCGCCATGTGGCCCGTTCTGTTCGGGTTGGCCTGCTGCGCCATCGAGATGATGAGCACCCAGGCTTCTCATTATGATATGTCGCGCTTCGGTATGGAGCTGATGCGCGCCTCACCACGCCAGAGCGACCTGATGATCGTCGCCGGGCGGGTCAGCCGCAAGATGGCCCCGGTGGTCCGCCGTCTTTACGATCAAATGCCCGCGCCCAAGTGGGTGATCGCGATGGGTGACTGTGCAAGCTGCGGCGGTGTGTTCAATAATTATGCCATCCTCCAGGGCGTCGACGAGATCGTCCCGGTCGATATTTACGTCGCCGGGTGCCCGCCCCGCCCGGAGCAGTTGATGCACGGCATTTTGATGCTGCACGAAAAAGTGCAGCAGGAAACACTCACCGACTGGTCGACCTGGCCCTTCCTGCGCAAGCCGGAGGCGGCTGAGTAGGCGTCTGTGCCTTTCTACCGGATTACAGGACTGAACACCGATGGCTGATCCCCAGGCAGTAGCCAGCACAATCAAAGAGAAATTCCCCGAAGCGGTCGTGGAGATCGTCGAGTTTCGCGGCGAAGTGACCGTCGTCGTCACGCCGGAGTCGCTGCTCGACGTGGCCCGCTTCTGCTATGAAACCGAGGGGCTGGAATTCAATCATATGGCCGATCTCGCGGCGGTCGATTACTGGCCCGAAGAACCGCGCTTCGCGGTCAATTACGTGCTGCGCTCGATGACCCACCGGCACCTGATCCGGCTCAAGGTCTACCTGCCGGACGCAAAACCGGTCGTCGATTCGGTCACCGGCATCTGGGCAGGGGCCAACTGGCCCGAACGCGAGGCGTGGGACATGTTCGGCATCAAGTTCGAAGGCCACCCCAATCCACGCCGCATCCTGATGCCCTTCGACTGGACGGGCCACCCGCAGCGCAAGGACTACCCGCAGGGTTACGAAGAAGTCCAGTTCAGCTTTAACTACGACCGGGTGCAGGCCAAGAAACCGCATCCTGAAGAATAAATTACGGCCTGTCTATGGAACGGGACTGAAGCAATGACGCTTTCACCATACCAATTGACGCACGCCACCGAGATCGAAACCGACAACGAGACGGTCGAGATTGCGCTTGAGCAACTCCGGGGCCTCGTTTCGAACGATGCCTTTACCGGCGACACGATGCTGCTCAATATGGGACCCCAGCATCCCAGCACGCACGGCGTGCTGCGCCTGATGCTAGAACTCGACGGCGAGGAGATCGTCCACTGCCTGCCCGATATTGGCTTCCTGCATACCGGCATCGAAAAGAACATGGAAGCCAAGACCTACGAGAAAGCCCTGGTGATGACCGACCGCCTGGACTATCTCAACAACCTGGGCAACAACCTGACCTACTGCATGGCAATCGAGAAGATCGCCGAACTGGATGTGCCGCTCCGCGCGCAGTACGTCCGCGTGATGCTCACCGAGCTTCAGCGCATCTCCAGCCACCTGATCTGGCTCGGCACCCACGTCCTCGACCTGGGCGCGACCAGCCTTTTCCTTTATACCTTCCGCGAGCGGGAGCACATCCTCGATATTTTCGAAGCGTGCTCCGGCCAGCGCATGATGACCAACTACTTCCGGCCCGGCGGCCTCTGGCGTGACCTGCCGGAAGGCTTCGAGAAGATGGTGCGCGATTTCCTAGCCTACATGCCGGGCAAAATCGACGATTACGAGCGCATCCTCACCAAGAACCCGATCTTCATCGAGCGGACGAAGAACATCGGCCTGATCCCGGTCGAAAAGGCGATCAACTGGAACCTGACCGGCCCCGCGCTGCGCGGGTCTGGCGTGAATTTCGATATCCGCAAGGCGTACCCGTATTCCGGCTACGACCACTTTGAATTTGACATCCCCCTCGGTTCAAATGGCGACGTCTACGACCGCTACCTGATCCGCATGGAAGAGATGCGCCAATCGCTGCGAATCGCGAAGCAGGCGCTTGACAATCTTCCCGATGGCCCGTTCCGCAGCGACAATCGCAAGTACGTCCCGCCGCCGCGTTCGGAGCTGGGCACCAGCATGGAGGCGGTGATCCACCACTTCAAGCTGTGGACGGAGGGCTTCAAACTGCCCAAAGGCGAAGTCTATGTCGCCACCGAATCGCCGAAGGGCGAACTGGGCGTTTACCTGGTCAGCGATGGCGGCACGAACCCCTGGCGCGTGCATTTCCGCACCCCGTCTTTCGTGAACCTGCAATCGCTGGGCTGGGTTTCCGAAGGGTATATGGTCTCTGACCTGGTGGGGATCATCGGCAGCATCGACATCGTGCTGGGCGACTGTGACCGCTGATAACACGACAGTATTCGAGGCAAGCATGAGCCTGTTAGAACGACGAAAAGAAGACATCGAACGGCACCTGGCGAAATACCCGCGCAAGCAGTCGGCGGTGATGCCCCTGCTCTATATTGCCCAGGAAGAATACGGGCACATCACCGAAGAAGCGATGGCCGAGATCGCCGCCATCGTCGAATCCGACGTCACCCAGGTCAGGGGGATCGTCGGGTTCTACACCATGTACTACAGCCAGGAAAAGGGTAAGTACCTGATCCAGATTTGCACCGACCTGCCCTGCGCGCTGCGCGGGGCCGAGGCGTTCAGCGAGAAGGTCTGCGAGGCGCTCGGCATTCAGCCCGGCGAAACCACCGACGACGGCCTGTTCACCGTCGAGAACGTGATGTGCATCGGGGCCTGCGACCGCGCCCCGGTGATGCAGGTCAATTTCAAGTTTTACGAGAACATGGACATCGACTCGTTCAACGACCTGATCGAAGCCCTGCGCCGCGAGCACGACGCGATGCAGCCCTACAGCCAGGAGTAAGTGAGGCAAACAATGGGTGACGCCATTGATACGATCCATGTCAATGTCGAATATTTCGATGGGCGGGGGGAAGGCAATGTTGGTACGCCGTATTACGTCGCCTCCTGTGACGAGATCGTAGCTGTCACCGACGCTCAGACATTGGATGAACTTTTGATTAACATCCGAGAGATGATCGACTGTTTCCTTGACGAGCCTGATCCGGCTGCCGAACTGGGAATAGTTCGCCATCCGCGAATCGTGGCTGCACTTTAGGATTGCAAACCGGCATGGACAATCTATTGCCGGAGTTCCTTACCAAGTCAGATTATGATCGTGTCCTCTCCTTGTGGAACGCCGCCGGATTGCACATCCGGCCAGCAGGGAGGGACACGCGCGAAGCGTTCGAACGCCAGATCGACGGCGGCACACAGTCCGTCATCGGCATCGAAGCCGCAGACGGCGAGTTGATCGGCGTGGTGCTTGCCACCCACGATGGCCGCAAGGGGTGGATCAACCGGCTGGCGGTTCACCCGGATCACCGGAGGCAGGGGATCGCCCGGATACTGGTCACCGCTGCCGAAGATGCCCTGCGCGCGCTCGGCATCGAAATTTTTGCCGCGCTGATCGAACCGGGCAACGACGCTTCATTAGAGTTGTTTCTATCATCGGGCTATGCTGATTTTCCCGGCATCCATTACGTCAGCAAGCGCGACCGTGACGATATTTAGGTATGCCTGGGGATAATGAACCTTAAGAATTTAACCCGGTAATACAACCCCCTCTGGCCCTACGGGCCATCTCCCCCAAACTTGGGGGCGATCAGGGTTGGCGCTGCCAATACGGTTACAATGATTACCGGATTATTTTGTTAAACCGCATAATCCCCAGGCTAAAAACGATAGGTCGACCGCAGGTTGACCCCTGGGCGGGGGCAAGCCCCGCCCCTACGAGATGGGATCGAGGTTTGTGATCCACCTGACAAAATGTTGAAAGGTCAGGTTAGCTGTCGGTAAACAGGCTAATCGCTACCAAAGAGGTTATCGTGACCCACATCCTGTTAAGAGAGTTGGATATCCCCGACATCGGCGAGATGGAGGTCTATCTCGCCAACGGCGGCTACGATGGACTGAAAAAAGCGCTGTCCGACCACCAACCCGACGACGTGATCAATATCGTTCGCGAATCGGGACTGCGTGGACGCGGCGGCGCGGGCTTCCCGGCAGGCGTCAAGTGGAGCTTCGTGCCCAAAGACGTCTTCCCGAAGTATGTCTGTGTCAATGCCGACGAGAGCGAACCGGGGACGTTCAAAGATCGCCAGTTGATGGAGAACAACCCTCACCAGGTGATCGAGGGCGCGTTGATCTGCGCTTATGCGATCCAGGCACCGGCGGTTTACATCTACGTTCGCGGCGAATACTGGGACATCGCCGATCACCTCGACCGCAAGATCGCGGAGGCGCGTAAGAAGGGGTTCATCGGCAAGAACATTCTCAAATCAGGCTGGGACTGCGAGGTCTACACCCATCGCGGGGCAGGGGCCTACATCTGCGGCGAGGAAACCGCGCTCCTCGAATCGCTCGAAGGCAAGCGCGGCCAGCCGCGTCTGCGCCCGCCCTTCCCGGCCAGTGAGGGTCTTTATTCAAAACCGACCGTCATCAACAACGTCGAGACGCTCTCCAACGTGCCCTACATCCTGATCAACGGGGCCGACGCCTACCGCAAGATCGGCGAGGGCGACAGCCCCGGCACCAAGATTTTCTGCCTGAGCGGGTGCGTCAACAGGCCCGGCAACTACGAGCTTCCCTTCGGCGGCGAGACGACCTTCCGCAAGCTGATCTTCGAGATGGGCGGCGGCATTCCCGGCGGCAGGCAGATCAAGGCGATTTTGCCCGCCGGGGCCAGCGCCGCGATCCTTCCCGCCACCGACGAAGTGCTCGATACGCCCATCGTTTACGGGGCGTTCCGGGCCTGGGGCACCGACATCGGCTCCGCGTCGGTGATCGTCCTCGACGAGACGGTCGATATTGCCTGGGCTGCCTCGAAGATGATCAAGTTCTTCTCGCACGAATCGTGCGGGCAGTGTACGCCCTGCCGTGAAGGTACTTACTGGCTTTCGCGGCTTTACAAACGCATGGACAGCGGCCAGGCCGATACCGGCGATGTCCAGACGATGGATGCCGTCGCCGCGCAAATGGAAGGTAAATGCATCTGCGCGCTTGGCGAGTTCGCCGTGAACCCGGTCAGGGCCACGATCAGGCATTTCCCTGAAGATTACGAGCGCGCGGTCGGCGATGGCCGCTTGCAGCCGCCGGTTGGCGAAGCGTAATACGGTTAGCAGTGACTCGATTGGATCACAACTCTATGGCAGACACCGTAAAAATCACTATCGACGACATCGAATACGAAGTCCCCGCCGGGATGAATCTCGTCGATGCGGCCAGGCTGTGCGGCGTCGACATCCCGGTATTCTGTTACCATCCCAAACTGGGGCACGATGGCAACTGCCGCATGTGCCTGGTCGAACTGGCCCTGCCGCGCAAGAACCGCGAAACGGGCGAGATGGAACTCGCCTGGTTCCCCAAGCTGGAAACCGCCTGCACGCAGAAGACGACCGAGGGCATGGCGATCCGCACGAAGACCGACCGGGTCACCGATGCCCGCCGCGCCGTCCTGGAATTTCTGCTGTCGAGCCACCCGCTCGACTGCCCGGTCTGTGACAAGGGCGGCGAGTGCCCGCTCCAGAACCTGACGATGGCTCATGGCCCCGGCACCAGCCGGATGTACTGGGAAGACCGGATGCACCTGGGCAAGCACTTTCCGCTCGGCGAACTGATCTTCCTCGACCGGGAGCGCTGCATCCACTGCGCCCGCTGCATCCGCTTCCAGGAGAAGATCGCGCTCGACCCGGTGCTCGGCTTCGATATGCGCGGGCGCAAACAGCAGATCGTCACCGGCAGCATGCCGGGCTTCGACAGCATCTTCTCCGGCAACACGACCGACATCTGCCCGGTCGGGGCGCTGACCACCGCCGATTTCCGGTTCAACGCCCGGCCCTGGGAGATGGTGCAGGTAGCGACGATCTGCTCGCACTGCCCAGTCGGCTGCAACATGAGCTTCGATACGCGCACCGACCGCCTCGCCGGGGGCCGCACGACCATTCGCCGGGTGATGCCCCGCCAGAACGAGGCCGTCAACGAAACCTGGATTTGCGACAAGGGGCGTTTTGCCCACCATTACATGGAACACGAGGAACGCCTGACGACCCCCCTCGTCCGTAAAGGGGGAATGCTCGTCGAGGCAACCTGGGAAGAGGCGATCAAAGAAGTCGCCTCCCAGATCAAGGCCGCCGGATCGGCTATCGGCGCGGTGACCGGTGGACGCCTGAGCAACGAAGACCTCTATGCGCTGCAAAAGCTGATCCGGGGCCAGGGCAGTAATGACCTGTCCGTCTACCCGCCGAACGCCGCCGGTGGCGAGATCGCCGGGCAGTTTGGCGTCGGCATCGGCACCAATTTGAAGGACCTCGGCGCGGGCGACGTGATCGTCGTCGTCGCCGGCGATCTCCACGAAGAAGCGCCCGTCTGGTGGCTGCGCGCTGCCGCCGCCGCCCGTCGCGGTGCGGAACTGATCGTCATCTCCGGGCGCGAGACGCGCCTCGATGTCGAAGCTTCGCAGAGCATCCGCTGCGCCTACGGCGAAGAAGTCGCCGCGCTGAATGCCATGCTCGGTAGCCTGCCCAGGACGGCGGTCAAGCCGGGCGAATCGATAGAGGGGATGGCCGAAGCCATCACCCAGGCGAAAGAATTTACGGCTGATGCCGCGCTCAAGGCTGCGGCAAAGACCATCGCCGGGGCGGAGAACGTTGTTATTTTCACCGGCAGCGAAGGCCTGTCGGCTGCGGCCAGCCGCGAACTGGCCCAGGCATCGGCCAACCTGCTCGCCGCGACCGGCCACGTAGGGCGCGCCAACAACGGTCTGATCATCGTCTGGCCTTCGGCCAACGGCCAGGGTGCCGCCGATATGGGCTTCGATCCCAACTTCGGGCCGGGCTACCAGCCGGTCGATCAGCCGGGCCGTTCCTATGAAGAACTTTTTGCGGCGCTGGCCGCCGACGAACTCAAGGTGCTGGTCATCGCCGGGGCCGACCCGGTTTACGACGATCTCGCCGCCGAAGAAGCGATCCGCAAAACGAAGGGTTTTATCGTCGTGCAGGAGATGTTCCTGACCGAAACCGCCAAACTCGCCGATGTCGTCCTGCCGGTGCAGAGCGCCGCCGAGCGTGAAGGAACCTATACCAGCGGCGAGCGCCGCGTGCAGCGGTTCTTCCCGGCGGTTGAAGCTCTGGGTAAAAGCCTTCCCGATTGGCTGATTATCCAGCGCATCGGCAAGGCATTGGGGCAGGGCGCGCCTTCCGTTTCGGCGGCGGCGCTGCTCGCCGAGATCGGGCGGAACGTGCCGCAGTACGCCGGGATCACCTATCAGGCACTGGCGAAGGTCGAGGAGCAGCACCCCGACGTGGGCGGCGACGATCTCTACTACGGTGGGACGTCCTTCCAGAATACGAGCGGGCTGGGTGTGCAGTGGCCCACCCTCGCCGAACAGGTCGACGCGCCGCTATCGGTCGCACCGGCCCAGGCGGGTGAAGTCCTCGACCCGGCAGATGGCGAGTTGATCGTCGTGCCGGTCACGCTGGCCTATGATACCGAGGCGCTGTTCTTCAAGACCCAACTGCTGCACCAGCGCGTGCCGCTGCCGCATGTCGGCCTGAACCCGGCGGATGCCGGTCGGCTGGACGTGGAAGACGGCGATCTGGTGACCGTCACCGTCGACGATCACCGGGTTGCTGCTGCGGCCTACCTCGATGCACGTGTGCCATCCGGCGTGGTGATTATCCCGCGCCGTCTCCAAACGCAGGGTGCGCCGCTGTTTGCCACCACTGCTCCGGTCGTCAAACTGGAGAAAGTCGAAGCATGAGCGATTTTGTCATCTTCCTGATCGACGCCGCCGTCAAGGCCGTGCTGATTATCGTCGGCCTGCTGTTAGGCTTTGCCTATACCACCTGGCTGGAACGGCGCTTCATCGCCCGGCTGCAATCGCGGATCGGGCCAAACCGGGCCGGATGGCAGGGGCTGCTTCAGCCCTGGGCCGATGCCTTGAAGCTGTTCTTCAAAGAAGACATTATGCCCACCGATGCCGACCGGATCGTCTATACGCTTGCCCCGGCGGTCACCTCTGTCCCGGCTTTGATTGTGCTGGGGGTGGTGCCCTTTGGCGGGCAGATCAACCTGTTCGGCTACCAGACCTCCCTCGGCCTGTCCGACATAAACGTCGGCGTGCTCTATATTGTCGCCGTCACCTCGATTGCCGTATATGGCGTCGTACTGGCCGGGTGGGCCTCATCGAATAAATACGCCATGCTGGGCGGACTGCGTGCCACCGCCCAGATGATCAGCTACGAACTGGCGATGGGTCTTGCGATCCTTGCCCCGGTGATGATGGCCGCCTCGATGAGCATGGGCGACATCATCAACGCGCAGAAAAACGTGTGGTTCATCTTCCTCCAGCCCATCGCGGCGGTGATCTTCTACATCACCATCCTGGCCGAAACCAACCGCTCCCCCTTCGACCTGCCCGAAGCCGAGCAGGAGCTTGTCGCGGGATATCATACCGAGTACAGCGGGATGAAGTTCGCCAGCTTCTTCATGGCCGAGTACATGAAGATGATCGGGGTCAGCGTAATTTTCGCCGCCCTGTTCCTGGGGGGCTACCGCTTCTTCGGGATGGAGAACCTGCTGGGCGGCTGGATGGGGCCGCTGATCCTGTTCGTGAAGATCGTCGCGTCGCTCGCCTTCATGGTCTGGATCCGCGCCACGCTGCCGCGTTTCCGTTATGATAAGCTGATGGCCTTCGGCTGGAAAGTGCTGCTCCCGCTGTCGTTAGCCAACGCCGTCGTGACCGCCGTCCTGATTGTCCTGGACGTCATTCCAAGTTTCGCCTAGGTTTTAAGGATATTGTTGGGCATGATCAGAGAAACGATTGGAAAAGGGGTTGCCATTCTCGAAGGGTTAGGGACGGTCTTCAAGCATGTTTTTCAGAAACCGGTGACCATTCAGTACCCCGAAGAGATCAAGCCGTTCGCCGAGCGGTTCAAGGGCCGCCACGAATTAAAGCGGTATGATAACGGCCTCGAAAAATGTATCGGCTGTGCGCTGTGCGCTGCCGCCTGCCCCGCCGACGCGATCTGGGTGGAGGCAGAAGAAAACACCGACGAGGTGCGCTATTCACCCGGCGAGCGCTACGCCAGAACCTACGAGATCAACATGCTGCGCTGCATCTTCTGCGGGTACTGCGAAGATGCCTGCCCGACCGAGGCGATAGTCCTTGAGAAGCATTACAAGCTGTCGTTCACCAACCGCCGTGACGCGATCTATACCAAAGAAATGCTGCTTGTCCCGCCGCCGGAAGGCCAGCCGGACACGCCGCGAAAGGTCGAACCGGGCAGCTTTGGCCGCCCCATTCCGGTTATGGAGAACCCAAAGTAAAGATGTATGGCTCTTATGTAAAAAGCGTGAGCACAACCCCCTCCCATACGACCTGCGGTCGTCCCCTTCCCCTTTCAGGGAGAGGGAGCAGATTCGCACTTTGTACAGTTGAGCCAAGATGTATTCTTGTCGTAATGGCAAATTACTCACTCAGTAAAGGCAGTCTCAACCTATGACGCTTGGGACCATTCTGTTTCTAATCTTAGCCCTGATTGCCGTCGCTGCGGCAATCGGCATGCTGACCAGCGTCAACGCGGTGCATGCCGCGCTGTTCCTGGTGATCAACTTTTTCTGTGTGGCCCTGTTCTATCTGGGGCTGCATGCGCCCTTCCTGGCGATGGTGCAGATCACCGTTTACGCAGGCGCGATCATGGTCCTGTTCCTGTTCGTGATCATGCTCCTGGGTGCGGAACGTGTCTCGCTTGCCTCGACGCTGCACTGGCAGGGGCCGCTGGCTATCGTGCTGGTTGTGCTGCTGCTGGGCGTGACGGTCTTTATCCTGTTCAGCCCGCAGGTCGGCAGCCAGATGCCCATGCCGGAGGTATGGACGGCGGCGCAGGCGTCGGGGGATGCCGCGTTTGGCTCCCCGGCCTCGGTTGGATTGGTGCTTTTCGAACACTACCTGCTGCCTTTCCAGATGGTGGGGCTTTTGCTGCTCGTCGCCATGATCGGCGCGGTGGTGCTGACCAGGGACGAACTGAAACCCAGGCGCGGGCGGCGCAAAGACGAAGCGGCCACTTCGCCGGATAGCCAGGCCGGTCAGGTGGGAGGATCGTAAATGTTTACCGAACTACAGGAAGCCAACTTTTTAGTCCCGACCACCTACTATGTGATATTGAGCGCGGTGCTCTTCACGATTGGCGTCGCCGGTGTGTTGATCCGCCGCAACGCGATCCTGATCTTCATGTCGATTGAGCTGATGCTCAACGCGGCCAATCTTGCTTTTGTCGCCTTTGCCCGCGCCTTCCAGGATATATCCGGGCAGGTCTTCGTCTTCTTCGTCATGACCGTTGCCGCTTCTGAAGTGGCGGTCGGGCTGGCGCTGATCGTCGCCATCTTCCGCTCGCGGAAGAGCATCGACATCGACGAGCTGCACGCGATGGAAGGTTGATGCCGATTTTTTGCCCGGCGCTGAAGCCGCCGGGCCGGGGCGCAGCACTGCTGCGGGCGACAAAAAACGTCGCTGCGCCCGTACGGGACGGAATTGGGGTATGTATTCCCGGCGCTGAAGCACCGGGCTAAGGAACGGGAGGGCGAGGGCAAGCCTCGCCCCTACGAGATGGAATTGGGGTATAAGAGATAGGTCTTTAAGGCTTTGATCCGGCAATACAACCCCCTCTGACCGACGGAACGTCGGCCATCTCCCCCAAACCTGGGGGCGATCCAGGGCGGCCTGTGTTTTGTGCGTAAAGAAGCACCCCCTTTGCCGCTGCGCGGCACTTCCCCCACAGGGGGCAGGTAGGGTTGGCTTTGTTTGATACGAGTTATTTGTGACATTGTCTTTAGCTACAGGATGACCTGAATGGACAGTTTGTTCGCACTCATCCCGCTGATAATCGCCTTCCCCTTTGCCGGGGTTGTGATCGGTGTGTTCTTTGGGCGTCGGCTGATGCCCCGTGAAGACAGCATCGGTCCGGGCCTCGTCGCCTCGATTCTCGCCGGGGCGTCGTTCGTGATCGCGGTATTGATGTTTATCGCC
>DAOUES010000393.1:0-21973 GCA_034430335.1 Anaerolineae bacterium | reverse complement strand
CTTCGGGCAATCTGATCACAATCAGATCGATCCCCTCTGTCTGAGCGGCTTGTTTGGTTCTCTCACCCGTATAACCCTGGTCCACGAAAGCCACTTCGACGCGGTCACCGGTGACCACCTGAACGTGCTGCGCCAACTCCGCGACCTGGTCTCGGTCTTATTCATTGGCGCTGGTCACATGCAAAGCCAGCAGATAGTCCAACGTATCGACCGCCATGTGCGTTTTGCTTCCTTTTCGATGGTTCGCGCCATCATAGCCCGCCCGTTCACCGCTTTCTGGACTGGATTGCAGGGAAACGGCTGTGTATACTGTCACCAAGTAACCTCGAAACGCACACAGCGGTTCGACATGGCTCCCCGCCGCCAAAATAACCCCGCTGGAGATTGCGACTCGAAGCATAAGTTGGCGGTTTACGCCAACTTATGCTTGGTTTTTCGACTCGCCGCCAACTTACGAGTCAATATGACTCTGGATATTCGCATCTGAGGACCGGGCAAACGACGTCGACGGACACCCGCCATGGCTGCCGGGCTGACCAATCGCCCCTGGTCGGTGTCTGACTTCATGCTCCTGCCTGTTTCGAAGGACTACTGGTCTTCACCCCTTCGGCTGGCGTGAGCCTGCCTGGCAGCAAAAAGCCCACCTTTCGGGGGTGTGTTGATCCTGCCTTTTGGCTGCAAAACATCTCAAAATTGCCTTCCAAACCTGACAAGACCGATTATCCCCCACTTTCTTCAGCACTACCCAACCCTTCTCAGGTGTATAATAAGCTTGATGCTGTTGGCGAATTCACACAGGATGAGTTGTAAGGAAGAAAAGGTATACTGAAGAGAAAAAATCGTCAAAGGGGGAACGAGATGTCGCTGAAACGGCGTGGCATAGAAGAGATACCAGAAACAACCGCCAGTGTAGCCCATGCAGCCTTTCCGAAAGGGAATATCTATCTGCAAATGCGAGACGAACTGGGAACGATGTTCGAAGATGAGGATTTTGCCGAGCTGTATCCCCGGCAGGGCCAACCCGGATTAGTTCCCTGGCGATTAGCACTGGTCACGATCATGCAATTTGTGGAAGACTTGACGGATCGCCAGGCGGCTGATGCCGTGCGAGGGCGGATCGACTGGAAGTATGCGTTAAGTCTGGAATTGACCGATGCGGGCTTCAATTACTCGGTACTCAGTGAGTTTCGAGGACGGTTGATAGAGGGACAGACCGAACAAGTCTTGTTGGACAAAATGTTAGAGACCTACCAGGCGCGGGGATTGTTGAAAACACAGGGCGACCAACGCACGGACGCCACGCATGTCGTGGCAGCGATCCACGCCTTGAACCAACTGGGATTGGTGCATGAAACCCTGCATCATGCCCTGAATGTATTGGCGACGGTGGTTCCCCTGTGGCTGAAGGCCCAGGTGCCCCCGGTGTGGTTTGAGCGGTACGGCAAACGCCTGACAGAATGGCGACTGCCCAAAGACAAGCAGGAACAACAAGCCCTGGCGGAAATAATCGGTGCGGATGGTTTGTATTTGCTTGACCGGATGTATGCTGACGATGCTCCCGACTGGCTGCGCCAGGTACCGGCGGTGGAAACGCTGCGCCAGGTCTGGGTACAGTCGTTCTATCAAATGGAAGGGAAGGTCTGCTGGCGGGAGAAAGACAATCAACCTCCTCCTGCGCAGCGGATTGCCTCCCCTCATGACACGGATGCGCGCTACAGCACCAAGCGTGACACCTCATGGGTTGGATACAAATTCCATGTGACCGAAACCTGCAACGATGATGCGCCGCACCTGATTACGCATGTCGAAACCCGACCGGGCACCGAGCACGACATCAATGCGCTGGACGATATCCATCAGGCTCTCAACGGCCAGAACCGGCTGCCCAAAGCCCATTTGGTCGATGCCAGCTATGTCAGTGCCGATGAGTTGGTTCGCAGCCAAACGACCTACGGTGTCGATCTGGTCGGCCCTGCTCAAACTGACCTGAGCTGGCAGGCTCAACTACCCGATGGGATTGACCGGTCACAATTCACGATTGACTGGGAACAGCAGCGAGCGACTTGCCCGCAAGGAGCGGTCAGTTGTACCTGGATTCCTCGACAACGGGCTGATGGCTATGCCACCATCACGATTAGATTCCGGCGAACGGATTGTGCGGCTTGTTCGCTGCGGTCGCGCTGCACCCGCGACCAGACCAAAGGCCGCACCCTTACCGTGCTTCGACAGCAGCCCTTCGAGGCGCTGCAAACGGCTCGCCAACGCCAACTCACCCAGGATTTCAAAGACCATTATGCCTCTCGTTCTGGTGTCGAAGGCTCTATCTCTCATGCTGCCTTTACCCTGGGCCTGCGCCGGGCACGCTATCGGGGATTGGACAAAATACATTTGCAGCACCTTGCCACCGCTGCCGCTATCAACCTGATCCGCGTCACCAACTGGCTCGCCGAACAACCCCGTTCCCAGACGCGGCATTCTCGCTTTGCTCTTTTGGCTGCCTGACTTTGAATTCGCCAACAGCATCAGCTTGTTGGCATCGCCTATACTGGAGGAATAGACAAATTCTATGAACAAGCATCTTACATCTCGTAGGCGTTTATTGAGCCGAGCAGCAGTGATCGGCTTTATCTTCGTGGTCCCGGCGCTCACTGCGTTTCAGTGTGCCGGCCCGCCCGCTACCGTTGAACCTGTCGCACCGCCACCCCCCAGGCCATCTCCCACCATGACGCCCCTGGTGGGCGTCGGTCAATATGTCGCCGTTCCGGGGGAGATCGTCCCGCTTGAGCCAGAGATCAACCTTCCGGAACCCGGCACCTTCCGCAACGGAGATTTTTCCGCAGGGCTAGACGGTTGGGAGGTGGGTCACCTTTCCGGCGTCAGCGATCAATGGGACGCCACCTTACTCCAATCAGAGGGCCAGTATCAGAATGTGCTCGACATCTGGCGCGGCGATTCGGGTAGCGATGGTGGCAAGGTGTGGGCCCTTCAGTGGATGAACTGGGACGTTTCCCAATCCAACAGGGTGCAGATTACGGCCAATGTTCGCGTATTGGAGCACACGTTGGAGGGCAGCGGGTGGTGGAGTGACGAGAATCGCCGGGAGGGTGAATATCCGGCCTGTATCTCAATAGATTACTTTGACGCGCAGGGCATCCCCTATCGCTGGACGTGGGGCTTTCTGACGCACCCCAACCCCAACCAGTTGGAGAATTACGACCTGTTACCGCCGGAAGGGTGGTATTACTTTACCTCACACAACATCCTGGAGGTAAGTCCCAGGCCTAACGTGATCTTCCGGGTAACCCTGGCCGGTGCCGGGTGGGATTTTCACAGCCAGTTCAACAGCGTTCAGCTTGTCGTTAAGTGAGTCTTCAGAGTCAAGACGGCGGCGGTGTCACCGCCGCCGGGGATACTTGAAGATGAGAGCCCGATATGGGTAATCGGTAGAATCCATGACAGAATGTGCGGCCTAAAGTTGTGTTATGAAGGGGAAAAATAGTCTCGTGAACTGGATGGTAGCACTGCAAGATAACGTGGACGGTCTATTAGACCTCTTAAATCCGCCTTTTCACGCTCAAATTCTAAGTCCCCTCGCTATGAGGGCTAAACATTACCCACAAGTTGGGACATGGTAGAATGTGACGGGAAAAGGGGAGGAAAGAAGACCTTGAAATCACTGTTTGGCGATGTACGACTTGATAAACGGTTAGAGCAGGTGACGGAGCAAATTAATGCGATTCCGGTGGCTAGTTTACCGAAAGCACTTGAGGAATGGTCCAGTCTGAAGGCCGGGTATCGGTTTATGAACAACAAGAAAGTGACCCACGCGGGGGTCATTGAAACCGAGAAGCAGGAAACATGGCGGCGGATTGAACAGGATCAGGGAGTTGTACTGTTGGCGGTACAAGACACCACTTCATTCAACTTTGCCAACGGCAGGCATTGACCGGCTTGGGCGTCCTGGAAGACAATCGCACGCCGGGTTTTTTCGCGCACACCACCCTGGGAGTGACTGAGCAGGGAGTGCCGATAGGAATACTTGATCAACAAGTCTGGTCGCGTGTGCCGACGCCTAAACGTGACAAGGAAGCCCACAAGTCACGTCCTATCACTGAGAAAGAGAGCTTCAAGTGGCTGGAGGTGCTGCATCAACTGCCAGAGCACCTTGCACAGCAAATCGTCACCGTCTGTGACCGCGAAGCCGACATCTACGAATTGTTTCAGGATGCATATAATCGTGAGGTAGACTTCATTGTTCGGGCCGATCCCGTGTTCTTCGTTATAGGCCGGGATGACAATCGAATATCCGGCGGGCTGGGTGGCTTCTTCTGACATACGAATCGAATCTCATATCCTGTTGGTTGATATCGGCCCAGATTATCTATTGGTGGGTGTGGTTTTGGCAAGAATCGGTTCATGTTGCAGTGGATCAAAGGGTGTGATTCGGGTTTTCTCCAGATAAACCAACCCCCTTCGACCGACCTGCGGTCGGCCACTGCCCCCTTTTAGGGTGCAGGCAGGGTCAGGATAGTAAGCCTGACGGCTGCATTGCCACATAATAAAAGCGAGGATCAGAAGGTCAGGACGGTGCCTGCCGGGCAGGGTTGGATCTTCTCGCCAAAGGCTTCTGACAGGGCGGCGAAAGCCTTCTGGCCGGTGCAGTGATTCGGGTAGAGGCGTGGCTGGCCGTAACCGGTACGCAATGCGTCGACGGCTTCGGCAAGCATAGCGGCATCGGCGCTGCCCAGGTGGGTTCCACCGGCCACCGCGATGATCTCATAATCGGCAAATGTCCGGCTGATCTGAGAAAGCGTGTTCAACAGCCCGGCGTGGCAGCAGCCGCAGAGCACGATCAACCCGGCCTCTGTCTCGACGACAACCGATAGATCGTCGCGGTAGGGATCGGGGAGCCATTTGCCGTCGATCTGAACTTCGTGCCACATGCTGCGACCTTCAAACGATTTCCGGTTGACGATCTCGCCGGTCGTCCAGACTCCATCGACTACTTCCACCGGCTGATCGTCAAGCCGCAGGTCGAAGTGAGCGGCGAGCACTTTCTGCTCGATCTTCATTCCACATCTGGCACGCTTCGAATAGCGCTCACGGAACAGGTCGGGGTGGGCATGGAGCGGCGTCGAGGGGCGGGTGTGGGCGATCACCGCCGGGAGTCCGCCGGTATGATCAAGGTGCGCATGGCTGAGGACAACCGCGTCGATTGTAGCCCAGTCGAGATCGATCAGGGCGGCGTTGTGTTCAAGCAGGGAGGGATCAGGGCCGGTATCGAACAGCACACGGGCGGAGCCGGTGTCGATCAGCCAGGCGATGCCGTGCTTCGCTTTGAACGATGTACCGGGCAGGGCTTCGTTTTCGACCAGACAGGTGATTTTTACCAAGTCATGTTTCTCTTTCATCATGCCGGGCAGCGGCGATCAATTCCCGGCGGCGCTTGCGGTAGGCGATGATCGGGCCGTCACCCTGGATCAGCGTCTCGCCGATATTCAGATCGGCGCGGGGCGGCTGGTGGGTGACCACAACGCGCTTGTCCTGACGCTCGATCCAGAAGTTGAGGGGCAGCGAAAACCAGTTGACCAGTGTGCGCAGCAGCGGGACGCGCATAAATCGCTGGTAGAAGCGAATAACCATCAGCGTGTTTTCAGCGTCGATGGGAACGAAGGCGATGAAAATGCGGGTGTCGTCGCCGATCCAGTTTTGCCAGATGTTGGGAAACTGGAATTGAAGCTGTGGGTGCCGTTCCGGGCGCTCGAACTCGCGGGGACGGATCGGCGTCTGCCCCCGGTCGACCTCGTTGTCGAGCCAGACTTCGAGACGGTTGCAGCCATCGACCTCGCAGTCGATTTCGGTCAGCGGCCCGTTGACCACCGTCTTATTGCCGCGCCCGATGGTCGTGCGGTGGATGAAGGGCAGGTGGACGACATCAAGCTGGTTTTCGATGGCGCGTGAGTAGTGGGTCGGCCAGTGATCTTTGAGGGTGGCATAGCTGAAAGTGTCGTCAATCGTCTCGAAAAAGTGGAGCGGCGGGAGATCGTCACGCGGCTCACCCCACCATATCCAGATCAGGTCATGGGCTTCGCGGGCCGGGTAGGTGTGGGCCTTCATCTTTTTAGGAGGCGTTCCGCTCCTGCCGATTGCCGGGATCAGCGTGCACTGCCCGGTCGGATCGAAGCGGAAACCGTGAAAGGGACATTCGAGCGTGCCGTCTTTGATTTCGCCGAGGCTGAGTTGAACGCCCCGGTGCGGGCACCTGTCACGCTGGCAGACGACCTGACCGTGTTCATCACGCCAGAGGACGAGCTTTTCGCCCATCCGGGTCACGCCGACCGGCTTCCCGCGTTTGACTTCTTTCGATTCGAGAATGGCATACCACTGGTCGGGTATCATGGGCTGTCCTCTCTGATCGGCGCAGTGCGACACTGTGCCCGGTGCTTACTATCTACACGGGGCGCGATTGCCCGCGCCCCGTGTGTTCTTCTATTCACGCTTCACGTGAGCGCTGTTATTTACCATTCAGTGACCGCCAGACACGTTCGGGTGTCAGCGGAAGCTGGCGCATCCAGACTCCGGTTGCGTTGTGAACGGCGCTGACCATCGCCGGGCCGACGCCGTCAATCGAGATTTCGGCCACCGACTTGGCCCCGTAGGGGCCGCTCGGTTCGTCGGTCTGGACGAAGATGACATCCGTCGGCGGCATGTCGCTGGCCCTGGGAATGTAGTAGGGGCCAATGCGCGGGTTGATCGGCTGGCCTTCAGCGTCGAAGAGCATCTCCTCGGTGAGGGCAAAGCCAAGCGCCTGCGAGATACCGCCTTCGACCTGACCGGCGGCGGTGATCGGGTTGATGACACGCCCGCAGTCGACGACCATCAGCAGCCGCTCGGTATTGATCTGCCCGGTTTCCATATCGACCGCCACCTCGACGAACTGGGCCGCCGTCGGCGGCGGGCTGACATAGCTGACATGCGAATCGGTTGCCATGATCTGGTGCTGGTTCTCGACGTGGAAGCTGCTCAGGCCGATATCCTCAAGCGTCACCGAGCGCCCATCGGGGGCGGTGACCCTGCGGTCGGCGAGGGTCAGGCTGTTCGGATCGTCGATTTCCAGCATGAAGGCGGCATGGGCAAGCAGCATGTCTTTGATCTTGAGAGCCGCTTTGCGCACCGCCATCCCGCTCAGGTAGGTGGTGGAACTGGCATAGGCACCCTTGTCGAAGGGAGTGAAGTCGGTATCGGAGGAGTAGACAATCAGGTCTTCGACCGGGATGCCGAGCACCTCGGAAGCAATCTGTGCCAGAATGGTGTCGGAGCCGGTGCCGATGTCGGTCGCGCCGATCAGCAGGTTGAAGGAGCCGTCGTCGTTCATCTTGAGCGTCGCGGCGGCCATATCCAGCCCGGCGATGGCGCTGCCGTGCATCATCACCGCGAAGCCGATCCCGCGCCGGATTCGCCCGTTCTGGTTCTTGAACTGCTCGCGCTTGGCGTAATAGTCGGTCGCTTCCAGGCCGATGCGGAGGCAGTCGGCCATGCCGCTCGTCGCCAGGTTCTGCTCGTAGCCTTCGCGACCTTCGCCGAGTGACTTGGAGAGGTACATCGGCTCGCCGATCTTGATCCAGTTATTGCGCTTGAACTCGACGACGTCGAGGCCAAGCTGATCGGCGATTTCCTCCATGATCACTTCGACCCCGTACTGGCACTGCATCGAGCCGTAGCCCCGGAAAGCGCCCGACGGCGGGGTGTTGGTGTACATCACATCGGAAATAAAGCGGGCGTTGGGCGGGTTATAGAGAGTCAGTCCCTTGAAGCCGCCGACCATCTGGACGGTGAGGCCATGCGTGCCATACGCGCCGGTATCGCCGAGCAGATACAAATCCATCGCCGTGACGATGTTGTCTTTCACGCCGACCTTGTAGCGGATGATGTTCGGGTGGCGGGAGCGCGAGGCGTTGAACTCCTGGGTACGAGTGTATTCCATCCTGACCGGGCGACCGGTGCGGATGGTCAGCAGCGCGCAGATGTCTTCGAGCAGTATTTCCTGCTTGTTACCAAACCCGCCGCCGATGCGGGGCTTGATCACCCGGATGCGCTTGATCGGCAGGCCGATCAGCGGCGCGACGATCCGCCGGACGTGGAACGGCACCTGTGTGCTGGAACGGATCACCATCCGGTCGTCTTCATCCCAGTAGGTGACGCAGACGTGCGGCTCAAGGTTGACGTGCTGCTGCTTCGGGGTGAGGTATTCGCCCTCGAAAACGTGGTCGGCCTCAGCAAAGGCCGATTCAATATTGCCGGTTTCGGCCTCGATATGGTAGACGATGTTGCGCTGGGCGTCATAGATGCCCTCGGTGTCCGGTTCGTCGTGGATGACCGGCGCACCCGGCTGCATCGCCTCGACCATGTCAACGACCGGGGGCAGGATTTCGTACTCGACTTTGATCAGGCGCAAAGCCCGGCGGGCGATCCGCGCATCGTCGGCGGCGACGGCGGCGACACGGTCACCGACGTGGCGGACTTTGTCGTCAAAGACAACCTGATCATAAGGTTCTGGCTGCGGCCAGCTCTGGCCGCCGGTGGCGTATTTGACCCGCTCGACGTTCTTGTAGGTCAGGACGGCGTGGACGCCCGGCAGGGCTTCGGCTTTGCCGGTATCGATGCTCTTGATCCGGGCGTGGGCGTGGGGGCTGGTCAGCAGTGCACCGATCAGCGTGTTCTCCGGCAGGACGTCGTCGGTGAAAACGGGGTAACCCTTCGCCAGCTTGACCGCGTCGACTTTGACCTGCGGAGCACCGACAAACTCTGTCTGTGCCATCTCCGGCGGGGTGTAGACCAGCGGCGGGAGCGGGCCGCTTGTAGCATACTGCCCCTGCCGGTAATAGGGTTCAGGGAGTTCGAGGGGATCGCCGGGGCCAGGGAGGGTGAGGGCAATGTGAGAAACGGGCGGGACTTCCTCGCCGCGCATCATGGCTGCGGCACGCTGCACCGCTTCGACCAGCCGGACGTAGCCCGTGCATCGACAGTGGGCGCTGTTCATCACCTGGCGGATATCAGCCTCGGTGGGATTGGGGTTGGAATCGATCAATGCTTTTGCCAGAAGCATCTGGGCGGGCGTGCAGAAGCCGCATTGAATGGCCCCGGTTTCGACAAACGCCCGCTGAATGGGGTGCAGGGTACCATCGGGGGCGACCAGCCCCTCGACGGTGGTGACCGCTGCGCCGTCGATTTCGACGGCGCGGAGCATGCAGCTTCGAACAGGCTGGCCGTTCATCAAGACGACACACATGCCGCAGTCGCCGGTATCACAGCCGCGCTTGACGCTCTTGTAGCCTGCGCTGCGCAGCACGTCGAGCAGACAGTCGACCCGGTTAACACCAAGCTCCCTTTCGAGGCCATTGACGGTCAGCGTGATGGATAGGTTTTGATCACTCACAGCCTGTACTCTCCTTCTCGGATTTGTTCCAGTACACGACGGGTCAACACGGCGGCCATCTCGCGGCGGTATTCGGCGCTTCCCAGGTAGTCGGGGACGGGGCTGACCTCACCGGCGACTGCACCGGCCACTGCCTCGATCTGTCTGTCGTCGAGTTCCCTGCCGACCAGCAGATCGACCGATTGGGACAGGCGAACGGTTTCACGCCAGACGCCCGTCAGGGCCAGCCGCGCCGACTTTGCGACCATGCCTTCCAGTTCGACAACCGCTACCGCCGCGACAACCGGCTGGTCAGCGGCCATCCGCGCGACACGGGCCGACCCCCAGCAGCAGCCGGACAGATCGACCGGGAGGAGCAGGGCAGCGGGCGGGGACTGGCTGGCACCGGTACGGGTGAAAAGATCGGCGATAGGAACCTGTGACCCGTCGGCGAGGGCGATCTGCGCATCCAGCGCGAGCAGCGCGGCGGCGGCTTCGGGGATGCGATCGGGTGAATAGGCTGCCCGTTCGAGGGTGGTGACGGCCCGGCGCTGCCAGGGCAGAGCCGTCAACGTGCGGCGGAGTGGGGCAGGCGTGTCTTTACAATCGACGGCTGCCTGCACCATCAATTGAAGCGGCAGGCTGACATACTCTTTGCCATCTTCTCCACTCATTCGGGTGACTTCAACGAGGGAATCCCCAACGCTACCGGTCATTGTGATAACTCCTTGAGGGATCGGCCATCAACCTGGCGGTGATGGGGTGAACGTGCGTATCTTTAGTATATCGTAGACAAGCCCGGCATTTAAGGCAATACCGGCAGGACTTTAGAGATTCTACAGAAGCTCCAGGAGCACCACCGACTGCGGCTCGGTGAGTCCCTTGATCTCGACAGCGCCGAGTTCCCGGATTTTGAGGTTTTCTACACCGGGGATGCCATCGGCGATGACTTCCGGGGTGGCGACGATCTGCCCGTCGCAGGCGAGGTCGACCAGACGGTGGGCGACATTGACGGTCAGGCCGACCATCGCGTAATTCATCCGGGTTCGCCCACCGATATGTCCAAGCACGACCGGCCCCCGGTTGAGGCCAATTCCCATCCCGACGTGCATCCCGCGTTCCCCGGCCCAGTATTTCTGTAACTGGCGAAACTTGCGCAGCATGGCAACCGCCGTCGAGAGCGCCCGGCGGCTGGCGTCCGGCTGTTCGTAGGGCACATTGAAGGCAACCAAGAGTTCATCCCCGGCAATATCGAAAATCACTCCCTCGTGCTGGTAGGTGATCTCCATCATCTCGGTGAATACGTTGTTCAGGAGTTCGATGACATCGTCGGGGGGATGCTCGATGGTCAGGCGGGTAAAGCCCCGCAGGTCGGCGAACAGCACCAGCGCGGTGCGGCGTTCACGCCGGGAGAGAATGTCGCTATCACCGAGGACACGTTCCACGAGCGCGGGACTCATGTAGCGCGAGAAAACGGCGAGTATGCGTTTCCGCTCGGAGCGCTCGCTTTCCAGGCGGATGCGTTCACCTTCTTTGATCGCGGTGATGTCCTGCCAGATCATGACGAACCCCAGCGACTCGACCGGAGAGATGCTGACGTTGAAAGTGCGGTTTTCGGCATCACTGCCTTCGCCGCTGCGAACCGTGTACTCGCCGGAAACTGCCGAAACGCGCTCCTTCGACCTGATCTGGAGGTCGGCCAGTGCCAGGCTGAAAACATCCTGAAGCGCCTGCCCGATGTGTTCCTCGGTCAAACCGAGAACCTGCCGGGCAGAATTGTTGATGGTGGTAAGTATCCCATCACCGTTGACGATGGTGACGGGATAGCCTGTCGAGTGTAGAAGGGCCTCTGCCTGGGTGCGCTGCTGTTTGACTTCTCCGAACAGGCGGGCGTTATCCAGCGCAACGGAGGCGTGGCTACTGAGTGCCACCAGGAGGTTGAGCTGATCTTCGGTAAACGCATTTGGCTGCCGGGAGAGGATCACCAGCGCTCCCAGCAGGTAGTCGATGTGAAAGAGGGGAACAGCAGCGGCAGAGCCAACCTGAACATCGCCGCCCTGACTGTCCCAGAGAGGATCGGATGGGCGATCCTTGATCAAGAGCGGTTTTTGGTGTTCCATGACGTGGCGGGCAAGCCGATCTGAGAGCGGATCGATATCGGTTGGCCCGGCTTCGTATGGCGATGAACCGGGACGCGATATCACCCGCTCCTCGCCCTTGTTGTCTCTATCAATCAGCAGTAAGAAAGTTTGATCGGCCTGGGTGAGGGAGGTGGTCAGCGAAGCGATTTCTTGCTTGAGGCTGTGGTAGTCGAGATAGCTCGATAGAAGCTGGCTGATCAGGTAGAGCAGTTCGATTCGCTGGCGCTCCTCGTTGAGCGCGTCGCGCCTCTTTTTCAGGGCTAAAAGAGAATTGACCCTGGCCAGCAATTCGTCGGGGTCAAAAGGGCGGGAAACAAAATCGTTAGCCCCGGCATCGATCCCCCTGGTGCGCTGTTCCGGGGTCTGTAAAGCGCTGACCAGGATAATCGGGATGAACTGGTTCTGATAGTGCTCCCGGATATACTCGGTTAATTCGAAGCCGTTCATTTCCGGCATCATGACATCGAGGAGGATTAGATCGGGAAATTCGACTTCGATGAACGCCAGGGCTTCCTGCCCGGAAGCGGCCAGGATCAGGTGGGAGAACCCGGCCATCTTCAGGCGGGCGTAGAGTAATTTGCGATTGGGAAGATCGTCGTCAACGATGAGAATATTTGCCTGGGACAGATCGTCGGTCATGCTTGCCTCATCCGCCTTAGATGGTTGAAGTTTAACAAAAACCATGACCGAGTGAAAGTGGAAAGCGGAAAGTGAAGGAGGCGAATCGCGCAGTTGATATTTGCAAACCATTCGCTCAAAGAGTTATTGTTCAGAGCGGTTGTTTCCAGGGGCGATAATCGGTAAGCTTATTGATACGCACGAAAAATGATGATTCGTCGCTGTGTATGCGTGGAGGACAGTGTGTCAAGAAATCGGTTTCTATTAACGTTGGCTCTCGTGACCGTGCTCGTGTTTGCCGCGTGTTTCAGCCCCGGCCAGGCACTGGCCCAGGGGAACGATCCCGGCGAGCCGGTGGTCTACGGCGTTCTACTCTATTCGAACACCTGCCCGCACTGCCATGCATTCATCACCGAAGACTGGCCGATAATGAGGCAGGAGTTTGGCGACCAGTTCCAACTCCTGTTCATCAACGTAAACTCGGACGCAGGCCATCAACTCGGCGGCGCGGTCTACGACTATTATGGCGTTCCAGAAGGCGAACGCTACGTGCCGATGATGATGATCGGCGACCAGGTATTCGTGGGTGGATATGATATTCCAACACTGGGTAGTGAGGCGGTGCGCCAGGGGCTGGCTTCCGGCGGCATTCCGCTGCCCGCTGTCCCCGGCCTGCAAGAAGCCTACAACCAGGCGCTGGCAATTGCGGAGGAAAGCGCCTCGAATACAGGCGAGGAACCTTCCAATGCAACTCCCGAAGCGTCGAGCAGCCCTGACAAGGTACAGGGGAATACACCCGGGGGGATCGACACCCAGGCGGAGAACGTCGAATCCGGGCAGTCGGTCAGCGATATGACCGTAGCAGAACGAATCCAGCGCGACCTGGCCGGAAACCTGATTGCAATCGTCGTGCTGCTGGGATTGGCCGCCAGCCTGGGAGCGGTGCTGGTCACCAGTGCCTCGACCGGGGAGAAGGCTTCCATCTGGCTGGGTAAATCACCGGCCTGGGCGGTCACGTTGATCGCGGCGCTGGCGGGACTTTTCGTCGCGGTGACGCTGGTTTCGAGCACGCAGGGAAAAGCCCTGCCCACAACTGCGGCGCTGCTCGTGTTGGCGGCCTATCTCACGATCAGCGCGGCGATCTACGCCGCACGTCCAAGAACCGACAGGCCCCGCAACAAACGTTCGCCGTTTACCGTCCGCGCCTGGCTGTTCCCAGTGGCAATAGCCGCCGGGCTGGTCGTGGCGTTTTACCTGGGTTATGTCGAAGCTGCCGGGATGGAAGCCGTTTGCGGCGCAGTCGGCGATTGCAACACCGTCCAGCAAAGTTCATACGCCATGCTGTTTGGCTTTCTCTCGGTGGGGCTTTTGGGCATTATCGGGAATGCCGCCATGCTGATCGCATGGCTGGTTGGGATGCTTGGCAAGGGGACACTGTCCGATCTTGGCTGGGTGTCCCTGCTCGGCATGGCGATTTTTGGAACGGCTTTCTCGATCTACCTGACTTTCCTCGAACCCTTTGTCATCGGGGCGACCTGCGCCTGGTGCGTCACTTCGGCAATTACGATGATGCTGATGCTGTGGTTCAGTGTGGAACGCGGGTTACAGTCGACGCGGCGGCTGCTGGGCGGGTAGAACTGTCTCTCTGCCCCGGCGCTGAAGCACCGGGCTAAAGGCGATATATTGAACTGCGCAAACAAAATGAGCCAACCTGATCGTCGGGTTGGCTCGTTGCTTTTTAAGTGTGTTTAGTTTACGGGGCGAGGAAATCCTGCAAGATGCTGGCAAACTGCGGCTGGCGCAGACGCCGGAGGGCCTGGCGCTCGATCTGGCGGATGCGCTCACGCGAGAGACCCATCACCCTGCCGACCTGCTCCAATGTCTGGGGGATGCCATCACCCAGGCCAAAACGCAGGCGTAGAATCTGGGCCTCGCGGGGCATCAACTCGCCCAATGTCTGCTCAATCGTCTCGTTGAGGGCTATCGTGCGGATGGCCTCGTCGATTGAGGGCGAGTCTTCGTCTTCGATGAAATCGCCGAACTCGCTCTCCTCTCCAACCGGCGTTTCCAGCGCAATGGTTTGCGGGTTCGCTTCCAGGGTTTCTCTCACCTGGGAGACGGGCAGATCGAGCATCTCGCCGAGTTCCCGGTGGGTTGGTTCACGTCCTAATTCCTGCTCCAGAATTTCGTTGGCGGTGTTGATCCGGCGGAGCTGGTCGGAGAGATGGAGGGGAAGGCGGATCGTACGTGATTTCTGGGAAAGAGCGCGCGTGATCGTCTGCCTGATCCACCAACTGGCGTAGGTGCTGAAACGGTTGCCCAGCGAATAATTGAATTTGTCGACGGCGATCATCAGGCCGATATTGCCTTCCTGGACGAGATCGGACATCGGCATGCCCTGATTGCGGTAGCGCTTGGCGATGCTGACGACCAGGCGCGTATTGGCGCGGCCCATGTGCTCGCGTGCCCGCTGCCCATCGGCGACGGCTTCTTCGAGGAGGGCGACATCCTCTGCGGACAGGTCCTCTTCGTCTTCGAGCATGTCGGCGGCTTTAAAGCCGAGTTCGATCCTTTTCGCGAGGGCAACTTCCTGTTCGGCGGTCAGGAGAGGTTCGGAGGCCATCTGCCGGAAATAGAGGCTGACCGTATCGTCGGCAGGAATGTGATCGATGTTTTCGGGCGTGTTGTCGGTATCAGCAAAAAGATCGCTGTCAACTTCGTAACTTTTTAACAACTCAAGAACCGCGTTACTATTGCTCATTCATTACCACCTTTCGTTATTCAACCAATACAACATCATCTATACAAACATTGTACAACGCATATATACTACAGTCAAGTACCCTGCTTATCCCCCCGATATTATGGATTATTATTATAATTTTTACCATTATATACAAATCCTGTCTATAATCCATTAGAGTCATATAAGAAAAAAAGGATTCATCGAAATTGGTGAATATCCGGGAATGTGATCGGCTGCCGGCAACTTGACCGCATGTCTAGGGGAACAACCGGCGGACGAGCCTGCCCAGGAGAAAGATCAAAACGGGGAGCAGGGCGATGCCAAAGATAATCGTGGCAAACAGGTAGCTGTATCCTTCGTCTTGCGGCCCGAAGGGTTGGCCGAGCGAGGCGGTGAAATTGCCCCACCAGACGGTAAGCCAGGCCAGCGCGACTTCAAGGGAAGGTTGAACTGCCGACGCATACCAGGCCCCCAATGAGACAATCCAATCATCGACGAACGGGGAGAGATGTTCGTAGTTGGCGGCGATCAACCAGGTCAGGCCGCCCAGCACGCCGACGATCCCCCAGAACCGCCGCCGCCGGACACGTTTACCTGCACGTTGGTCGGCGAACTTCTGCTGGCGCTGCTGGGCTGCTTCCCGCATCTGGCGGTCGATGGCGCGCCACTCGGCCACGCCATAGGTGGGATTATAGCGGCGGTTGGCCTCCAACTCTTCCCGCGCTTTTTGCTGGCGGACACGCTCCCGGAGGATCGGTACCCATTCCTCGCGCTGCGCTTCGACCGACTCCAGGCGCAGCAGGTGGCTCAGGTGGGCACCGCAGGAATTGCACACGGCGCTGTACACGGGCTGCTCGCAGCGCGGGCAGCGGCTGGCAAGCCCGCTGCCGCAGGTCAGGCAGAAATTCAGCGATCCGTCATTCTGCGCGTTGCAGTTCTGACACGTCCAGGTGAGCGGGAGCAGGTTCCGCCCGGATCGATCCGGGTAGCCGAGTGTTCCGCAGTGCGGGCACCGGATTCGCGGCTGCCAGGTATCGACATCGATCCGCCCGCCGCAGTTGGCACAGGTCATCCCGGTGGGGACGCCGTCGATATCCCAGATGACGCTCGATTGTGGCGAATGTGTCAAAGTCTCCATCTACTACCAGCTATCTGACCTGGCTGTCAATTACAGCCTTTTCCTGACTGCCTGTAAAGTATAGTCTAACTCGACCAGTCCTGGTATAGTACCCACAATAAATGGGGTATGCTTTTTAGGCTTCGGCAAGGCGCTAAAGGGCTATACGCAGCTTTTGGAGAAACGATGCAGACAGAGACGATCTCACTGGGGGCAGAACCGCAGCTTACCATCGACTGCCAGGGAAACCTGGAGATCGGCGGATCGGCACGTGAAGAGATCAAAATCGAATACGAGGCCGGTTCTCTTGAGGTAATCACCGGTGAAAATAAGGCAGCCGTCCGCAGCCCATCCGACTGTGTGATCCGGATGCCCCAGGCGGGTACAGCCCGGATCGGGCAGGTCGGTGGTAATTTCCATGTACGCGATGTTGCCGGGGAACTGTCCATCGAGGCGACGGGCGGATCATTCTATGCCCGCCGGATCGGGAAACTCGAAATCGGGCGGGTCGAAAAGGAAGCCCGCATCCGTGAAGCAACCGGCTCGGTGGCTATCGGGAGTATCGGCGGAAGCCTGGCGTTGAGAGATACCGAACGCACCGTTTACATCGAGGAGATCGGCGGCGACCTGTGGGGGAGAAATGTCACGGGCGGGATCGAATGTGACCGGGTAGGGGGGATACTGGCCCTACGCACGCCGTTTGCCCCCGGCATCACCTGGCGATTTGGCCGGGTAGAGCGGGCGGCTTTCCGGGTGGACGACGACGACAATGTGCGGTTTGTGCTCGCGCCGGAAGCTGTATTACAGTTGGCCGAAAGGCTGAATGCAACCTGGGAGGGAAATCATTGGGTGGTCCTGATCGGGAGTGGGGCGGCGACCGTCCATTTGCTGGCGGTGACCCATGTGGCCCTGAATCGGGGAGCCGGATATGATGAAGGGACGGCGTTCGCCTATTCGTTCGCCGTCGACGACGAACCCGCCCCCGACCTGGCCGATCTTTCGGCTGAACTGGATACCCAATACACGATGCTTGAGGCCAGCCTGTCCGACAACCTGTCGGAACGGCTGCGGCATCATATCGCCGAACAGCAGAAGATCGCCCGCCGCCAGGTAGAGGACGCGCACCGGGCAGGCGGGGAAACCCAACCGCAGCCTGCGGGTACCCCGGCGGATGTATTCGGCATGGCGGAAAGCAGCCTGCTGCGAGAGCCGATCACCGAACAGGAACGGCAGTGTATTCTCCAGATGCTTGCAAGTGGGCGAATTAGCGTCGAGCAGGCTGCCCAATTATTGAACAATTAGAAGAGGACGACGATCATGGCCGCCTCGACCATACACGGTCGGCACAGCACCGGGCATAACGAAGGTCTCCAGTCAACACAGTTGTCCCGCGACCTGGGCCAGATCGCGGAGTTGATCGAACTGTGCTTCAGCGCGCAGATGGATGCCGGGGGGCGCTCGGCAGTACGCGAAATGAAGATGCTATCGAGCCTGGGGCCGCTGCTGTGGCCGCTGACGCTGTTCAACGGTACGGCGTTTGGCCTGGGGTTGGGGTACGTCTGGCGAGAAATGGGGCGGGTAGTCGGCAATGTGAGCCTGTATCGCGGTGGACGGCATCCCTGGCTGGGGGCAGGGTTCTTGATCGCCAATGTCGCCGTTTTGCCTGAGTACCGGCGGCGGGGGATTGCGCGGGCGATGATGGTCGAAACGCTGCACCTGGCCCACCAGAAACAGGGGCGGTGGGTTTCATTGCAGGTCGAAGCAGACAACGCAGCGGCGATTGCGCTGTACCGAGACCTGGGTTTTGAGCAGTTGGAGACGATCAGCCAGTGGGTAACCGGGTATTTCCGCCCGGCGGCGCTGCCAACACTCAACGACGAATGGCCGGTGAGAATCCGACGCCTGGGCGAGGTCAGCGCAGAGATGGATCTGATCTACAACCGGGCGCGGGTCGGGGCGATTGCCTGGACGCGCCCCATCGGGCAGACCGCCGTTCAGGAGATGGCGGGCAATGTTTTACTTGGAACGAACAAGGAACACTGGGGACTGTTCGATCCGGACGACGATGGGTGGCTGCTGGGAATGTTATGGGTGGACGTGATCAACTGGGTTTCTGCCCGGCTGACGCTCTTCCTCGATCTGGCGCTGGAAGACCCTGCCGGACGCCGGGCATTACTGGCCCGCGTCCTGCGCCTGGCCCATCTGCAAGGGCGGCGACTTCAGGTTGAAACCGCAGCGGACGATGGAGCCGTCGACGAGGTGCTGATCAGCAATGGGTTCCGAAAGACCCGCACGCTGGTCTTGATGCGCAAGCTGCTCGAGGATTAGTGGTTTGTAAAGTCAGATGTTGGATGGGCGAAGGCCGCCTCCCTCTGGCCCTGCGGTCCATCTCCCCGGCCCCACCCCCTTTGTCCGACCTACGGTCGGCCACTTCCCCCAGAGGGGGCAGTTTAGGGGCGATCAGGTTGGCGTGAATGGGATCAGGCAGGTAAGTGGTGAAAGATCGACATTATGGGAGAAGACCAGAACCAAATCCTGGAACGTATTGCGAGGGGAGGGCTTTCTGCCGAGGAAGGAAGCGTCCTGCTGGCGGCAGCCAACAGCATCCACCCGGCCCAGGCCGGCCTGACGAAGCCCGGAACCCTGCGCGTGAAGATCACAAATCTGGATTCGGGCAGGGTGAAGCTGTCGATCAATATTCCCTTGAGCCTGATCGACGTGGGGATCGGGATGGGGGCGCGCTTCGCGCCGCACCTCGACGATTCCGCCTTTGAGCAGGTCGCCGATGCCGTGCGGGAAGGCAGTGCGGAGAAGGTGCTTGAAGTGCTCGAAGAAGCCAACCGCGAGCAGGTGGAAATATGGATCGAGTAGGTGGGGCGGTACTATTGACTTCGCGGCCAAAGGGCACTATCGTTAAGCCGATTTTGAGCCTGTGTTCAAGGTAGAAAACAGAGATTAAAGAGAGTGGCTATGAATCATACCAAGATAGTCTGTACAATTGGCCCGGCCTCGCGCGAGCAGGAAATGCTGGAAAAGCTGATCCTGGCCGGGATGAACGTCGCAAGGTTGAATTTCTCGCACGGCGACCAGGAATATCACGCCGAAAACATCAGGCGGATCAGAGCTGCCTCGGAAAAAGCCGGTATGCCGGTGGCTATCGCTGCCGATCTACAGGGGCCAAAGCTGCGCGTTGGTAAAATCGCCGAACCGGGGGTGGCGATCAACGAGGGAGAACGGATCATCCTGACGACCACCCCGGTAATGGGTCAGCGGACCGAATCAGAAGACACAAAAGCCGTGATCCCGATTCAATATCATGCCCTGCCCGGAGACGTGAATCCGGGGGAACGCATCCTGATCGACGATGGATTGATGGAGTTATCGGTCGAAACGACACGCGATACTGATATCGTCTGCACCGTCATCACCGGTGGGGTCGTTCACAACAACAAGGGGCTTAACCTGCCCGGCACCGCTCTCTCTCTGCCGGGAATCACCAAAAAGGACTGGGTTGACCTGGATTTTATGATCAAGCAGCGGGTTGACTGGGTGGCGCTTTCCTTCGTGCGGGCGGCATCGGACGTTCAGGAGTTGAAGGCGGCTATCGACCGACGCTGTGGGAAAGATCGTCCAATCCGGGTAATTGCCAAAATCGAGAAGCCGCAGGCGCTCGATGTCATTGATGAGATTCTGGAAGCTTCCGACGCGATCATGGTAGCCAGGGGCGACCTGGGCATCGAGATTCCCGCCGAGAAGCTGCCGATGGTGCAGAAACGCCTGATCCGGCTGGCTAACAAGCGGGGGCGGCCCGTGATCACCGCCACGCAGATGCTTGATTCGATGATCCGCAACCCGCGCCCGACGCGGGCGGAAGCCAGCGACGTGGCGAACGCGATTCTCGACGGCACAGACGCGATCATGCTTTCCGGCGAGACGGCGATTGGGAGCTACCCGCTCGAATCGGTGCGGACGATGGCCCGGATCGCCAAAGAGGTCGAGGAGACGACGCTGGTCGGCGACTGGCAGCCACCAGCGTATATCTCGCACGCGGCGCGGGATGTCACCGACGCGGTGAGCCACGCGACCTGTGAAACCGCCGACGATCTACAGGCCAGGGCGATCATCGCTTCGACGGCCAGCGGTTGGACGGCGCGGAGCATCGCCAAATACCGGCCCTATATGCCGATTGTCGCCGTCACCTTTGACCCGGTGGTGCAGCGCCAACTGACTCTTTCCTGGGGGGTGCTCCCGCTGCTGGTCGAACGGGCGAACAGCACCGACGAGATTCTTAAAGTCTCGATTGGCGAAGCACGGAATCAGGGGCTGGTCGATCCGGGGGATCGGGTGATCGTGACGGCGAGCGTCACGCCGAATATTCCCGGCGCAACCAATATGATGATGGTGGAGAGAGTCCCGGACAACGGGTGAGGAATTCGCTTCTTGAAAGAGTTGTACAGGCACAGTGTGCTGTGCCTGCTACCTATTCTTCGGCGGCTTCCTGGAGGGCACGCTCGGTTTTGAGCCGGAAGTAGGCGTCCATCACCTCCGAGGCGACAGGCAGGGCTATCGACGAGCCTTCGCCGCCGTTGTAGATAAAGGCGATCACCGAAATCTCCGGGTTGCCATACGGCGCGTAGGACATATACCAGGCATGGGCGGGCCAGTTGCCGGGAATGCACTGTTCGAGGGCGGCGGCGATATTGTCGCAGAACTCGGCGGTACCGGTCTTTCCGGCGATGGGAACATAGGGAAGATAGTCGTTCTGGGCAACGCGCGCCGTACCGCCTTCTATGGTCACTGCCCCGCGCATCCCGGTCTGGATCAGCCGCATGGTTTCGTCAAGGGTTTCCGGGTAAGGCTCGCCGTATTCTTCCTGCCAGTATGCCCGGATGTCTTCCCGTATGTCGGTTCTGACCGGCTCAAACCCGGCCACCACCTGCCCGTCGGCGTCGATGATCTCGCGGACCAGAGTCGGCTTGACGGCGACGCCGCTGTTGATGATCGTGTTCAAGACGTTGATCATTTGCAGCGGCGTGGTCAGGATATAGCCCTGTCCAAACGCTGAGTTATAGGTGTCGCCGGTTGACCAGTTTTCTCCCCAGACACGGCGTTTCCAATCGGGGCTGGGGATAAAACCCTGGTTTTCACCGGCCAGTTCGATGCCGGTCGTCTCTCCCAGGCCGTAAAATTCCATCCAGCGGGCCAGCCGGTAGATGCCGAGACCGGTTCCTTCGACTTCGTCCTCGAAGCCGCCGCCTACCTTGTAGAAATAGATATCGCACGACCAGGCAATCGCCTCGATGAAGCTGACCTGCCCGTGCCCGCTCTCCAGCCAGCAGACGAAGCGCTGCGCCTTGCCCGGATCGTTCTGGTAGTAGCGGTCTTCAAGTTGAATTTCCCCCGGACACTCGATCTCGTAATCGGGATCGACCACTCCTTCCTCGACCACGCCGGTGGCGGTAATCACCTTGAAGATCGATCCGGGCGGGTAGAGCGAGTTGACCGCCTGGTTGAACAGCGGGCGAAGTGGGTCTTTCGAAACCTGATCGTAATACGGGTAATCGATGGAACGCGCAAACTGGCTGTTGTCGTAGGTCGGCCAGCTGACCATCGCCAGGATTTCACCCGTGCGCGGGTTGGTGGCGATCACCACGCCCCGGTCGTAGCCGATGGGATTGTCCGGGTTCTCCTCCTTGAGCCGCGTGATCATGTCGACCAGCGCTTCCTGGGCTGCTTCCTGAAGCTCCATGTCGATGGTCAGGCGGACGCTGTATCCGGGTTGGGCCTCACGAGCTTCGCCGACGCTGCGGACGATCTGACCCGCCACGTCACGTTCGACGCGCTGGAGGCCGGGCGTTCCCGCCAGCAAATCCTGCAAGGAATACTCGATGCCGTCGTAACCGATCCGGTCGCGGTCGAGCACGTAGCCCTGCGCT
>DAOUES010000392.1:0-5036 GCA_034430335.1 Anaerolineae bacterium | reverse complement strand
CCGCCGCCGGTCATCCGCGCACCGAAGCAGCCGGGCTGCGCCTGGGCGATCCCGGCCATTGCGTCGAGGGCTTCACTCGATACTTCGAAATCCCGGCTGATGCTCGTATGGGCCTCGTTCATCAACCGCCCCAGCGCGGCGGGATCGTCGGCGAGCATCGTCTCATAGGCTTCCAGGGTGCGTTCGTCTTCGCTGACAATATGGCGCGCCCGGCGGTAGGTGACATCGCCGAGTCGATTCCTGTTGGCTTCAAGCTGCGCCATCGAGACATCACGCAGGGCGGGGACTCCGATAATCCGGGCGGCTTCCTCGCACTGCTCGCGGCGCTCGTTGTAGGCGGAATCCATGTGCCCGTGCTCGCCCCGCCGGGTGTTGGTATCCATCACGACGACGACCGTGCCGGTGGGCAGCGGCGTCTGCTTGAGTTCCAGCGAGCGGCAGTCGATGAGCAGGGCTTTACCCTCCTGCCCGGCTGCCGAGATCAGTTGATCCATGATCCCGCAGTTCATTCCCACCCATTGATTTTCGGCGCGCTGGGCCAGCTTCGCCATCGCGACCGGGTCCCAGGGGGCACCGGCCAGCGCGGTGAACACCCTGGCCGTGACCAGCTCAAGCGCTGCCGATGAGGAAAGACCGGCCCCGACCGGCACATTGCCTTTCATCACGCCATTGAACCCGATGAGATCGAGACCGGTATCCCCAAGGTAGAATGCAACGCCTTTCACATATTCAATCGGGCCTAAATCGCCCTTCTCAATATCATCCAGAGAGAACTCGCCAACAGTGTCGAAGTCGAGCGAATGGAGCACCACCCGGCGGTCGTCGCGGGGACGGACCGCCATCCAGATGGCGCGGTCGATAGCCATCGGGAGGACAAACCCGTCGTTGTAGTCGGTGTGTTCGCCGATCAGGTTGACGCGGCCCGGAGCTTTGGCGACGAGTGTCGGCAGGCAGCCGAACTTCGCCTGGAATGCGTCACGGATATACTGTTGGAGATCGAGAGTTTCAACCATCGTTTACCTGCCTGTAGTGGATATCGGGACAATCGCGGAGACGTTCTGCCGCCTGCTCTGCGGTCAGGTCGCGCTGGGCCTCGGCCAGCATCTCATAGCCGACCAGGAACTTGCGGACGGTCGCCGAGCGCAGCAGTGGGGGGTAGAAATGAGCGTGAAGCTGCCAGTGGTCGTTCGCTTCGCCGTCGAAGGGGGCACCGTGCCAGCCCATCGAATAGGGGAAGCTGGTTTCGAATAAGTTGTCGTAGCGGGTCAACAGCCGCTTGAGCAGATCGGCAAGGGCGGTGCGCTGACCGCCGTCCAGGTCGGGCAGACGGCGCACATGGCGGCGGGGGAGGACAATCGTTTCGAAAGGCCAGATCGCCCAATAGGGGACGACCGCCAGCCACGCATCGTTGGAAACGACGACCCGCTCCGACTGCTGCACTTCGAGATCGGCATAGTCGACCAGAAGCGGCGATCCATTTATCTCGTAATACTGGCTCTGCTGCCGATTTTCTTTGGCGGGTTCGTTGGGGACCGCGCTGCCAGCCCAGATTTGCCCGTGCGGGTGCATGTTCGACGCACCCATCGCCGCGCCCTTGTTCTGGAATATCTGCACCCAGCGATACTGCTCGCCGAGTTCGGCGGTTTGCGCCGCCCACAAATCGACCACCTTGCGGATATCGGCGGCGGGCATTTCGGGCAGGGTCAGGTCGTGGCGGGGCGAAAAGCAGATCACCCGGCAGGTGCCGCGCACCGGTTCGAGGCGCAGCAGCGGGTGGACGGGTTCAGGCGGGTCGACCGGATCGGGGAGCAAAGCTCGAAAGTCGTTGGTAAACACGTAGGTTGACTCGTAGACCGGGTTTTTGACTCCGCCGACGCGCGTGCTGCCGGGGCAGAGATAGCAGTCGGGATCGTGAACGAGACGGACATCGGGCGGGAGCTTTTCGACCTGCCCCTGCCAGGGGCGCTTCGCGCGGTGAGGCGACACCAGCACCCATTCTCCGGTGAGCGGGTTGAGGCGTCGATGGGGGTGATCGGTGGGGTCAAATCTCATGAACTCATCCTGATACTGGTCCGGCGGTCGATTCGCGAACGATCAACCGGGTCGGGATTGTCTGATTCATAATACAGTCGGAGGGCTGGTTGTCTTCGTTGCACCGGATGATCTCGAGGAGCATGGTCATCGCCGCCTGGCCGATGTCGTAGATCGGCAGGGCGACGGTCGTCAGGGCCGGGGTGGTCTGCTCGGCAAGGGAGATATTATCGAGGCCGATCAGGGAAATATCCTCCGGGACGCGCAGGCCGATCTTGCGGGCTTCCCACAAAACGCCCAGCGCGGTGAGATCGTTGGCCGCAAAAACGGCGGTCGGCGGCTGGCCCGATCCGGCAAGCTGGCGAAGGGCCGCCCTACCTCCTTCGATCTGCAAATTGCCCTCGACGACCATTACCTGATCGGCGGGAATGCCAAACTCGGACAGGGCATCGACAAACGCATCGCGGCGGCGGTGCGAGGTCCACACGTCGAGCGGGCCGCTGATATGGGCAAACCGGCGGTGGCCGAGATCGACCAGATGGCGGGCGGCTTCGCGAATACCGGCGGCGAAATCGAAAGCAAGCGCGCCGACCTGGTCGCGATAAGCCTGCATCGCCTCGTCGTCCCAGTCGAGCAGGACGGTGGGAATCTGGTGGTAGAGCAGTTCGGCGGCCATCTCGGACGAGAAGCGGGTCGACATGGCGATGGCACCGTCGATGCGGTGGTCGATCATGGTGTGGATAGCACTGACGATGCGGTCGATATCATAGCTGACATTCGAGAGGAAGACGGTGTAATCGTGGGCGAGGGCCACCTCTTCGACGCCCTTGATCACCGGCGGGTAGAACGGGTTGCCGATATCGGAGATCAGGAGGCCGACGGTGTTGGTGTGGCGGGCGGCAAGGCCGCGGGCGATCTGGCTGGGGCGGTAGCCCAGCGTCTCGATAGCGTCGAGGACCCGCTGGCGGGTTTCTTCGGCGACGAAGCGCGTATCGTTGAGGACATGGGAGACGGTGGATTTCGACACACCGGCCTGTACTGCAACGTCCTGCATGGTGATGCGTCTCATGGGTGTAGCTCGCTCCTGATTCTGGGTTCAGCCGTGTGTGCGCAACCGGTTGCGCAACCGGTTGCGCAACCATTATAGGCCAAATAGGGGCATGCTGTCAAGGATATCAGAAAAAAGGAAAAAGATAAAAGGGAAAAAGGGGGACGGAACCGCCCACCCCCTTCGTCGAACCTGCGGTTCGCCAGACGACGTTTTGTGTCGCCCAATTCACCCCAAAGGGAGCAGTCTGGAGACACATCAACGCAGATAGAGGTTGACCACTGCGTCGACGGCAGGCCGGTCGCTATGTTCGGCGAGCACGGCGCGGAAATCGGCTTCGGTGGCGATCCGTCCCGAATAGCTGCGGGCGTAATCCTGCAAGAAGGCGAAAAAGGCGGCATCGCCCATCGCCCGGCGAAGCTCGTGGACGAACATCACGCCGCGCGGGTAAATGTCGCGGACGTAGACAAAAGTGGAGATATAGGAATAGATCGGCTCGTCGAGCCAGCCGGGTTCGACGATGTTTTCATAGCGACTGAGCCGCCACGCGCGGTCGTCGGGATAGTAGGCTTCGTAGTAAAGAACCTCGCTGTACGACGCCAGGGATTCATCAAGCCAGGGTTCGTTGACCTGGTCATTGCCGACTTCGCCATACCACCATTGATGCGCCACTTCGTGCGAGACCATCACGTGGACGAGATCGCGGGGGCTGCCCTGGTAGTTGGTGTAGACCCGGTTCGAGAGCGAAATCAGGGCGGTATATTCCATATCGGAGCGATAGCCGTTCTGGACGATGGTCAGGCTCTCATAGGGATAGGGGCCGAAGCGGTAGTGATACAGGGACAAAGCATCGCCCGCCGCGTAGATCGCCTGCTGCGCCGCGCCTTCGCCGCCTGCGTGGTAATAACTGTAGATGGGCACACCGGCAGCCTCGCCGGTCAATACGCGGTAGCGGTCGCTGGCAAAGAAGGCCATCCCGCGCGCCGCATCGACCTCGAAGCGCCAGACCTGGCCGGGCTGATCGAGGCGGGGTTCCTGTGAGACGGGGCCGGAACCAGCTACGGTGATCCCCTCCGGCGCAGCGACCGCCATCTGCGTGTTGGTGGCCGGATAGATCACCGGGTCGCCCACGGGATGATAGATGTAGGTCTGCCAGCCATCGCCGCCCTGGTAGGGAGCGAGGACGGGATACCACTCGCCCGCGCGGACGACATCGCCGGTATAACCGGTCAGGCCGATGGGAAAGGTGCTGTTGGGCCGCACCGGGAGGAAGAACAGGTTGTATGCGATCTCGACGCGGACGGTATCGTGACGGGCGGCAGGTTTGGGGAGCGGGACGCGCAGCGCGATCCCGTCGAGTTCTGCATCGACTTCGACCAGGGCGAAGTCGCCGGATTCGACGGAGACGCGCTGCAAATCGAACGCGCCCTCGGTGGCCGCCAGCGGTACATTGAATACGACCTCGTCCCACTCGTCGGGGGAAGTGTTGGGCACCAGGATGGTCTGCTCGACTCTGGCCCAACGGTCGGCGTAGAACAACTCGACTTCGAGCGCCTGTTCCGGCATCCGGTCGGCGGCAGGCAGCGAGTCGATCAATTCGAGGGGCGGGCGATCCTCGTCCGGGGAAGCTGGAGTGAGTGTAATTGTTGGAGATAGCGTGACACCGATTGAGAGATCGGCGCTGCCCGATAGTTCCACAGTCGGGACGGCGGTCGATGTTGGCGATGGATTCATCGCTTGGGTCGGGGTGGGGATTGGCGTATCGGTTGGGGAAAAGGGAGTCGCGGTGCCGATGGCGACTTCTGTGGGTTTGACACGGGGCGCAGGGGTGGGCGACGGATTCGTCGCCCGGATTGGATCGGCGCAGGCGGCGAGAGTCAGCGCGGCGAGCAGCGCGATCAGCAAGGGCGGGAGTCGGCGTCGATAGGTCATGGGGTGATTATAATCCACAGATGGC
>DAOUES010000391.1:0-1867 GCA_034430335.1 Anaerolineae bacterium | reverse complement strand
ATGACACCTATCCGTTGTGTGTGTATATTGTCTTTTGCCTCGAACGCGGTAAGTTTAACACAGATGCCGGTAATTTCAACAAGTGTTCTTTGTCTTATATCGATCTACTGTTCTTAACAGTCCGTAATGGGTACAATCGCTGAATTCAGTGTTAGCCGGTAATGCTGGTGAGTGTGGATACGAAAATGGATCAGGCCGAAATACGAAATTTTTGCATAATCGCCCATATCGATCACGGGAAAAGCACCCTTGCTGATCGTATGCTTGAGCTGACGGGCACGATCTCAGATCGCGATATGACGAATCAGGTTCTTGACACGATGGACCTTGAACGTGAACGCGGCGTTACGATCAAAGCCAGCGCCGTCCGTATGCTCTACGACAGCCCGGTCGCTGGCCCGGTCGAGATGAACCTGATCGATACCCCCGGCCATGTCGATTTTAGCTACGAGGTATCCAGGGCTTTACAAGCGTGTGAAGGCGCTGTCCTGGTCGTCGATGCCACCCAGGGAATCGAAGCGCAGACGCTCGCCAACCTGTTTCTGGCCCTCGACGCCAACCTGGAGATCATTCCCGTCGTTAACAAAATCGATCTCCCCGCCGCTCATCCTGATGAGGTCGCCGAGGAAATCGAGGAACTGCTCGGAGTCGACGCCGCCGATGTCATCCAGGTATCGGCCAAAGTCGGCACGAATGTCGCCGAAGTGCTCGATGCGGTTGTCGCCCGCGTTCCTCCGCCGTCTGGTGATCGTTCGGCACCACTGCGGGCGCTGGTTTTCGACAGTCACTATGATTCATACAAGGGTGTGATTACCTACATCCGGGTTGTCGATGGCATCCTGAAACACGGCGACCTGTTCACGATGATGGCTACAAAAGCCGAAGTCGACCCGGTTGAGATCGGGATTTTTGCCCCGAATATGCTGCCAACCGGCGAGTTACAGGCTGGCGAAGTGGGCTACGTGGCGACCGGCTTGAAGACCGTTCGCGAGGCGCGAGTCGGCGATACGATCACCCAGCAGGCTACTCCGGCAGGGAAGCCGCTGCCGGGATATATCGCTGTCAAGCCGATGGTTTTCGCCGGGATATACCCGGTCGAGGGTGAGGATTATCCCCTGCTGCGTGATGCGCTCGAAAAGTTGCAGCTTAACGATGCGTCGCTGGTCTGGCAGCCGGAAACGTCGCAGGCGCTCAACTTCGGTTTTCGCTGTGGATTTTTAGGGCTGTTCCACATGGAGATCATCCAGGAACGCCTCGAACGTGAATACGACCTCGACATCATCGCCACTGCCCCCAGTGTTGAATACGAAGTCGTCAAACGCAACACGCTGGAAGTGATCAAGATCGACAGCCCGGCGCAGCTTCCCGACGAAGCGGAGATCGAGGAGATTCATGAACCCTGGATGCGTATCCAGGTCTTTACACCCACCGAGTTCATCGGCCCGATCATGGAGCTGGTCACCAAGCGCAGGGGCGAGTATCTGGCTACCGAGTACCTGGATCGCGCCCGTGTGATGCTCTCCTACAATATCCCGCTCGCCGAATTGATCGTCGATTTCTACGACCGCCTCAAGTCGATCTCGCGTGGCTATGCGTCCCTCGACTACCAGTTTGACGGCTACCGGGCGGGTGATCTGGTCAAGCTCGATGTGCTGGTCAACCAGATACCGGTCGACGCGCTGGCGATCATCGTCCACCGTGATCATGCCTATCACAAAGGCCAGGCGTTGGTCAGCAAGCTCAAGGAGTTGATCCCCCGCCAGTTGTTCGTCGTTCCCATCCAGGCGGCGGTCGGGAAGAAAGTCATCAGCCGCGCCAATGTCAAAGCGCTGCGTAAGGACGTTCTGGCGAAGTGCTACGGCGGCGA
>DAOUES010000390.1:0-2858 GCA_034430335.1 Anaerolineae bacterium | reverse complement strand
CGCGCAGGTTCGCCATCCCCGCGCCGAACGCCCCCACGCCCGGCAGCACGATTTTCTCCGCGCCCTTCAAACCCTCCGGCGTGCTGACCGTTTTACTGTTCGCGCCCAGGTAGCGGAAGGCGTTGGCAACGCTTCGCAGATTCCCCGCGCCGTAATCAATAATCGCAATCATATACAGGTGTCCCCCCGTCACGACGTCATCCAGAAGTACCTATCCGAAATGAGCAAAGCGAATTTGCGGATAGGTTTCTATGCGGTCAGCGTGCCTTTCGTGCTCGGTACTCCACCCCGGCGCGGATCGAGCCGCGTGGCCTGGTCGAGCGCCCGGCCAAGCGCCTTGAACAGCGCCTCCGCCTTGTGATGATCGTCGCGCCCGTAGAGAACCTCCGCGTGCAGGTTCATCTTTCCGTGAATGGCAATCGTCTCCAGGACGTGGGCGACCAGCGTGGTCGGCATCTGGCCGAGCATCTCGAAGTTGAACGTCCCCTGTATCACAGCATAGGGTCTCCCACTCAGGTCGACAATGACCCGTGCGAGCGTTTCGTCCATCGGCACCGTCGCCTCGCCCATCCGCACGATCCCCTTGCGGTCGCCCAGCGCCTTGTCGAGCGCCTGCCCGAAGACAATCGCCACGTCCTCGATGGTATGGTGTGCATCGACCTCCAGATCGCCGCTGGCTTTGACCTCCAGGTCGAACAGGCCGTGTACGGCGATGTGATGCAGCATGTGGTCGAAAAAGCCAACGCCGGTATCAATCGACGCTTTGCCGGTGCCGTCCACGTTCAGCGTCAATTCGATCTGCGTTTCGTTCGTCCTGCGGGTTATTTTTGCCTGTCGTGTTGTGCTCATAGCTCCTCCCCAATTGCCTGTAATGCCTCGATCAACCTGCCGGTCTGTTCGGGTTTGCCCACGCTGATCCGCACATGATCGAACAGCCGTGCCTTTCGATAGTAACGGATCAGGATGCCGTAGTCTTCGGCCAGCCGCCGTTTGAGTTCGCCCGCCTCGATCTCCGCCACCCGGCACAGGATGAAGTTGCTCCGGCTCGGATACGGATCGAGGTAGGGAATCGCGGCCAGTTCTACTGCCAGCCGTTCGCGTTCGGCTTTCAACTGCTCGACGGTCGCCATCAGGGTTTCGACATCTTCCAGCGATGCCCGCGCAGCGGCGTCGGCGGCGACGTTGACGTTATACGGCTGTTTGATCTTCCACAGGTGTTCCATGAAGTGCAAGGGAAAAACGCCGTAGCCGATCCGCAGCCCGGCCAATCCTGCCCACTTGCTGAACGTTCGCAGCACGACCAGGTTGGGCGTCTCCGGCACACGCAGGGCGGCGCTCTCCACCCCGCTGAACTCGATATAGGCTTCGTCCACGACGACGATCAGCGGCAGCCGGAGCAGTCGATCCAGGTCTTCGTTTGCAATCAACCCGCCGTCGGGGTTGTTCGGCGAGCAGACGAATAGCATCTTCGCCTTGTTCTGCTCCGCCGCCTGTTCGATCCCGTCTATGTCGAGCGAGAAATCGGCCCGGCGCGGCACTTCGATCAGCTTTGCGGCATGGAGCGCAGCATCGAAGGGGTACATCCCGAAGGAGGGCGGGCAGTTGATCATCCCGTCGCCGGGCCGGATGAACAGGCGCATCAGCAAATCGATGATCTCGTCGGCTCCTGCCCCGGCCATGATGTATTCCGCGCCCACCCCGATATAACCAGCGAGCGCTTCGCGCAGCTTCCGCGATTCCGGGTCGGGGTAGATGTGGGCGGTCGCGTCGAGTCTGCCCATCGCCGCCAGCGCCTCCGGCGATGGCCCGTAGGGATTTTCGTTCGCATCCAGCTTGACGAGGTCTTCCGGACTGCGCCCAAGCTGCTCGCTCAATACCTCGAAAGGCACAATTGGCGTGTAGGGTTCCATTCCGGCGATATCGGGCCGGATCAGTTTGAGCGTGTCTTCTATCGTTGGTTTCATGAGTGTTTACCCTGATTTGATTCTTGCTTCCGCCGCTGCCGCGTGCCCGTCGAGTCCTTCTGCGTGGGCGATGATCGCCGCCGACTTGCTCAACTCGGCGGCTGCATCCGCCTCCAGCCCGATCAGGCTGGTGACCTTGACAAAATCCAGCACGTTGATCCCCGACGCATAGCGCGCCGATCCGCCGGTCGGCAGGCTGTGGCTTGGCCCGGCGACGTAATCGCCCAGCACTTCAAAAGACGATTCGCCCAGGAAAACCGCCCCGGCGTGTTTGACCTTCCCCAGCCAGGCAAAGGGGTCTTTCACCGAAAGCTGGAGATGTTCCGCGCCGTAGGCGTTGGCAACGTCGAAGGCTTCGCCCAGGCTGGCGACGATCACCGCGCCGCCCGCGCGGGGCAGCGATTCCACAATGATATTCGCCCGGCTCAGTTTTTCCATCTGCCGCCCGATCTCGACTTCGACCGCCATCGCCAGTTCGCGGCTGGGGGTGACGAGTAATGCCTGGGCCAGCACGTCGTGTTCGGCCTGGGCGAGCAGGTCGGCGGCGACGGTCGCCGGGTGGGCCGATTCGTCGGCGATCACCATCGTCTCGGTCGGGCCGAGCAGCCCGTCGATCCCCACCGCGCCGTAGACCTGCCGCTTGGCGAGCATCACGAACAAATTACCCGGCCCGACGATCTTGTCGACCTTCGGCACCGATTCCGTCCCGTAAGCCATCGCCGCGATAGCCTGCGCGCCGCCCAGCCGGTAGACCTTCTCCACCCCGGCGATCTTCGCCGCTGCGAGAATCACCGCCGGGATGCTGCCGTCTTCAGCCGGTGGGGTGCAGGCGATCACTTCGCCAACTCCCGCAACCCAGGCCGGGATCGCGCTCATCAGCATCGACGACGGCAG
>DAOUES010000389.1:0-3372 GCA_034430335.1 Anaerolineae bacterium | reverse complement strand
AGGATGTACTCCACACAATGTATATATTAGGTGTTTCCTGCTACTACCACGACTCGGCTGCCTGTATCCTCGAAGATGGAGAGTTGATTGCCGCTGCAACCGAGGAACGGTTTTCGCGCAAAAAGCATGATTCGGGTTTCCCGGAGCATGCTATCGACTTTTGCATGGAAGAAGCCGGTATTACCAGCGAAGACCTCGATTATGTGGTCTTTTATGAAAAGCCGCTGCTCAAGTTTGAGCGCATCCTGTTGAGTTCTCTCCAGACCTGGCCGCAGTCCATCGGCGTCTTCCGCGAATCGATGATCACCTGGTTCAACGAGAAACTGTGGATCAAGACCCAGCTTCTCGAAAAGCTGAAAATCCCCGCCAACAAGCTGCTTTTTACCGAACATCATATGTCACATGCCGCCAGTGCCTTTTTTGCTTCGCCATACGACGAAGCGGCGGTAATCACGGTCGATGGTGTGGGCGAATGGACGACGGCGACCATCGGGCAGGCCAAAGGCTACTGGGATGGCGGCGAGGGAACCAACGAGATCACCCTGCTGGACGAGATCAGGTTCCCGCACTCCATCGGACTGCTGTATTCCGCCTTCACTGCCTATCTTGGCTTCCGTGTGAACAACGGCGAATACAAAGTGATGGGAATGGCCCCCTTCGGCGAACCGAACTACATGGACAAGGTCTATAAGCTGATCAACATCGGCGACGATGGCAGCTTCTCCCTCAACATGGACTATTTCACCTATCACTACTCGCCGCGCCGGACTTTCAACCGGAAGTTCATCAACCTGTTCGGCCCACCGCGTGCTGCCGAAAGCGAATTTTTCACCCCGACCACGCACCCTGATCGCAGCGGTCCTGAAGCACTGGAAAACCAGCGCTTTGCCGATATCGCCGCCAGTATTCAGCGCGTCACCGAAGAGGTCATCATCAAGATGGCTAATCAGGCTTATGCGCGCACCGGCTCGAAGAATCTGGTGATGGCCGGTGGTGTGGCGCTCAACAGTGTTGCCAACGGCAAAATTCTCGATAACACGCCGTTCGAGGACTTGTTCATCCAGCCCGAAGCGGGCGATGCCGGCGGCGCGTTGGGTGCGGCGCTTTATGTGTATCACGTTCTCTTGAACAAGCCCCGCAAATTCGTGATGCAGCAGGTCTACTACGGCAAGGGGTACTCCACCGACGAAATCCGCGCGGCACTCGACGCCGACGGCGTTCCTTACGAGTACATCGAAGACACCGACAAGCTGCTCGACCGCACCGTCGATACCCTGCTCGACGGCGGCGTGGTCGGCTGGTATCAGGGCCGCTTTGAATGGGGGCCACGTGCGCTGGGCAACCGCAGCATCCTCGCCGACCCGCGCCGGGCGGAGATGAAGGAGATCGTCAACGTCAAGATCAAGTTCCGCGAACCGTTCCGCCCCTTTGCCCCGGTGATCACCGAAGAGAACCAGACCGAATATTTCGATATGGGGCCTTATGCCGGGCAGACCACGCCGCGCTACATGCTCGTCGTCCGGCCCATCCCGGAGGACAAGCAGTCGGTCATTCCGGCGGTGACGCACGTCAACGGCGGTGGGCGGCTCCAGTCGGTACGTGAAGAAGACAATTATCTCTACTACCACACGATCAGGAAATTCGGCGAAGCGACCGGCGTCCCGGTTTTGCTCAACACCAGCTTCAACCTGCGCGGTGAGCCGATTGTCACCACGCCGCAGAATGCTCTGAGCACGTTCAAGAAGGGGGCACTTGAACTGCTGGTTATGGATCACTTCCTGGTCGACAAGGAAGCTCTCAGTTAAACTATATCGACGAAAATACTACGCCAGGAGAGAAGGGCGATGAAGCAATTTTTTATGAACATGGTGAATAATCTAGGGGTTGTAGGCGAGTTCCTGAAATTCATGTGGGATCGCAAACTGTGGTGGCTTATCCCGATGGTGGTCGTGCTGCTGCTGTTCGGCTTCCTGCTGATTTTCGCCTCGGCCTCAGGTATCGGCCCGTTCATCTACACACTGTTCTAAACGCCGCCGATTTACTTATAAGCCAGAAAAAGAAAGAGCGTCGGTCGGTCTGACCGGCGCTCTTGGTTGTTATATCTGGTGCTTAGAACTGGTGATAGCTGGCTTCGATGGTTAAATCATCGGCATCACGAACCACCCAGCCCGGCGCTTTGAACTTGCTTCCGATTCGGAGCGGATCGCCGAACAAACGCAGTGCGACGCCAAACGGCAGCACGACGGTGATGTAGAACAACATCAGGAAAACACGCCCGATGACGTTGCCGATGAACTCGCCGACTTTCTTCCAGGCGTTCCAGATGGTCGAAAAGAATTTTTTGATGCCTTCCACAGGGCGCTCCTTGCACACTTAGAATCTGGGCGATAGTATAGCAGGCCCCAACCGGATTGTCGACGTGTTGCCGATTCCCGACTGACAACTTGTGAGCACCCATACACGTATCTATACTCAAGATGTCAGTTGAAAAATCGTCTGTGATTTGCACTTTTTAAACAGGTTTTTGTTAACCTGATGTGGTATAAGGAGATAATTAACATTATGGCCGATCAACCCAATCGTGAAGATCGTGGTGAACTTGCCCCGACGCGCTCACCTGAGGAGCGGGCCGGGTTAATCCGTGAATTGATCAACCGCTCGGTTTTGACCTGGCGCTTGTTCTGGGATCGGCGGGTAGGATTCTGGCCCAAACTCATTCCCCTGTTGGGTATCGCCTATCTGGTTTCTCCGATCGATCTCCTGCCCGAAGCTCCCTTTCTGGCCATTATCGGCCCCCTCGCCTATCTCGACGATGTCGGCCTGATCCTGCTGGCGCTCAACCTTTTCGTCCAGGCGTCCCCCCCCGATATTGTCCGTGAGCATCTCCGCGAACTGGGTGCCCGCAGCATTGGCCCCGGCGGGTACTATGAGGAAAATGAAGATGGCGATGTCGTGGAAGGCTCCGTCGAGGAAGTCGAGTAGCTGTTAATCGACCGCTGTATTAGGATAGTGTATTGTTTTCCGGTCTGCGCGCCCGCCTGCTGATATCATACATTGCCGTCATTGCGCTGACGTTGTGCAGCGTCGGGCTGGCATTGTTGATTATCCTGCTGAACAATCCGCTGCCCGCGCGGGTCGCCTATGAGAAATTGGCCGTCGTTGCCCGCACCAGCGCTCCCCTGCTGGCCGCAGAACCGGAACAGATCGACCGGCGGTTGGCCTATATCGCCAGTTCCGGCGAAATCCAGACGCTCCGCCTTACCGACGAACGCACCGTTGCCTTCGATAGCAGTGGAACATTCGATACCGGCGATACTATAGAACTGACTCCCCTGCGGCGGGATCGGCGCTATGGCACCTACCTTGCCCCCG
>DAOUES010000388.1:0-18503 GCA_034430335.1 Anaerolineae bacterium | reverse complement strand
CTTGTTGTGGCCGAACGATCGAGAATATTCTGCTGCGACGCTTGGGGCGAGTCAGCAGCCAGAAAGCCTCGATTTCCCTGATTTAGTCAATTCGGGAACCTTTGTCTAATCCTGGGTGAGGATTTGGGTTAGTCGATGTCGTGATTCTTGGCAGCCGGGGAGCTTATCAAGAGTTGGAAGATTGAGAGTCCCCTGAATTCAGTTGTGGTTTAGTTGGTGGTGTGACATCTTTTCGCCGGTGAGCAGGAATATTTGTACCAGGATGAGGTTCTTCATAAAGTTCATCATGAGACTGGCTGTCCAGCAACCTGCGGAGTTCGCTATTACGCTGTGACAACTGCTGGCGTGTTCGATCAAGATCAGTCTCACGTTGCTGGTGCTGCCGGATCAGGCGTTTCAGTTCGGCATCACGTTGTCTGGCAAGCTGTCCGGCTTTCTCTATCTCTGCTTCTTTAGCAGTGATAGATTGGCGCAGTGTTTGTAAATCGCGGTCCAGTAATTGAATTTTCTGGGTCATATGCGCAATTCGGGACGAGTATCGACTGTCGAGCCGTTGGAGCATTTCGTATTCTTCCCCACTGGCGTCGATGTTGGCAAGCATTTCATTTTGCTGCGATTCAAGGTTCTTTTCAAAACTATGGAGTTTGCTGCGGGTCTGGCCGATCTCAGCCCGCCGGTCATCGATTGTGACCAGAAGCCGTTGGTGTTCTTTGTCAAGCTGCTCAAGCTGCTGGCGGGAAGCGTTGATCGTTTGATTGATGGAGATCAAGCGCTCGTCGATTGAAGCGACTTCAGCTTCGGCATTTCGCAGATTTCGAAGCTTTTCGGCGTTTCCGGTTTGTTGGCCGGTTATCCGGGCCTCAAGAGGAGTTCCCCGGCGTTTACGAGAAGCTTGGCGTAAGTACCAACCCAGGAGCAGACCCAGAAAAAAGGCCGGGATGATTAGCAAGTATGGCCAGAGTATTAGAATATTCACCAGAACAAACCTGATAATTGGTACCTATCGCTTATTATTTATTAGAAAACAGTTGTGGTAGAGTTATATTATAGTTAATTTTGTTCCTGTACTACAATAATAGGTATTGGTACATCTTTGGGCAAGTGCTGATCGACAATTGAACGTAAGCGGGGAATAGTTTCCCGTGGGATTGTGGAAAGAACAAGCTGAATGGTTTTCCCGCTGATCACCGCGACTCTTGTCGAAGCGGGTATCCGCCTGCTTAATATGCTGATTGATCGCTCGCTGGATTATGGCGAAGCGACCGATTCGGCTGTGTACATCATCCTTGAACACTGGCTGCAGGATGTTGTCGACCCTGACGTGCTTCGGATGGCAATTGATCGTGCCCAGGATGAATTCAGCAAATACGCCGAAGCCCACGAGAAATGGCTTGAACTGTTTGCCGAACTGCTCAAATACGCCGGATTAGAACGGCGGCCATTCGCCGAGAATCTATGGCGGGCCTATCTTTTCCAGTCCCAGGAAGCAGCGGATGTTCTCTGGGACCAGTATCCAGAAATCCAGAACGTCGTCACCATCGAAACAGGGCGATACCTGCCCCGCTCGTGGAGTGAGTGGATCCTCCCGATGCAGACATTTTTGAGCATCGTCGTTCAATGTCTCATCGAGGAAAAACTCACTTTCCAGGATATCTTCACTTCAGATGACCTGTTGAACATGGTCGAGGATATGGCTGCCGAAGATGCGCGGCCAGTATATCCTCATGAGCCGGTGGTTCCAATTCCTATCGACAGGCGCTTTGACAGCGCCACCTTGTTGGCTTATCTGAATGCCTGCGCCGAGCAGATCGGCCAGATCGACGCGCGAGGATATACACGCAGCGTCCATACCACCGTCCCCTTGAGTGATGTCTACATCCCGCTGCGTCTGGTTGCCCTCTCAGACTACGATCAACCGGCCCATTATATTCGCTACCAGGTTGCCGGATATGACGACCCGGAATTTCACATCTTCCACGATCCACTTGGCTGCCGGGAACTGGAAGCTCACGAAGGCGATCTGGTGAGTGAAGTCCTGGCGAAGCAGGATCGACTGCTGATCCTCGGCGAAAGTGGGGCCGGTAAAACGACGCTTCTACGGCATCTCGTCCTGGAATATGCCCGCTTACTGCTGGAGAAAGAACCTTCCGAGTGGGGACAGGATGGATTCAAGCTTCCCAGTTCCTGCCCGGTATATCTCGACCTGGCGGATTACATCGAGAACCGCACCGGTGAAGAGACGATTGAGAGCTATCTCCTGCGGTCGGCGGCGGAATTGACACAGCAGGAAGAAGTCGAACCGCTGCTGCTGACCCTGCTGGAAAGGGGCCAATGCCTGATCCTGCTGGATGGCCTCGACCAGGCGGCGACCGACGAGCAGCGGCGGATGCTGGTCGCCAATATTGCTCAGGCGGCGTCAGACTGGCATGGGAACGGAAATCGTATTGTGGTAACCAGCCGCTTGCAGGGATACGGGGCCTCCCCACTCCCCCGCGAATTCGTCGGCTACCTGATCCGCCCGCTTGACCGCAGCCAGGTTGGTGCCTTTTTGCTGCGCTGGAAGCTTACCCTGGATATCCGGCAGCGGCCAACGATGGATCGAGACAAGGCGCTGCGCCGCGCCCAACCCGACATGCTGGCCCTCTCGCGCCAGATTGTGACCAATCCACGCCTGTCTGGATTGGCAAATACGCCGCTGCTGCTGAGGATGCTGGTAGGCGTCTTCAAACCGGGCATGGTGATTTCGCCCCAGCGAGTGGCAATCTACCACCAGGTGGCCGAGGCATTGATCCGGGAGTGGCGTTTACCGCAGGTTCCCGATCAACAGCCAGCCGTCCTGGAACAGGAAGCGATCCCCCTGCTTGGCGAACTGGCCTACTGGCTTCAATCCTCGCGCCCAACCGGTCTGCTCTCCGAGATAGAACTGCGTGGTATTCTGGGGCGGATTTGGGGAAGGCTGCATCCCGATCTGACGCCGTTGGAAGTGGATCGGGCAATAGGAAGCTTCCTGGGGATACTGCGTGTCCGCTCAGGGGTATTTATCGAGCTTGGCCCGGAACAGTACGGCTTTATTTACCAGGGTCTGCAAGAATACTTTGCGGCCCGGTATCTCGTTGCAAGCTACCGCCGGGCGGCGAAGCGTATCCGCGAGAATTTGCACGATCCGCGCTGGGACGAGGTGATCATGCTGGCAGTCGGGTTCGTTTCCATGAACTCGCCCGATGACGCTTCCGAACTCGTCGAAACGGCAGTGATGGCTCACGGGGAACAGGCCGGGCAGTTCGGCCATGCCTCCAGTCCTTTTGAAGCGCTGCTCAAACGCGACCTTTTCTTTGCCGCGCGGCTGCTTGGCAGCGGCGTGGAAATTCGCCCGGATATCGTCAAGTACGTCATCGAGAAGCTGACAGAACTGTGGATTTATGGCGAACGCGACAGCCTGGGCCGTTTCAGCGCCATCTACGATATGGCCCGCCGCCACCTGATCAACCTCGAGGGGACTTCTGCCACCTGGCTCGCCGTCCAGAGTGTTTTCGAGAATCTCTCGGCCCCAAGCGAGTATTCCCAGGCTTTCGCGGTGGATTCCCTGACCTTCTGGCCTTCTCACCTTGACGAGGCGCAAAAGGCAGTCGTCGCGTTGGGGTATCAGCAGCCACTCCTGGTTCGCCGCGCGCTGGCGAATGCGTTGAGCCGGATGGGGGCGCTTTCCAAAGAAGCCTATGTCTACCTCCTGATGCTGACTGCCGATACCGACGAGAAAGTAGCGACCAGCAGCAAAGAAGCGCTGGCCTGCATCCCGCCGGTTCCAACCGAAACCCTGAATATGTGGATCGAGTTCCTGCACAGCGACGATCCCGTCCGGCGGCGGGTCAGCCTGCGGCGGTTGAAGCAGATCGGCTCTTTGCCGCGAACGGTTATCAACGAGCTTCTCCAACTGCTGAATGATCCAGAGCCGACGATCTGCCAGCGGGCGGTCGAAACTCTCGCCGGTATATCCAACCTGCCGGATGATGCATTGACCGTCATCTGCCGGACGATTGCCGACGGCGATCCTTCCTTCCGGGCGATGGCGATCAGCGCCTTTGCGCGCCCCATCGAACTGCCGTCGCTGGTTGTTTCACAGTTGATTCTCTGGTCGGACGACCCGGATGGCAGGGTTCGCACGGCTGCAATCCGGGCGCTTGGAGCCTGCACGAACAACACGCCCGACATCGTCGATGCCCTGATTGAACGACTGGACGATCCGTCCGACAGCATCCGCGCGTCTGTTATCGATCCGATTGTCCGCAAGGGAAAAGATGATCCCCAGGCATTACACATGCTGTCGCATGTCGCCACCGATACGATCTCCCTGGTTCGGGGGGCGGTTGCATCAGCGCTCAGGCATATCCCGGAGCCAAATACCGAACTCCGCGAGGTGCTCTATATTCTACTCAGCGACCGCGAAGTATCGGTGCGTGAAGCCACGCTTGATACCATCGCCAGTTTGCAGGACCCCGGCCCTGAAATTGTCGACTACCTGAATTCGCTGGTAGTCATGCCCGATCACACCATCACCCGGGGGGCCGTTCGCGCTCTGGCTTCGCTGCGGAACCTGCCAGACGTGGCGCTCATTTCGCTTATCCAGTCTCTACAGACTTATGGGGACATCCTGGGAAAGGACATTGTCAACTGTCTGAAAGCCCATACGCCGCTCAGTTCTGAAGTGGTGAACTATGTGATGGACCTGGCGGTAATGAAGGATGTCGGTTCCGGGCAGTTGAAAGCATCATCGGTGAAAGTGAGAGTGCTCGCTCTCGAAATCCTGGGGCACGCCCTGGAAGATGCTCCGGCGATCCAGCGCATCCTGCTCGATGCCGCTCACCAGGCAGAGAATGTCGAGGTTCGGGCAGCCGCTTTGCGGAGTATGGCAAACGTTCGCGAGCTGTCGGCAACGATGATCGACACGCTGCGCAGTGCGCTTCGCAGCGGGCCGCTCGATGTCCGGTGTGCAGCCGGGATCGCACTCGGATTCATCGTGCGCCATATTCCCGATCCGCCGCTGACCGGCAAAGAACTGCTGGAGGTGGCGCGTGATCTGTCGGACGTGCTATCGCGGCTGCCGCTCCGTGCGGCCTGGGACGAGGACAGCCGGAAACAGAACGAGATTCACCGCGCCCTGGGTTGGATTGTCGCCCGCGCCCGGCCAACGGTGCCGCGCCTGGGCGCACGATCAGAAGATGCGAGACGCTATCTTGATCAGTAGCGCGGCGATGGGCGCGGCGCGCACGAGTACGGAGGCGATATTACCCTGTGAACTGATCATGTCGACGGCGGCGTCAAGCACGTCGGCGACATATTGAAGTTTCTGGATAATCTTGCTTTTAGGCGGCTTTTCTTCTTTAGTGACCAGTTCGGCAGTTTCTTTGAGGTTGGCGAGCGTCTTGCGGGCGACCTTTTCGGGTAGTTCGCCGTTTTTATAGGCTTTAATGATCAGATCACGTAATTTGATCATCGTCTCGGCGAATTCGGTTTTATCGTCGGACATTTTCCCGTTAAATGTCAAGTCACCGCCAACGATGTAGTCGGCAGTGACCGAACCGCTACCGACATTGCCGCCCACCCCAACGTCACCGCCAACGACGTTCTGATCGCCGCCGACACTACCTGGAGGATTCTGGAGTTCCTCTTTCGGATCAGAAAGGTTAGAATCGGGTTTGCTATCCATTAAAATCTCCTTAGAATTTGTCTCATTGTATGGGTAAGCGGGTGTCCTGGCAATAGGAGTATCAGACAATGATGTCGAATTTACCGGTAGTACACAAGTCGTCTCTGTCCAACACGCCGGATTCAAGGATCAGAGCAGGCTCAAGCCGCCTGCAACTGCTCGAACAAATCCGCCGTCTGGAAGAAATACAAAAAACAACCACCGATCCGGGCCAGAAGGAGGAAATCACCTGGATCATCACCGGGCTTCGCGATGTTGCCACCGATCTAAACAGCACAGCAGCAGTCGAGGGTGACAGCAATACTGTCTGGGGAAATGTATCGCCGGGTGCGAACGTCGGAGGGGGATCGACGACCATCAACGGCGGGGCCGCAGGTCGTGACATCAACAAAGCTGATGTGCTGGTGCAGCATGCCAACCAGGTGATCTGTGGCAATGCTAGGTCCCCTGCCAATGGCTCGCCGAAAATTGGCGAGCAGGAACAGGATTACCTGCTCTGGTTGAAGGAAATCGCGGGGAGGGTTCCGCTGGGGAAGCTCGATCTGCAAATGGCGATGCCCGACCAGGCGACCCCAGACATCAGCCTGAACGATGTCTATGTGCCTCTCGACATCATGCGCACCCAGCAGGCGCTTCAGAACGATAGCGATCCCCAGGCGCGCGTTCCCGTCCCTGCGCTGGAAGTCGTGAACCGGGTGCGGCGGCTGATCATTCTCGGCGATCCGGGTTCCGGGAAAACGAGTTTTCTTAACTATCTCACCCTGTGTTTGATCGGGGCAAGGGTTCACCCCGGGCACAATCACATGAAATGTCTGGACGTGCCCCAGGAGGGACGCCGCCGGGCCTCGAACTGGTCACACGGCCCGCTGCTGCCGATCCGCCTGGAGCTTCGCGAACTTGTCCAGGATATCCCGAAGAAGACCCGGCGCGGCACGGCTAATCTGGTCTGGACGCATATCAAAAGCCAGTTAGAATCGCACAACCTGAACGATTTCGCCGCCGATGTCCGGCAAGCTCTTCATAAAGGCGAATGTCTGGTGATGTTCGACGGCCTGGACGAGATCGCCGATCTCAAGCACCGCCAGATCGTCCGGGAAGCGGTGACCGATTTTGCCGAAACGCACTCGCGCAGCCGCTTCATCGTGACCTGCCGGGTGCTGTCGTACACCGACCCGGCCTGGCAGCTCACGCGCTTCCAGGTCGTGATGCTTGCCTCGCTGAGTGAGAAAAACCGCCACCTGTTCATCGACCGGTGGTACAACACGCTGGGCCGCCTGGGTTACATCGACCGGGAAGGGGTCTTTACCAGGGCCGCCGAACTCAAAGATGCGGCCAAAAACCTCGGCGACCTGGCCCAGAACCCGATGCTGCTGACCGTCATGTCGGTGGTTCATACCTACAAAGGAACCCTACCGAAAGAACGGGCGCGCCTTTACAATGACTGCATCCAACTGCTGCTGTGGGATTGGCAGCGAACGAAAGAAACCGCGCCGGGTGAATGGGTGAAGGGAATTGTCGATGAACTGGAAACGCGCGAAGAACGGCTGATCAACGGCCTGTGCGAAGTCGCGTTCCGGGCGCACAACACACAGGACGGATCGACCAACGCGGTCAACATCCCGCAGAGCGATGTCCTGAAGGTGCTGCAAAAGTACCTCGATGGCGACTGGGGTAAAGCGCAGAAATTCTGTGACTATGTCGAAAAACGCGCCGGGCTGTTGATCGGGAAAGGGCGTGATAACAACGGCGACCCGATGTTTGCGTTTCCACATCGAGGCTTTCAGGAGTTCCTGGCAGCCCGGTATCTGGTCGCCGACCGTGAATATTTGCGGCTGGTGGCCGTTCTCGCCGATCAGGGGGATGTCTGGCACGAGGTTTTGCTTCTCTCCGTCGGGCATCTTGTGTTTAATCACCAGGACGTGTTCCGCCCGCTCAACGCGATCAACCTGCTGTGTAAACCCCAGCCCCCGGAGAACGCGGCGGGGTGGCGGTTGATCTGGTGGGCGGCGGAGATGCTGACCATCGTTGGCCGCACCGTCGCCGAACAGGATGAGCATGTCGGTACGCATGTGGTGTCTCGGCTGTTATCTCAGCTAAGAATGCTGCTCGAAGGTGGACACCTCACGCCAATCGAACGCGCCCAGGCCGCCGACGTTCTGGGCTGGCTGGGAGATTCTCGCCCCGGCGTTTGCTCGGTTGAACCCCAGATGGTCCGGATTGGCGGAGGGCCATTTGAGATGGGCGCTGACGACGAACGTCACACGGTCAGGTTGAAGCCATTTCAGATCGGGCGCTACCCGGTCACCAATGCGCAGTTCCGCGCTTTCCTTGAAGATAAAACCCATGCCGACGCACGGTTTTGGACAAAGGCCGGGCAGGAATGGCGAGGGCGGGCGGCCCGTACAGGTGGCTATGTCAATGATCCAGCGCTGGGGATCGACAATCGCCCGGTGGTTGGAGTGACATGGTACGAGGCTGTCGCCTATGCCAACTGGCTGCGTCAAAAAACCGGGAAGCCGTACCGCCTGCTGACCGAAGCGGAATGGGAGCGGGCTGCCGCCGGGCTTGAGCGCCGAAAGTACCCGTTTGGCAATCGCGCCAGCGGCGACGACTGCACCAATACACGCGAGGCAGGGATCGGGCAAACGACCGCCGTCGGCATCTTCCCACAGGACAAGACGCCGGAGGGCGTCTACGATCTCGGCGGTAATGTGTGGGAGTGGACGAACAGCCTAGCGCGGGATTACCCTTACAAGCCGGACAAAGATCGAGAGAACGTCAATGCCGCCGGGCCGCGCATTCTGCGGGGAGGCGCGTACGACAACCAGCGGCGTCAGATTCACTGCACGCAGCGCCGACCGGTCGAGCCGCACGCCCATGTGCCGCTGATCGGGTTCCGCCTCGGCCTCGATAGCGATTGATCAGGGCTGCCCGAAGACGCTGAACGGTGCCCAGTAGAAGGTTTCAAGACCGGATCGACTGGCCTGGCGCTGCGCTTCGGCCAGAGCTTTCGCCGGTTCACCGCAGCTTTCCAGCCGGGTATAAAGCTCCGCCATGAGGTCGGCGGCGTGTTCGTCGGCGACCTGCCACAGGCTGGCAATCACCGACCGTGCCCCGGCGCTGAGGAAAGCCTGCGTGATCCCCACGATCTCGTCGCCGTAATACCAGCGCCCCATACCCGTCTGGCAGGCCGACAGGGTTACAAGCTGCGCCTGGAGCTTCCAGTTGTAAATATCTTCGATGCCGAGAACGTCCTCGCCAAGCAGCAGGCCGGTGTAAGCCCCGGTTTCTGCGTCGTAATAAGCGTGAGTGGCGATGTGCAGCAGCTTCGCCTGGGATAAGCTGCCCGTCTGCCCGGCCCGGCGGAGATTCTGCCGCGAGAGTTCTGCGGTGGGATAACGGCTGATCGCCGGGTTCTTGCGGTTGATCGCCGCGACTTCATATTCGATATGGGGAAGCGCCGGGAAATCCTCAGCGGCGAACTCTGATTGGGCCAGGATCAATCCCTGCCTGCCATCATCCGGCTGGGCGGGGGATCGTTTCATCGTCCCAAGCAGCGTCGACAGCGAGTGTGTATACAATACCTGTGTCTTTTCGATCAGGGGCGTGTCGCCATCGATCAGGGCTTGAAACGGCAGTCCGTGAAGCTGGTGGGTTGGAACGACGATCAGGGTGTGATCGGGATGAAGCCGCTGCCGCACCGCTTCCGGGAACAGGCTGTTGAACAACTGCCGCCGGGTCGATTTACCCTGCCCGGATGTCCCCGGCTGAAGCTGCGGATCGTCCAGGAAGGCAAACTGGCGGAAAGATATATCGGGACTTGAACAGAGCCGCAGGGCCATCTGAACAGCCCGATCCAGTGGAATTTTGTGCCAGGACAGCCCGCCGGGAGTGAGTACAAACAGGCGAATGTGATTTTTGCCCCATGCGTAGCGAAGGATCGTCCATTCAGAACCCAGCTTGGCGTTCAAGACGGCGGTGAGCTGCTCAGGAAGGGTTCTCAAATCGCGCTCTTCGGCTGCCCGGTGGCCCAGCCGGATGCCGAGAAGCTGGTTTCCGTGCAGTTCGGCAATGACCAGCGCCTCCAGACAGTTTTCCAGTTCGATGGCCTGCTCGAATGCCTCGAAATAGACCGGTTCCAGGGCGTGTACAAACTGCTCGATGTATTCTTCGAAGTCCAGGCTGCGGCGGGCGAGGCGTATTTCGTCGAGCGCGCTGACATAAGCCGATAACGCGGCCTGAAAATTGAGGTTTTCCCGTTCGATGCGCGCGTCCAGCAGGTGGAGCCGCCAGCGCAGCCTCGCGGGATGATCGCCTGGATCGATCTGCTCGATCTGCTCGCGGGCCTCTTCGAACCGCCGTTGAGCAATCAGTGCTTCGCAAATGCCCAGCCGTGAATTCCTGGATGTGTCCAGCAGGGTAAGGGATTCGCACTGTTCCAGGCTGCTCTGGAATGCCTCCAGCGCCTGGATCGGTTTACGCTCCTTCAGCAGAATATCGCCCCTGGCCTGGTCGCATAATGCCAGGTCAAAAAGCATCCCGGCTGACGCGGCTTCCCTTTTAACCTGGTCGAGCTTCGCGTGGGCCTGTTCGATATCGTTCCGTTCTGCCAGGAGCAACGCGAGTTCTACCAGGGTCTTTCCGCTTTGTGCCTCCGCCCCTGTCTCTTCGATGGTGTCGATACTCAACTGGTAATGCTTGATGGCCGGTTCGATGTAGCCAAACGCAGCATAGGTCTTTCCCAGGTTATGGTGAGTCGTGGCGACAAATTCGTACTGACTGTTTGCCTCGAAGAGGTCAAGCGACTGGTTGAGCAGATTCAGCGACTGCCCGAAATGTCCCAACCGGCGGGCGACGACGCCCTGGTTTATGATACAAATCCCGACGCTCGGCTGGTGGCCTACCTGTTCGTAGTATGCCTGTGCCCGGACATATCCGTCCTGGGCAGCGGCGTATTCTCCCTTGTTGAAATGCCAGTTCGCCTCCGTCAGCGTGGCGCTGGCTTCCAGCAACCTCACTTTCAGGGTGCGGGCAATGGCTTTTATCGCCTGGTTGGTTTGATAGCTTTCTTCACTCTTCCCCTGATGATATTGAATCGCGGCCAGGTCCATCAGAGCAAGTGCTTCGTAATAGTGGTGTTGAAGCGCTCTGGCGCGTGTGATGGCTTTGTCCAGCCAAGCGACGGCCTGGTCGACTTTTCTGTGATGGTTGAAATAGATGCCCCGCAGCATCCAGCAAAAGCCGAGCATCGCGGGCATGTTTGCCCGTGATAGATAACCTTCGGCTTCGTCGAGTTGTTGGGAACCGGCTTCGAGTTCTCCCCGGTCAAATGACAACCGAGCTTCGATAATCAACGCGATTCCCGCATCACCCCATAAGTTGTGTAACTTAAAGAACGATTTTGCAGACTTCAAAAATGCCTGTCGTTTTTCCAGATCGTCCTGCTGCAAGTTGACGATAGCATTGTCCAGGCGGCAGCACATGGCAGCAACAGCCGATCCGCCAGATTCGAGCTGGGCGGCAATATCGTTCAACCGCAGGTGGGTATCCTGCAAGCCGTTCAGACGGCGTTCGCACAAACACCGGTGCCATTCGACGACCAGCTTCGGGTATGTACCGGTTAGCGTGGAATGGGCCTCGTCAAGATAATTCAGCGCTTCCCAATCATGCCCCCACCAGTGCAGGCTCATGCCCAATGCGGCTAAGGCCAGTCCCGTTTTCCCCGTATCGCCGGATTGCGCCAGGCTCTCAAAAGCTCCCAGGGCGCTTTGAGAACCAAGCACCGGGTTCCGCCGGGCCAATTCGTGGCTGTATTCGATGAAGTCGCCGGTATCCGCATTGATACGCCGATATCCTTCGTCAAAGGCATCGGCCAGTTGTTTCTCTGTTATCAACTTATGATCGATATCCGTCAGGCGTTGGCCGATCTGTTCGGAGGGCTTGATCATCGCTGCGGAACGGCTAATGATGGTGTGAATTCGGGAGGGTTGTGTCAATCGTCAGGCTGACCTGGCTTACGCTGTCGTCGTATCTGACGTTTGCAAATTCAAGCTGCCCACAGTCGATTGTCGCGGAATAGGTATGCTGGCCTACATGCAATAACGCTTCGGTAACGATCGGCAGGGGTTCACCGGATAATTCACCGACCACAGTATAGCTCTCTGCCTCCCCGGAATCGTGCAGCGTAAGCATAACTGTGAGTTCCTGCTGGTTGTCGAAAGGAATACTGGTGAAGAGAATGAGCCGTCCACCCGGCTGGATAGGAGTGAGTCCTCGCATTGTCCCTTGAGGAGTAAAAGGGCTTCCCGGCATCATATTGGCCGGAAATGCGATGTGGATTTTCCGCGCGATTGAGGTGCTGCTTCTTCTCGCCAGGACGATAGTAGTGGGATGAGATGGCCGGAGAAAATCGAGGTTTTCACTCGTAATTTTGCTATCTACAGGAATGTCTGAATGTGGTTCAAGTAAATCATCCAAGATAGATCGGCATTCATCACATTCTAACAGGTGATTTGCTACAGCCGGGTACATATATCCCACGTCTTCCTCAGCCTTGATCAATTCCGCGTAACGTCCCAATAATTCTCGAATTTCCCAGTGCTGAAAATCGTGGTCAGCCGGTGAACTACTCATGAATACTTCCTCAGTCAATATATTCCCGTAAAGTTTTTACAGCCCTGTAGCGTATCTGGTAAATGGTGTTTCGATTTTTCCCCATATGATCGGCAATATCCTGGGAAGTCTGCCCTGATAGAGTCCGCCAGACAACCTCATGTTGGTCAGGACTCAGGTGCTTCGATGCGGCTTCTACTGTCAAGTAGAGGTCTACCTGCTCGTAATGATGCACTGCGTTCCTGTCCGGCAGAAGTTCTCCCAGGGTGCTGGCCCCTTCCCCAAACCCAACCGGCTGATCCAGCGAACGGGCGGTGCTGTTCCACTTGAAATCTGACTTACGCCGTTCTGTGCTGACTTCAAGCGCCACAAACTGGGACACCCAGGATTCGAGACTTGTATCGTAAGGATATCCATCCAGGCGCATCCAGAGAACAGTCGTACATTTCTGCACAAGCTCTTCGGCGAGACTGTGGAAACGATGTCCGTATTGGGCTGCATAGCCCTTAAGGTTTGTGTTAACCCGCTGCCGGGCCAATACCATGATCTCGTTCCAGCTTTCGACGTCACCGGCCTTCAATTGTTTAATCTTCGGGCCAACTTCCAGGGCATAGGAAATGATTACGTTGATGTAGCTTGACGGGATGCCGGTGACCGGATCACAGACTTCGTCTTGATGCACACGCCTCTTGACCTGGTTCACGGAAACCTGGCGGGCGATCCGTTCTGCCAGTTCTTCGGCCTGGGTTTCTATCAGAGTGTATTGGTTGGTAGATACTCCCTGTTCGATACAACGCAGGCACTGAGCATATAGTTCTCTGTCTGTTTCGCGTATCATGATACATTTCCCAGATGTTGCTGGTAGAGATTGAGTTATCTTGCCAGAACTGCTCCCCATTTTATCACAGAATCCGGTGCGACGGGTGTTTTTTCTCACTTGCTATATTTGTAAATCTGGATGAGAATGCTGGCAGAAAGCCAGACGAACTATGGTAGCAGGAATGCTGCTCCGGTATTCTGAACAGCACGATTGATTATTCTAAGTAGGAGATAGAAATGCAATATCAATATCCGCTTCAAATGTCATTCAAAATATTGGCTTTTGGCCCGCAGGTTTTTATCCGCAATGCCAGCGAGCAGGAAATCTTTTATGTTCATCAGAAGGCATTCAAGCTAAAGGAAGATGTCGCCGTCTATTCCGACTCTTCAAAATCCACTCAAGTTTACCGCATTCAGGCCGACCGCATCCTGGATATTTCGGCAGAATATTCTTTTTCTGATGCAGCAGGATCACCCATTGGCAAAATCAAGCGCGAAGGGATGAAATCGCTGTGGAAAGCCAGCTACATCGTCATGGACAGTTCAGGGCAGATGACACATCACGTCAAAGAGGACAATCCCTGGATCAAGGTGATCGACTCTGTAGTTAGCTCGATCCCCCTGGTCGGAATCGCGTCTGCATTCTTGTTCCACCCAAGCTACACGATCTATCAGGCTGGCTCCGAAACGCCGGTGATGCGCGTAAAAAAGGAAGCTGCCTTGTTCGAAGGCAAGTTCTTGATTGAGGCGCTGGCCGAAATTGCCGACCCTGTTGCCGAGAATCGTATCCTGCTTGGCGTCATGATGATGGCCCTGTTGGAACGCGCTCGCGGATAAGATTCGGTTGAATAAATCCTGCTAGTTTCGATATGATCGGAGACGCTCTACAGACAGCATCTCCGATCTTTTTTGTCAAAGGTGGCTGGCGTGACCGATCCTGTTCGCTTACTTCACTTTGCGGATGTTCATATTGGAATGGAAAACTACGGCAAAATCGACCCCGCAACCGGGATCAGCAGCCGGGTGATGGACTTTCTGCGGCGTCTCTCCGATATCGTGGCCTATGCCGAGGAAAACGACGCGGACCTGGCGATATTTGCCGGGGATGCGTTCAAGACCCGCCAGCCCAACCCGACCTTTCAGCGCGAGTTTGCCCGCCGGATCAAGCGATTGGCGCGGCAGTGCCCGGTCGTGCTGCTGGTTGGCAATCACGATCTACCGGCGATGACTCAAAAAGCGTCGACCATCGATATTTTCCAGACGCTCGAAGTAGACAATATCATCGTAGGCCGGTCGGATGGCCTTCACCGGATCGAAACGAAGCGCGGCCCGGTGCAGGTGGCGACGGTGCCTTACCCGATGCGGCAGCGCCTGCTCGACGAGGTGAACACACGCGGCCTCAGCCTGCACGACCTCGACCACTTACTGCGCGAACAGGTCGATCTGCTGATCCGCACACTTTCCGACGATGTCGATATGTCTATCCCGGCAGTGCTGGCGGGCCATTTCACCGTGCATGGCTCAAAGCTGGGATCGGAAAGAGGGGTGATGCTGGGCCGTGATGTGGCCGTGCTTGCCAGCGCGCTGGCCGACCCGGTCTGGGACTATGTCGCCCTGGGGCATATTCACTACCACCAGGATTTGAACGAGGGGAACTACCCGCCGGTCGTATACAGCGGCAGCGTGGAGCGGATCGACTTTGGCGAGGAAGGCGATCCGAAAGGATTCTGCTGGGTCAACCTGGTTCGCGAGGAAACTACCTACGAATTCGTCGAACTCCCTGCCCGGCAGTTCCTGACGATCCGGGTCGACGTTCGTGACGAACCCGATCCCACACAGGCGGTTGTTAAAGCCATCGCGCAGTATGATGTCGACGAGGCGGTTGTACGGGTGATCATTACGGCCACGCCGGAGAACGAAGCCCTGATCCGTGACCGGGATATTCAGGCGGCATTGGAAAACGCCGCATTCGTCGCCGGGATCAAACGTGAAGTCGATTACCCCGTCCGGCGCAGGCTGGGCGTCGAGAGTCCGGAGCGGCTGGAACCACCCGAACTACTCGAACGGTATCTCAAAACGAAAGAAACCTCGCCGGAGCGTATCGAGGCATTAAAAAACTACGCGGAAAATATCTTTTCCAACGAAGAGTAACCCGGCATCAATGTGTCTCGCGTGCCCGGCAGCTCAGACAGCTTGGCTTATTACACAGCATAAAGTCGGGATTTTCGCGGATCATCTGCTCGGCCAGCGCCAGCATCGGTTCGATTGGGATCAGTTCGCAGCGGGCCAACCCGATCTGGGCCACACCGGTAAACGGGTAAAGATGCTGCCAGATCATATTGAAGCCTTCCACGCAGCCGGGGATGTTCGGCAGTTCCTCGATATCGTTCACGGTCAGCGCCCAACGAACGAATGATTTTCGCCCGGCGCGCTGCTCGGCCAGGTGCAAAGAGAAATTATGTCGCTGGTCGACCCCCATCAGCAGGACGGCCCCATCATGCGCTTCCAACCAGGCAACCGGCCCCAATGGGTTCTGGCGGGTCTGAGAGCCTAACACAGGGCGGGCGTTTGGCCCCTGGGCGATGAACGAAAGGATCGGGTGGATGCTGCGCAGGGTATCATTTTCCCGGCGAAGAGTCTCGGCAACGACGCCGCAATCAGGGTGAATCGGGAGGTCGGGCCGGTAGAACTCGGCCCTGGCGTTCATCTCGTCGCCGGTTCCATAGGCGATTGCGTTGTCCGGCGGGCCATCCTGTGGGATGATCTGGGTCTGGTAGGTGAAGGCGGGCATGACGACCGTTCCACTGGCCGCCAGGATCGCCGCTATGACGGTTTCTGCATCACCTTGAACAGGCCCCAGCGCCTCAAGGTTGACATGGGCGATGATATCTGTGTTACCGTCCAGCCCCAGTACATTTTCCAACTCGGATTGGATTTCTCGTGTGGTCAATCCATCGGTCATTGATCGTCTTTCCTGATAGGTAAGCTATTTTACCGGCACCGCTTTCGTCAAGCGTGCTTCGCCTCTTCTTACAAATACCATAATAATGAGCGCGATGACAAACGTGGCCGATGTTACGATGAATAGGGCCTGGTAATCACGCCCCATCCAGTCAATGATCGCACCGGTGACAATCGGGCTGACTATCGCCGCGCTCTGGTTGGTCAGGTAGAAAAGCCCGGCAAAGAACCCGGATCGACTGTCGTCCGGGGCAGAGTCGAGGATCATCGGCAGGGTGTTGACCTCGATCAGCGCCCAGGCCAGCCCGCCCGCTGCCAGTACGATCTCATTGACGGCCAATCCCGGCACCACCACGACAATGATCACCGGCACGGAAAAAATAAAAAGCCCGGCCAGAATAGACCGGCGTCGGCCAAAGCGTTCGCCGATGAAGCCCGCCGGAATCGCAAAGATCAAAAAGGCGATCAGCGCAATGGCAAACTGCCGCGCCGCCTGCCCCGCAGTGACCCCCAGTTTGGCAACGGCATAAGAAGAATAGAACGTCTCGAAGGCGTTGTAACCTATCGAAAAGGTAAACACTGCTGCGAGCAGTTTGATCAGGCTGCTGCGGTGGGGTTTGGGAAGATCGAAGGCGCTGGCGAACATCTCCCGGATCGACGGTTGTTCGGGTTCGGTCTCGACCGGTGGATCGCGCGTCTCGGCAACCGGCCTACGCAGGCCGAGATACAGCGCGAAAGTGACGACGCACAGCAAAACAGCGACGATCACAAAGGGGAGCCAGGGCTGCACATCAAATGAGCGGGCGATCCACAAAGAGGCGACGACGCTGGCAGTGCCGCCCATAAAGCTGATGATGCCGTTGGCCTCACTGCGTAACGGCGAAGGCGTCAGATCGGGCAGCAGCGCCCGTGAAGGTGCCCGGAAGAACTGCATCCCAACAAGCATAACGCCAACCGCTGCGATAAAGAGGACGAACGCCCCCAGGTTTCCGGGAATACTGCCCTGAAACGCCGGGCGGATCAGCAGCGTTGTGAGCGGGATCAAAGAAAAAGTAATGGCGACCACCGGTGTGCTGATCAACAGAAACGGCAGGCGTTGTCCCAAACGGGTATGCGTGTTGTCGCTCCATACACCGATCAGCGGGACGATCAGCACGGCGGCGATGTTGTCGAGGGTCATCACCAGGCCGGTGAACTTGGCGTTAAGCCCAAAACCGGGGATCGACACCTCGTGAAGCGCATCGAAGATCGGGTCGCCGGATTGCAAGAAAAGCGGGATAAACAGGTTGTAGGGCGTCCAGACGAGCGAAATGAAGACCATCCCCAGGCCGATAAGTGCAGTTTGTTTCCAGTTGAGTTTCACCAAATCGACTCCGACATATTTTGAAGTTGGGTATGGAGGGCGAGTGTATGGGCTTTCTCGATCAAGATCGTTTCGATTGGTCAGGATGGCCTGGCCAAGTGTATGATAGCATAGATCGATTTGCCTACGAAAAATAGCTGGAACTGGCACCGCTACTATGTGTGGAATCGCAGGCGAACTGCGTTATGTATCATCTCCCTCACCCGCCGACTGGCCGCGCATCAGCCAGATGATGGCCCGGCGCGGCCCCGATGACGCGGGGGCGTGGTCGGATAATGAGCACTGCTCACTGGTCTTTCGCCGCCTGTCGATCCTCGACCTGACCCCGACCGGTAACCAGCCGATGCTGGATGCGTCAAAGCGATTTGTGCTGGTCTTCAACGGGGAAGTCTACAACTTCCAGAGCCTTCGCCGGGAACTGGAAGCGGTGGGCTGCCGGTTCCGGTCGACCGGCGATACCGAAGTCGTGCTCTACGCGCTGATTACCTGGGGCGAGCAGGCCCTCGACCGTTTCAACGGGATGTTCGCCCTCGCCTTTTATGATACGGTCGAAAAGCGGCTGCTGCTGGCCCGCGACCATGCCGGGATCAAGCCGCTTTATTACCTTGCTGCCGATGAGGGCTTTGTCTTCGCCTCGCAGTTCGATCAACTCCTCGCCCATCCCTGGGGACGTTCCTGCTCAGTTTCGCAATCTTCGCTGGGGATGTATCTGCGGTTAGGGTATATCCCCGCGCCGTATACGCTGCTGCACGATATCCATATGCTTGAACCGGGCTGCTGGCTGAAAACATCGCCCGGCGGGGCGATCACGACCGGGCGTTATTTTGATTTCCCGGCAAGCACGGAACCCTCGCTGCGGGGCAGCGAAGCCTTCGAAGCGGTCGACGCGGCGGTGACCCATGCCGTGCGCCGCCAGTTGATCAGCGATGTGCCGGTGGCGACCTTCCTCTCCGGTGGGATCGACTCGCCGCTGGTGGCAGCCAAGATGGTCTCGGTAAGTTCCGGGCCGGTTCGCGCGTTCACCATTGGCACCGACGCTGCGGC
>DAOUES010000387.1:0-2272 GCA_034430335.1 Anaerolineae bacterium | reverse complement strand
ATCTCTCCGGGCGATTCGCCGCACCCGAACAGGGCGTTCTGGCCGAAAACAGGCCCGGAACGCTGGTTCTCGCGGAGGATTCCCCGGCAGCGGGCGTTGTACGAAGCGCCTTTGACGCTTCCCCGATACCGGTTTCGACCGTCGAGCGTGCCGATTCCCTCGAATGGAGCCGACTCTTTGTTCAACTTGCCGGGAATGCGACTCCGGCGATCCTGGATATGGCCCCGACCGACGTGCTGCGCGATATACACCTGTTTGGCATCGAGTGGATGGCGCTCCGCGAAGCCCTGTGGATCGTCGAACTGCTGGGCGTTCCGCTCGTGGATTTGCCCGGCATTCCCGCTGCCCGGTTGAGCCGGTGGCTGCGACGGCGGCCACAGTGGATGCTGCGCCCACAATTGATCGGCCACGTTCGCTCGACGTGGGGATCGGATGATCCGCCGCTGCTGGCCGGGCTGCGTGCAGATGAAAAGCAGAGTGAGGCTGCCTGGTTCAACGGCGCGGTCGCACAGGCTGCCCGGAATCAGGGGCGGATCGCACCGGTCAACCATGCGCTGTCGCTGCTCGTCACCGATATCGCCGCCGGGCGGTCGGCCTGGGACACTTACCGGCATCAGCCGGATATGCTTCTGGCCGCGATTCGGGCCGTCCAATAAATAGTCGATTTGTTTCCCGTAGCTGTTACGGTATGCTTTCAAATTTCGTTTTGAGCGTTCTCACGCTGGCACCCAAATTCACTAAATGCTAGGATTGAAAAGACAACACCCCCGCAGCAGCGGGCTGTAGAGAGCCAAGCGAGCAAATCGAAACACCATGTCTGTCGAATCTGAACCTCTTGAATCTTATTATTCTTCCACAACCTGGAGAGGCATCGTTCAAAGCGGGTATTCGCTGTTGAGCGCCCGGCACGTTCAACCCCGCTCGGAAACGCAAACGGCTCACCTGAGCCGTCCGAACTACCACGACCTGCTGCTGTACGGCTCACTGATCGTCGTTCCCTCTATTTTTCTCGATGTTTACCAGCGAATCCGAACCGCCGTCACCAAAAAGCCGCGCCATCACCCCGATGGGGCCTGGCAGTGGTATCTGCATACCAGCCTGCGTGAAGACCTGGCCCGGTTCACCAACGAAACCACCGGCTATCACGACAGCAGGCCGGAGGCCGCCACCGAACTCGATGACCTCTCGGCCTGGGTAATGGCGGCGATCCAGTTTCTATGGAACTACGACGACCTGATGGACACCATCTGGGATGAGTGGTTCACACTCAAGCTGGTCGACGAAGCCGCCACAAAAGCCGGGTTTCTGAACGACGAGCTTTTTCGACGTTTGCAGCGGCAGTGGGAGATCATCCGCCCGTACAGCGCACCCCTCAACGGCACCTATGCCGACATCCGCCGCTCGGATTTCGAGAACTTCATCACGCCGCGCATCAATGCCCTGCCTCCCGACATCCGCCAGGAAGTCCAGGATCGCCACCGGAAGCTCTCCGAAAAAAAGCCCGAAGCCTTCCAGCGGCAGATGTCGATGCTGGCGACGATGATCCCGCTCAAATACACCAACGTCAAACGCCCGATCCCTCTCTGGGATGCCCGGATCGGGATCATCGTCGGCGGGCAGTATTACCTGATCGACCTGATCGCCCACGACGACTACGGCAATCCGATCATCTACGAATACTCAGGCCAGCAGTCGAAGCTGCTTTTTAGGAATGGGCGTCCGTTTTCGTCTTCAGGTGACAGCCTGGCGATCAACAGGGACCAGGTGTTTCGGCGGAACGGCGATCCGCTCGGCTACCTCGACATGCCCCCGGCAGGCTGCGTCATGGGGCAGCTTCAGGCAATTCTGGAGCAGAATCCCTCTGTTCACCCGGTCGGCGACGAAGAAACTGTCGATATCCTCCTGGCCGAAACACCCCGCCGGGCACAAAAGCGCCTCCGCTCGATGCTGCCGCCGGAGACTCTTCAAACACTCAAGCTGTTATCAAATGCGCCGCTGATCATCAACTGGGATGAACGCCCCGGGGATCGGACGCTGGCCGAACTGCGCCGGACTCAGCGCGGCGTCGGCGACCACGCCCTGACGATCTCTCGCACGGAAAGCAGCCTGATTTTCGACCAGTCGCACATCTTTTTCGATGGCACCTGGTCGCTGGCGATGGCCGAGGTGCTGACCAACGCCGCCGTCATGTGGTGCGAACGCTCCACGACCATCGCCCCGACCGAGGCCGAGCCGCCGCCCCGCCTGACCTTCGCCGCCACGCCGCAGTTTC
>DAOUES010000386.1:0-3636 GCA_034430335.1 Anaerolineae bacterium | reverse complement strand
TTCGAGGCTGGTATCCAGGACCGCTTTGCCGTCTTCGAATTTGCAGCGGGGATGTTCGTCGGTATCGAAACGGAGCGGATCGCCTTTACGCTGCGGGATCATCACCGGGGCGATTTCGCCGTCAAAGCGCCCGGCGTTGATCGCCTCGACCGCCCGGCGGTGACTTCCCAGGGCGAAAGCGTCCTGCTTCTCCCGCGTGAAAGCCGGGTATTTCTCGTAGATATTTTCCGCCGTCTGGCCCATCGGTTCGAGGGGGAACAGCGCTTCAAGCTCTGGGTTGGGATAGCGCCAGCCGAGCGTTGTATCGTAGGCAGTGACATGGCCCGGCGCGAAGGCGCGCTCCTGCTTGGGGATCGACCAGGGCGAGCGGCTCATGTTCTCGACGCCGCCGGCGATATAGATATCCCCCTCTCCCAGGGCAATCGCCCGCGCCGCCTGGTTGATCGCCGTCAGTCCTGATGCGCACAACCGGTTGAAGGTCACCCCGGCGACATGGTGCGGGAACCCGGCCAGGAGCAGCGCCATTCGCGCCACGTCACGGTTGTCTTCACCGGCCTGGTTCGCGCAGCCCATGTAGACTTCTTCAACGAGGGCGGGGTCGATGCCCATCCGCTCGACCAGCGCGGCCAGCGGTATCGCGCAGAGATCGTCGGCCCGGACGGATGAGAGCATACCACCATGCTTTCCGACCGGCGTGCGAACGGCATCAACGATTACGACTTCTTCCATAGAGACGATCCCTGTTGTCTCGGCCTACCTTCGTCCATTGTGCGCCTGTTCGATGATCGACGCAAGCGAGACATCCGCCAGCGAAGCGATCACTCGATCCGCATGGCTGAAATCAGAATGAATCGTCAGGAGATTTGGGACGGCGACCGCGTATATCCCGGCCTGCTTTGCGGCGGTGACCCCAAGCGCAGAATCCTCGTAGACAAGCGCTTCATGCGGCTGCACCTGCAAAGCATCGAGCGCTGCCTGGAACACATCGGGATGGGGTTTGACGCGCTCCACGTCGTCGCCGCAGAGGATGTGATCAAAGTATTCGATGATGCCGTGTCTGGCGAGATGCCGGTCGACCCAGGCATGCGACGAGCTTGAAGCGAGCGCCAGTCCAAGCCCCAGGTCACTCGCAGCTTTGATGTGATCGGCAACGCCGGGGAGAAGTACACCCGCGTCAATATCGGCAAGCCAGCGCTCGCGGATTTCCTCGTAGACCAGATCGCGCCCCAGGGATTGATCGCCGGTCTGTTCAACCAGGTTGGCAATCGGGTCGAAGCCAACCAGCGAAGAAGTTGTACCGATTACCTGCATGTACTGATCGAGGGGAAGATCAACGCCATGTTCCCGGTAAATCTCCAGCCATGTTTCGTATTCCGGCGTTTCCGTATCGAGGATCAGACCATCAAAATCAAAAATCAGTGCTTTAATCATACTCTACCGGTTTCGATCCTTTTCAAATATCAGCCATCCGAAGCCGAGATTATAACCCACAAAAAAAACTGTGTGAGGTGTACCCACACAGTTTTAACGATTTCTTCGCCTGATTCTTTAGCGGGGATGAAAGACCCGCCGGTCAAGGTTCGACAACGTCCGTAGATAGGTGATCACATCAGTGCGGCGCACCACGCCCATCAGCTTACCTGCCCCCATCACCGGTAGAATAGAAGCCTGAAAACGTTCGAAATTTCGAAGCGCTGACCAGATTTCGGCCTCAGGCGACAGGATCGCAGCCCTATCGACCGGGATCATCGCTTCGGACAGCGCTACTTCATTCCAGCGATAAGGCGACACGTTCTGAATATTGTTGGCCGAAAGAATTCCCACCGGGGCGTCATCCTCGGTGATCACAAAGACGCGCTGGCCCTGCCCCAGGATATTGGCGTTGACCACCTGCTGGATCGTCAGGCTGCCGGGAAGAGAAGCTACATTTAGATTCATCACCTGGTCAACCGTTCGCCCGGTGAGAGCATCGCGCAGCCGCTGGGCGGTAATCTCCGCCACCGCCGCCCGGTAGAGGAACCAACCGATCAGGCCCATCCATAACCCACCGCTGATATCACCTGATAATCCGCGCCAGATACCCAACCCGACAAACCCAACTGCCACCAATCGCCCCACCGAACCGGCAATCGTCGTCGCCTGGCGCAGGCTGCCGGTGATCCCCCAGATGACCGCCCGCAGCACGCGCCCACCATCGAGCGGGAACCCCGGAATCAAATTAAACAGGGCCAGCATCAGGTTGATCTGCGCGAGGTAGCCCAGGACGGCGATCAGCGGATCAAGCCCATCGACCAGATAGGGCAGCATCAGCCAGGCCATCCCGGTGACAACCGCGATCCCCACGCTGACGAGCGGCCCGGCGACCGCCACGCTGAATTCACTGACGGCATTGGGTGAATCATCCCCTAATTCGGCGACGCCCCCGAAAATCATCAGGCGCACCCGCCGGACCGGGATTTTGAATACCAGCGCAACGAGCGCGTGGCCGAACTCGTGAAGAAGAACGCTCACAAACAGCAGAATAGCCGTCGCAGCGCCTAACAGGATATTGAGCCAGGCCGGGGAATCGGGCAGTTGGTCAGGATATAGAGTCGTTGCTAACGACCAGGTGAGAAGGCCAAATATCAAAAACCAGGAAAGATCAAGATATATCGGGACGCCGAATATACGCCCCAACCGGATCGACTGCATGTTTCTACCCACCGCTTACCCTCGGTTCCAAACAAACCTTACCGTCACACATCATGATCTGAGTGTAGCGACAATATCGGCGGCGGGCTATAAGAACAGGATAGAAAACTTTTGATCAGGCTTTTTCCTGATCCCCCGGTTCGCTGCGCAGCGCTCTACTCGACCAGACAAGGCCGCCGATCATCCCGGCCACCCACACCCAGGCCAGGCCGACCAGCCACATCCCGCCCCGGCGAACCTCGGTGTAAGGCAGCACGGCGCTGTCTTTGGCCGCGTATATCCAGATGTATTCGACTCCGTCGAAGAACAGGGCAAATACCGGCTTCTGACCGGCGTAGCGATCCCAGTATTCTTCCCATTGGAAGGGCTTGAGATCGCGCTGAATGTGAACCACCGGGAACAGGTGGTAGTCGACATCATCGCCCATGTTGAGTGTATCGTAGTCGGGATAATACTGTTCGAAGGAGGTCAAAACGCGGCTGGGCATCCCGACCGCCGCATCCTCCCCCGCCTGCTCACGGATGAAATCGGCGGCGAGGAGCATCCCTTCATGCTGGTCGCCGAGTTCGAGCGCGTACTGCGCCCCGCGATTCCCACCGAACAGGTGATTGTGTGACGCACCATAATCGGGCGCATAAGGCAGCGCCGACAATGCCTGAAGGACGGTCACCAACGCGGCGAGGGTCAGCGGCACGGCGGACGACCACGAAAGACGCTTCACGACTGCGGCGCGGCTGACCAGGTCGATCAGGCAGGCTGCGCCGACAGCCGCCAGGATTTCGAGGCCCACATGGGCGGGCGTGATATAGCGCTGATCGTATTTCTGGCCGATGGTCATCATCATCCAGAAGAAAAAGACGTAGGCGACGAGCAGCCAGAAGGTCACCGCGTCGAAGGGGAGACGGCGATCCTTGCGCCGGACGATGTAAAGCACGACTGCCGCTA
>DAOUES010000385.1:0-5314 GCA_034430335.1 Anaerolineae bacterium | reverse complement strand
CGCGATCCGGTCGTCACCGACAACGCAAAAGAAGTAGGTATCCCGTGCTTCCCCAGCATCGAAGCGAGCCGCAGACGGTACTGGCGAACGGCAAAAGCGCGGCTGAGAGTGCCGAGAAAAGCGCAGCCGACAAAACTCGACGCCGACCTGGTTGAAGGGGGGACGCGGCTGCACCCGGAAAACCGCCGGTTGAAACCCGAATGGCAACGAGCGGGGGCGTTCGGCGTGTTTGGCCTGACGATCATCCTGCTGCTGGCCGGAGCGTCGATTGTCTTACCGGGGGCAACGGTGCGGATATCCCCGGCGGCAAACCAGGTCATGGCGACAATCACGGTGACCGCCGACCCGGAAGCCGAGACGATCAATACCGAGCAGGGCGTGATCCCGGCGCGGATCGTCGGGACGGAGGTCGAGGGATCGGCGACAGTGGAAGCAACCGGACACGTGTTACAGGCTTCGCAAAAGGCAAGAGGGATCGTCAATTTTACGAACCTCGTCCCCGAACAGGTAACGATCCCCGCCGGAACGGTCGTGCGGACGAGCGCCGCACAGCCAGTGCGGTTCGTCACATTGATCGACACGACGCTGGCCGGGAAAGTCGGCGAGACGGTCGAGGTGCCGGTCGAGGCAGTCGAGGCGGGCTTTGAAGGCAACCTGCCCAGCAGCCGGATCAACGAGGTCGAAGGGCCGCTGTCGACACGGGTGGGGGTCACCAACCCGGAAACGACACGCGGGGGCGACTCGATGGAGGTCAGGGCGATCTCGGAAGAGGACTACAACCGGGTGCGGGCGCTCCTGACCCAGCAGTTATTACAGAGAGCCTACGCCGAAATGCAAACCGGGCTGCTGATCGATACCGAGTTCCTGCCAATCGAATCGCTGTCGGTGGTTCTGACCCATTCCGAGACGTTCACCGGATACGTCGGCGAACCGACCGATACCGTCAGCCTGACGATGCGGGTGACCGTGCAGGGCGTGGCAATCGACGAACGGCGCGCGCGGGAAATCGTCTATGCGGAACTGGCAAACAAAGTCGGGGAAGGCTACCAGATCAGCTATGGCTCGCTGGTTTTCCGGCTCGGCGAGGTCACATCAGTGGACGCCGACCGGCGGGTGACGTTCATCATGCAGGGAGCGGGAGATGTTTCGACCAGCATCGACGAGGAACGGATCAAAGACCTGATCAAGGGGGCGCGGATCAGCGAAGCGCAGGTGCGGCTGGAACGGGAACTGGCCCTGACCCAACCGGCGGATATCGAAGTGTGGCCGGGTTTCTGGCCCGCCGTGCCAACACTGCCGCTGCGCATCCAGATCGAGGTGATCGGCGGTGAGCCGTGACAGCGCTCAGGCGGGTAATGGGGATCGACTACGGCGAAGCGCGGATCGGGATCGCCCTGAGCGACCCGTTCGGATTGTTCGCCAGCCCGCACAGCATCATCCGGGTTACAGAACCGGACACAGTGATTGAAGCGATCCGGAAAATCATCACCCAGGAACAGGTCACCAAGATCGTGGTCGGGCTACCAACCGACTCGGAAGGCAGGCCGGGCGCTCAGGCAGTGAAGACCATAGAATGGGCAAGGGAACTGGGAGAAACGATCCCGACACCGGTTGTGTTCTGGGACGAGAGCTACTCGTCGGAGAGCGCGAAGGAACTAAGACCGCGAAAGAAGACCCGCCAGCCCGGAAAACGCGGGCAGCCGGTCGACGACCTGGCGGCGGCGGTGATCCTTCAGGAGTACCTGGAAGCAGGAGGAGACGACGACTATGAACCGGGACAGCCACTCGAAGCGTTCAGAGACATCCCGTAAACCGTTGAGCGCCGCCCAGATCGCCGTGCGCCTGCTGATCCTCTGCATCGTCGTCGGGCTGCTCGGCGTTTCCGGGGCGCTGCTGATCAGAACGTTCAACCAGAGCGGGCAAACCGCCAGCCTGCCGATTGACCTGCCGATCAATCCGGACCTGGGCGCATTGGAAGCGGTGGCATTGGGCGGCTACCTATCGCTCAACGAGGAGGCGCTCAATACACCGATCAGCAGCGACGAAACGCTCCAACAGTTCGAAATCGTAAGCGGCGAATCGGCCAGCCAGATCAGCGAACGGCTGGCGGCCCAAAACCTGATCAGCGATGCCGACCTGTTTCGCAACTACCTGCGCTATTATGGGCTGGACGTTCAACTGGAAGCCGGGTTCTACGAACTTTCGGCAAGCATGACCATCCCCGAAATCGCGACGACACTCACCGACGCGCAGCCGCCGGAGATCACGGTCAGGATCACGGAGGGATGGCGGCGGGAGCAGATCGCGGACTGGATCGACCGGGAGGGGATTCTGCCCTTTACAGGCGCGGAGTTCCTGGCAGCGACGGCGAATGCGGGCGGCCTGCCCGCCGACTCGCCGGTGCGCACCGATCTACCGGCCAATGCCTCACTGGAAGGCTATCTCTTCCCCGATACCTACCGCCTGCCCATCGACGCGGCAGCGGCTGACCTGGTTTCGCGGATGATCGAGAATTTCGACAGGCAGGTGACGATGCAAATGCGGGCCGACGCAGCCGGGCAGGGATTGACCACGTTCCAGGTGGTGACGGTGGCGTCGATTGTGGAACGGGAAGCGGCGGTCGCCGAAGAACGGCCCATGATCGCCAGCGTGTACCTGAACCGGCTGGCAAGCGGGATGAAACTGGAAGCCGATCCGACCGTGCAGTACGCGATGGGCTACCAGTACGATAGCGGCGAGTGGTGGAACCCGAATCTGACACAGAACGATTATTACGCGGTCGACTCGCCGTACAACCTGTACCTGTACGAAGGTTTATCGCCAGGGCCGATAGCCAACCCCGGGCTGTCGTCAATACAGGCGGTGGTCTACCCGGCTGAGACAACCTATTTCTATTTCCGCGCGGCGTGCGATGGGAGCGGTCGGCACGTTTTCGCGGAGACATTCGAAGAGCATATCGCCAATGCCTGCCCGTAGAGGACGTAATATTCGGCACCGGGGGAAAAAGGGAAAAGGCTATCTGGCACAGATCACCCCCTCCCCAGCCCTCCCCCTATCAGGGAGAGGGAGCAGGATATTGTTATGGTTGAGGTTGAATATAACGACCTTACTGAATCCCGAAGATTCAAAAAAGGGGATTGGCATCCTCCGATGCCTGGGGCTGAAGCCGCAGGCTACAATCCGCGACCTACGGTCGCGCCGCCGCCTTCGGCGACTTCCGGGCGCAGCACGCTGCGCCCCTACACTTGTGTACTGTATGCTGCTGATCGTTTCCCTGACGGGGTGCATCAGGACAACGCCGGAGATCGTCAAGATCGGGTTGGTGGCCCCGTTCGAGGGGCGCTACCGGGAGATCGGCTACGACGTGATCCCGGCGGCGCGGCTGGCGATTCGTGAGTATGCGGCGGAAAGCGCAGGGGGCATGCTTGCGGTCGAGTTGGTGGCCTATGACGACGGCGGCGACCCGGACAAAGCCATCGAACAGGCGCAAAAACTGGCGCTCGACCCGGATGTGATCGCCGTGATCGGGCACTGGCGAGAAGAGACAACACTGGCGGCGCAGCCGATCTACGAGGCGGCGGGACTGCCGCTGATCACGTTCACGACAAGCGATATTGAAAACGCGCCCGGCTTGTACAACCTGGCACCATCACTCGACGATCTGCAAACAGCGGCGGTAAATCAGGGAACAGCGCCGATCCTTGAGATCGAGATACCAGGTGATGTAATCGACGACGCCGATCAGTTTAATTCAAGCCATTCAGCCGATGGACAGGTGATCGGCGGACCGGGGTACGGATTGGGGCAGTTCGCGGCGCTGGTGGGCGATCAGATCGACGGGGCGGTGTATGTGACCGGATCGGCCACCCCGCAGGATTCAAGCGAAACGTTCCTGACGCCGGAAGCACTGGATGCATTCACGACCGGATACGAAGAGGGCAACCTGGGAATCGCCGCCGGGCCGCTGGCGGTCAATGCCTATCAAGCGACCTGGCTGGCAATCGAGATGGCGGTCGGGTCGGTGGGCGGGAATATCGAGAATACGCCCGCGAGTGACCTTGAGTTCGGGGCGGATGGGCGGCGGATCGATGCGCCGGTGTATGTGTACCGGTGGGTCGACGGGGAAAGAGTGAAGGTTGAGTAACTGCCGATTCCTGAGACTGTTGGTTGTTAGTAGTCGCGTCAAAATAACATGATCGATTTCTGTACTTGATCTATCCTATGCCTGGGCAAAAATCTGATAACTTATTTTGACGCGATGCCTTAGTATTATGCAAACCGGTTAAACAACCCGAAAAAGGAAAACGGAGCAGGCTATTTAAGTACGATCACCCTCCTGCATCTCGCTACGCTCGCTGCCGTCCCCCCTTAGCAAAGGGGGACAACATATCTTGGATTAAGACAGCTTTTGATCGGCACAGCAGTCTTCACGTCCGGCGTAATCGTACGGAACAGGTTCAAGATCGGGATTTTCGCAGGCGACGCGGCCTATCTTACCCATGTCGATCCAGTCACCGTTGACTTTCACGCGGACGACATCGGCGGTGAAATCGGTGTTGGTCGCATCGTCATTTGCCATCAGGCTCGACCCCACTCCGTAGATATCGGCGGGGACTCCGAGACGTTCAAATCGCTCGATCTTCTCCGGATTGAACCCACCACTGACCACGATTTTGACTTCATGACAGTAGCGCTTCGCTTCTTCCTCCCAGGCCGAAGGAATATCCCAACTCTGCCAGGCGCTGTCGAGCGCTTTGCGAACCGCAACGACCAACCGGGGATTGACTCCCAGATCAAGGGCCGGGTCGCCGATGGGATCAAGCGACGCATCGCGCATGCTGCCACTGGTATCGAGCCGGACGCCGTAGAGCCGGAATTTCTCGGCTTCCACGTCAGAACCGGCCTGCTTCAACTCGCGGAACTTCGCAAACATGGCTTCGAGGACATTCAGGGACGTGCCGACCGAATCGTTGTTGAAATCGACCAGGGCGATGCGGGACACTTCGGGCGGCTGGGTATCGGCAAAACAGAGCATCGCCTCGGTGGTGTTCGCCAGGAAACAGGCAATCACCGAATGGGGGACGGTTCCACCGCCGAATCCACCCCACCAGTCACCCTGGGCATCGGTGCTAACGAAGCTCTTGACCTGACCGTGAAAATCGAGGTTGTAACGATTGACGGCGATATCATAGGCATAGCCGTCGGCGGCCTGCACCTCGTGGACATCAAATCGAGCCGGAAAGAACAGGATCGGCTTGCCGCGCGCGGCCTTCAAGGTATTGTAGACATTGGTCGCGATGCGGCTGGCACGGGA
>DAOUES010000384.1:0-8410 GCA_034430335.1 Anaerolineae bacterium | reverse complement strand
CACTCAGTTTTAGAACCGTGCGGGTGATATCGGCGGAGAGGGGATCAAGATCAAGAAGACTCAGCAGTAAATCCGGGCGGCCTGTTCCCAACTGCTGGGACACCGCGAGTTCACAGCGGATACAGAGTTCGTCTGCCAGGGACGCCTCGATCTCGACGGAAAAGATCAACGGCCTGAGGTCAACCTGGCGTTTGCCTTTTTGAACCATCAGCGTCGATTCAGAGAGCAGATTGTCGATTCGATCCTGTAGCGCTGATCGATCAACGGGGTCGCGAACGATAATCATATACTCAGCCGAATGGGTCAGGGTTTGCAGCGCGGGCGAACGGAGATCGACCGTAGAAATGGCGTCGATAACCAGGCCAGGCGGCGCGAAATGATTCAGCCTATCTTTCAGGTCGGACAGGTCGGGGAGGCGGCCTTCGATCCAGGCGTCGAGCAGTTCACAGGTGCTGGCATAACCAAGCGGCAGGGCCGCAGCGAGGTGGATTTTGGGACGAGGATTGAATCCCTGGGAATACACCAGCCGCACACCCGCCCGGCGAAAGGTTCGCTCCCAGATGGCGGCCAGATCGAGATGGGACGTATAGCGCAGCGTATCGAATTTCTGAAAACGAATCCGGCAGCGCACACGATCCTGAGCAGGCTGTGAAGTGCCGGGCAGGTCGCCCGGTGTTTGATCGTCAGTTGCGGGCATGGTTGGAAACTCATCCTGCCCAGGGGCGCTTGCCGGTCAGCCGGTCGACGGCGGAACGCGGCTCCCGGTCAATGACCGACAGCCCCAGTTCGAGGTTCTGGGCAACCCTGTCCCGCCCGGCTTTCTTCGCCTTGCCCCATTGATCGGCGAGCAGGTCAATACCGCGCTTCAACTCAGCCGGATGACTGGCGCGGACCAGCATCTCCGCGGCCGGCTTGATCAGGCTACGCCTGCCGCGAAAAGCCATACCGCGCAGAACCGATACCAACGCGCGGGTACGATCAGGCTCGGAGAGCCGGTCGATCAGGGTGAGCGGCTCAATCGTCTCAAGGGCCTTTGCCGCCGGTTCGAGCATCGAGGCGACCAGCGTTTTCCCATCGAGCCGGGGAAGCATTTCACTCCATACCGCCAGATCGTCTTCCCGGGTGCGGGTGACAAGCGCCTGGTAATAGTATTCACGCACATCCTGCGGCACGGCGTCACGATTCCTGACACCCAGGGCGAGCATATCGGGGAGAAAGTTGAGCATCGCTTTGGTCGCATCGGGATGGGGATCGGTAGCCAGGATTTCAATCGCCTCGACAATCAGCCCCGGATCATAGCGATCAGGCGCATAGAGCATACTTTTGACGACAACGGCAACCCGCCTGCGGCGCTCGTCAGGTTCGATCTTGAGAAGCGCAGAGAAGGCTCCCCGGTGAACATCCGACAGGTTGTCCGGATTGGTGAGGAGATTGGTCAGCGTATGGATATCCAGCTTCTCGTAGTTTTGCCCGGTATTGCCAAAATCCATTGAGAACCATCCTGAACTGTAAAACGTGTCCACTCACTTCGGAGATACAACCCTTCCGTGCAGGAAGTTCACTGTAGCACGAGTTCCCCAATGCGGCAACCAGGTTAGGGATTGGACGCCTCTTAATCTCCAGGCGATTTCATGCCCTCACCCCTAAATCCCCTCTCCCTCAGGGCGAGGGGACTTAAAGACTACGAGTGAATGGCAAACCTCAAAATCCCTAACCACTACCATAGGTAGTGGCTTCTCCGGGATTTTGTCCCTTCGGGAACCGGTTTGCTTGGACACTCCATCAAAGCTCCGCCCTGCGGAGCCTTCGGCTCCGGCCATTCCTCCCCCACCATAGGTGGGGGCTTCCTGGAAATGGAGTGAAAAGATAGCCATGATCACCCCCTATCCTCGCACCGCTCGGATTTGTCCCCCTTAACAAGGGGGACGGCATATCTTCGGAGTGCGAAGGTCATAAATAGCGGACTATTTCCACGGTTCCGACGATTGTGGCATTCTGAAAGACCCTCTCAGGGAAAACGGAGTAGGCTGTTTAGCCACGATCACCCCCCGCATTTCGCACAGCGAAATGCTGCCTCCCTTGCCAAGGGGGGCAGCATATCTTTGAATGTGACTTTCTGTAATTACAGCGAGCCTTTGTACGATCCGCCGTCGACCTGGAGCATGACCCCATTCACATAGGACGCAGCAGGCGAACAGAGGAAGGTCGCAACGTTGGCGAATTCCTCCGGCGTGGCGACTCGCCCCAGCGGAGTGCTCGCTGCCTGCTTTTCGATCTCCTCTTCGACGGTGGTGCCGTTCCGCTCGGCGCGATCTTCCATCAATTCGAGCACGCGCTCGGTTTCCGTCCAACCGGGGAGGATGCTGTTGAAGCGGATTCCCTCCGCGCCCAATTCGATAGCCAGCGTTTTGGTCAGGCCGACGACGGCCATGCGGATGCTGTTGCTCAACACCAGGTTGGCAATCGGCTGCTTGACCGACACCGAGGTAATGGTCAGCACCGAAGGAGCGGTCGACTGGCGGAGGTGGGGGAGCGCTCCCCGGATCAGGCGCACGGCGCTCATCAGCGTCAGGTCTACCGACTTTTTCCACAGGGCGTCGTTGATCTCGTCGAAGGCGGCGCTGGGCGGGCCGCCTGCGTTGGTCACCAGGATATCAAGCCCGCCAAACTCGTCAACCGCCCGGTCGATCAAACAGTCGATATCGCCGGGGACAGTCACATCGGCCCGGATCGCCAGCACCGAATTACCGGTCTCGGTGCGAATGGCATCCCGCGCGGCGTTGATCTTCGCCTCATCGCGCGAGCAGATCGCGACCAGCGCGCCTTCCCGTGAAAGCTGCAAAGCAGTCGCATAGCCAAGTCCCTGTGAAGCAGCGGCGACCAGCGCCACCCGGTTGTCAAGTTGTAAATCCACGATGCGTACTCCTGTAGAATCATCAGAATAAGAGCTGATCCCCCGGCAGGGTATTGAGGGAAGCAGTCTTTACTAGAATAGTCGTATTTCATAACGAAAATCAACCCCCTGCGGGGTTGATCTGGGAAATTGCATCGTTATACCGGATGAAAGATCAGTTTTGCCTGCCCATAAAACCGACCAGCAGCGCCAGCCCCAACCCGATCAGCATGATCGGGTTGAGCAGGTTCCAATCGATACCAAGCAGCGCGACGATGCCGGTCGCCCCGACAGAAACCGTCGCAACGATGTTGGCGATCAACAGCGCCGCAGTCCGGTCGGGGGACAGCAGCGCGCGAAGGATCATGATCAAGCCACCGACTGCCGGGATCAGGATGAACAGCGCCCACCAGTTGGGATGAACTGCCGCCGGGTCGAATGTACCGGCATTCTTCGCCAGGAACGTCAATCCGAGCAGCGCCGCCGAGAGGCCCATCCAGCCGAGCCAGTTCTTCAACGAACGCAGCGCCAGCGATGGCTTATCACCGCGCGGCCTCGCCGCCAGTCCGAAGGCCAGCAGGCCCAGCCCAGGGAGCAGGACGAACAGCGTCCACCAGATCGACCAGCTCATCTCGAACAGGAAGATCACCGCAACGGCCAGCGGGAACACCCCGGCGTAGATCAGGGTGATCACGCCCCAGTTGACCCGCCCCGCCGCCCGGTAAGCAGCAAATGCGCTCCAATAGCATCCCAGCGTTCCCAAAAGGATAAACAGCGCCCACCAGTTTCTAAAACCGATCACCGTCAGATCGCGCAGGATCATCAGGCCGCCCAAACCGATCAGCATTACCGCTGTCCAACCTACCGCCGACGGCTGCCGATTGATCACAGAATTTTGTTCGTTCGCCGGAAGTGTACGTTCCTCGCTCATGCCCAATCCTTTCGAACTACCGTGTTGATTTCTCTTATCATCAGGCTATACGTATCACCGACCGGTTTTGTTTCGCAGCGCCTCATATCGGAATAAAATGCGCACAGTGGGTAGGTGTCATCCGGCAGTAGTGATTACGTATGACGCAAAATCGCCCACAGGGTCTATAATCCGCTCCGGTTTGCCTACACCTTATAACGTCAATGGAGGTTCTACGTCATGAGCGAGAGAAATGATCACATTACCCGCGAGGTTCGCCGCCTGATGGACAGCGGCCACAACTGCGCCGAAGCAATCATCCTGGCCGTCGGGGAAGAGGTCATCGACGATTTTGACCCTTCGATGTGCCGCCTGGCGACCGGTTTCAGGGGCGGATTTGGCGCTTGCCGGGATGAAATCTGCGGGGCGATCAGCGGCAGCGTGATGGTGATCGGCGCGCTGCACGGGCGCAGCGATCCAAAGACCGGTACGGCTGAATGCGATGCGCTGGTGGCCGGGATTCGGCGGCAGTTCATCGAGCGCTTTGGTTCGACCTGCTGCCGCGATCTCTACCAGGGGCCGATCTCCTGCACACAGATCGTCCAGGAGACGGCGCTGATGCTTCTCTCAGCGCTTGGCGGCGGCGAGAAATGATCGGCTGGCAATACGCCCTGGGCGGGCGCATTTCAAGTTAGTGCAAGCTGGTTCAAGAACCAGCACAAAAATCATAGAACTGAGCGAAATCCGCACTGAAGTGAAATGCACCCCCCTGGGCAGGTGACGTGCTTCATCGCGCCGAATACGTTATCATTGTATGACGCATGATCAGTTGGAAGGACAAAGGTTGTATGGAGATTGTGAAAGAGTTTCCCACATCGCGGGGACCGAAAAAAGTGGCCATCGTGCAGACTGGCTATGGTTTGAAGATCATGGTCGATGTCTCTGGCGATGGTCAGGTTGTCGATTGGCCCACCCTGAACGAAGACGGCTCCATCATCTACCAGGACCCCAACAACATCCCGAAGTATGTTGACAAACTTGTAGAAAAGGCCCAACAAGAACTCCAGATTATGAACGAAACAAAAAAAGACACCCTTACTTTTACATCCTGGCTGATCATACAGAATGATCGCAGTGACCCGGTCGGTGAACTGGCGCGCGGAGCCGAGCGTGATCGGATGTGGCCTCGCAAGGGGAATACTCACCGCGTTTTCGAGGAGTATCTTGAAGTTGACGACGTTTCTCGCGGGCTGCTCGATGCCCTGGCACTGGCCTGGGCTGAGTACGAATCAGCCTCGCATGAGAAACCCGTTCAAGAAGAAGATTACTTCGAACAGCTCAGTTGATGCCCGGCAGTGATCGCCAGGAGGAAGAGGCACCCGACCGTTGTTCTCCCGGCGTGTGACATTCATAAGACCGGACAATGACACTTGACACTCTTCAGGTTGCCCTTATAATGTATTATAAGGATAACCATAAAACTATGACTGATTCCAGGAGCCTGCATGCCACCTCGCCACCACCACGACCCCGAAGAAAGCGACGGACGTTCTCGCAGACGGTTCCGGTATCACATGCGCCGGACAGCGCGCGAGTGTCGAAACGCCGCCCGGACAGGCCATTTTGATCAGCGCCGCGTCCGGCGGCATCTACGGCGTGCAGCCCGTGCCCGTTTCCACGAAACACATAAACCTATTCGATTCAAAGACGCGGTGACTCTCGCCGAGGCTGCCTGCCACCAGCCACTCCGCCTGGTTGGGATTTACGGCGGCGCGGCGGTCAGAAAGCGCCTGCTCGATCTCGGCCTGAATCCCGGCAGTGAAATACGGATCGTCAAGCGCGGGCATCACGGCCCGGTGATCGTCGCCGTCAAAATCGATTCCCGGCTGGCAATTGGCCGCCGCATGGCCGACAATATCTTCGTGATGCCGATACCCCAGAGCGCCCCCGCTGCCGGAGATCGCTGATCCCCCAATCACCAAGCTGACAACACGACAGAGATTCCTGGGGCTGAAGCCCCAGGCTACAATCGATGGGTCGACCTTCGGTCGACTGGTGGGCGCAGCACGCCGCGCTCGTACAAACGGAGTATCGAACAGCGCGACGCTGGATATTCAGCCGACTGGCCCGCCCACCCCCTTCGTCGAACCTGCGGTTTGACTTTACCCCAGAGGGGGCAAGGCTGGGGGCGATCAGGTTGGCCTTTGTGTTGTGCGTGATGGAGCACCCCCTCTGTCTCCTGCGGAGACATCTCCCCCACTGGGGGCGATCAGGTTGGCCTCTGTTGTTGTGCGTGATGGAGCACCCCCTCTGTCGCTGCGCGACATCTCCCCGGCCCCCTTCGCCGCTGCGCGGCACTTCCCCCAGAGGGGGCAGGCTGGGGGCGATCAGGTTGGCCTTTGTGTTGCGATCATTAGAAAATTCGGGCAGTTGATTGGCTAGCCTTCCAGTCCCTCAATGGTGTCCATCGCCAAGCCGACCACCTCGCGCAGGGTAGCAGCATCGAAGGCAAATTTGACTCCCGCCGTCTCATAGAAGGTCGGGATATTCACCATACCGCCCAACCGGAGCGCCGCGCGGTACTGTTTCACCGCATGGGACTGATCGGTAAGCGCGTTGCGCCAGACCTGCAAAGCCCCGACCTGCGCCAGGCCGTAGTCGACATAGTAAAAGGGCACCGAGAAGATGTGCGGCTTGTTATGCCACCCGCTGACCTTCACGTCTTCCAACCCGGAGTAATCGACGCCCGGCATGAAGCGATCCCACAGTTCGCCCCACTTCGCATCACAGTTTGACGGGTCGCTGGCCGCCTTGTGGTGGGTATAGGCCCAGTGCTGGAAGGCATCGACGACCGCCATGTAAGGCAGGAAACGCAGGATGGTATGCAGGTGCTCGACGCGGGCGCGGGCGGTATCTTCTTCCGAATAGAACCCGCCCTCGGCTTTCGACCAGTACGGCGTCGAGATCAGTTCCATCGCCATCGACGCAACCTCGGCAACTTCCATCGGCATGGCTGATTCGGTGCGCTGCTGGTGATAGGGCAGATGGGCGCATTCGAAAGCGTGGATCGCGTGGCCGCCCTCGTGGAGGATCACCCGCACGTCGTCCTGAAGGCCGACCGCGTTCAAAAAGACGAAGGGCCTGCCCAGCGCGTCGAGCGTCTGGCAGTAAGCGCCCGGCCCCTTGCCCTTCCGGTTGGGCAGGTCGAGCAGACCCTCACGCCGCAGCGTATCGAAATAGCCGCCCAGCTCGGGATCGACCCGGTGGAAGATCGCGCTGGCGATCTGCTCAAGCTCTTCCGCCGTCTGGAAAGGACGCAGGGGCGGGCGGGCGTAGGGATCGACACGCAAATCCTGCGGATGCTGCAAATCGACGCCCAAATCCCAGGGGCGCAGCGTCTCGACTCCCAACTGCTGGCGGTGGCGCTCGTTCAACTCGGTGATGGCCGGGACGACTACCTCTTCAATGGCCGCGTGGAAAGTCAGACAGTCTTCGGGGGTATAGTCGAAACGACGCCAGTACTGCCAGCGATAGGCGCGGTAATCGTCGAAGCCTGCGTTGTCCGCGATCTGCTTTCGCAGCGGCATCAGCTTCATCCATATCTCGTCGATCTTCTCCCGGTCTTCGAGGATGCGGCCCGAAGCGGCCCGCCACATCTTCTCGCGCTGATCGCGATCCAGGCCGATGAAGATCGGCTCAAGCTGGCGAAGGGTCTTTTCCTCGCCATCCCAGATGGTGGTCTGCGTCCCAACCGTCCGTTCGTAGCCTGATATAAGCTTATGTTCCCTGGTTTCCAGTTCGAGGTTTTCCTCGCGGAAGATCGCTGCCTCGGTGCGCATCCGCTTGAGGGGAAGCTCGAAGCCTTCGGGTTCGAGACCGCTCACGAGCAGTTTTTGTTTGAGCACCTGCTCCGCCGACTGAGCCGGGTTGAAGATGCCGGTCAGGTAATCGTTGACCGCTTTCTGGGCGGCCTCGTCGGTCGTGTCGAGGGTGGTGTTGATGTACAACCGCCAGCGCGTTTCGACGACCAGGTCGGCCAGCTTCGTCCAATCGAGGAGCCAGCTTTCGACGGCTCCGGCAGAGAGGTCACGGGCGGCCAGATCGTCGTAGTACGGGGCGATCTTCTCCCAGGGCCATTCGAGGAATGCTTTCCAGTTATCGGGTAGTGTATCGAACATGGTTTATCCTTTTGAAGAACGATATTGATCGTTATAACGATTCCTGGAGATCATGTGTCTCAAGAATTTAGTTCGGTAAAACGGCTCCCTCTGTCTCCTGCGGAGACATCTCCCCCAACCTGGAGGCGATCTGAAGGGGTTCTATTTGGGCGTGAAGAATCACCCCCTCTGACGAACCTTCGGTTCGCCATCTCCCCGGCTCCACCCCCTTCGTCCAACGTTCCGTTGGCCACTTCCCCCACCCCACCCCCTTCGCCGCTTCGCGGCACTTCCCCCTTTCAGGGGGCAGATATGGGGGCAGTCTGGGGGCGATCAAGAAACGCCCAATTTTGCGCGTGGCGGAGCACCCCCTCTGTCTCCTACGGAGACATCTCCCCCACAGGGGGCGATCAGGGAATCGTCTCAAGAGCCACCCGATATAAAAGTACC
>DAOUES010000383.1:0-1680 GCA_034430335.1 Anaerolineae bacterium | reverse complement strand
GCGACCTCTTCATCGAGGAGCAGAGGATGTCAGGCCGGGCACAGCGCACACTCGAAGCCTACCGCAGCGACCTCGATCTGTTCGCCGGGTGGTACCATGAAACCAACGACGAGCCGTTCGACCTGCACCGGCTGGCGATCATGGACGTGCTGGATTATGTCGAGTGGGCGCAGAAGAAATACACCCCCGCGACGGTCAACCGCCGCCTGCTGGTGATCAAGCGCTACGCCGAGTGGGCCGCGCAGCAGGGTATGCTCGACCCGGAGTTGGCGGCGCGCATCAAAAAGATTCCGATTGTCAGAAAGCAGGAACTGGCTCCCCGCGCCCTGACCGACCGGGAAGCCCGCCGCTTGCTGAAAGAGGTTCAGGCGCGCGGATCGGCCCGCGACGAGGCGATCATCACCCTGATGCTCTACACCGGGCTGCGCATCGGCGAGGTATCGGAGCTACGTGTGGGCGACGTCGAGATGAGCGAGCGCAAGGGCGTGGTGACGATCCGCGCGGAGGTGGCGAAGGCAGGCCGCGAGCGGGTGGCGCCGATCCCGAAGCGGGCGCGCGAGGCCCTGATACGTTACCTCGACGAACGCAAGGCAGGCGGAGGAGAGATGCTGTTCACCGGGCGGCAGGGACCCCTCTCGACCGCCGGGCTGGGCGCGATCATCCGCAGGTATGGGGCCTGGGCGCATCTCGATGACCTGACGCCCCATGTGCTGCGTCACACCTTCGCCTACAACTACCTGGCGAACAATGCCAATGACCTGATCGCCCTGGCCGACATCCTGGGCCACACCGACCTGAACACGACGCGAATCTACACCAAACGCCGCCTTAGCGATTTGCAGAACGGGGCCGAGCAGGTGAGATTCTACTCGTGACAACTCTCCCCACAGATAAATCTGGGGGCTTCTTAGCGTCAACAGGAAAGCGCGGCGAAGCGCGTCTTACATCCCTCTTCGGGGTTATGTCGGAAAACAATCCATCTTGGCCTTATTCCGGTATGACCCCCACCAGGCTTTTCTTACCTATCTGTTTTTTTGTCCGGATTTTTTGCAACAGAACCGCTGAAAGTGCTGATGCCGCTGCTTGGGTAAAATCAGGGCGTGGACGTTTAGAGTTTGGAGGTTGATATGGTTGATAATGCATTCGAACAGGAGTTGATGGATATCATTCGCAGGCTGTCGGCGTCCCAGCAAAAGGACGTGTTGAATTATGCCCGGTCGATGCACGGTAAACCGGTGGGGATACCGGGGGCAATTCTCGTCAAACGGGTGAAGGCCCTAAACTGGCCAAAAGAAGATATCGAGGAGATGAAACAGGCCATCGAAGACTGCGAAAGGATCGACTGGAATGAATGGGAATGAGGTTATGCTGGATACCAATATCGTATCCGCTGCCATCGACCAGGAGGCGGCTGTACTGGCTAAACTGGCAGACGTCTCCGCCGTCGTTCCAATCACCGTGCTGGGCGAACTGTATTATGGCGTCTATGCCTCCAGTCGAGTCGAGCGCAATTTGCAGAGAACGGAGAAATTGCTGGAGGATTTCACTCCATTTCCAGGAAGCCCCCACCTGTGGTGGGGGAGGAATGGCCGGAGCCGAAGGCTCCGCAGGGCGGAGCTTTGATGGAGTGTCCAAGCAAACCGGTTCCCGAAGGGACAAAATCCCGGAGAAGCCACCACC
>DAOUES010000382.1:0-1674 GCA_034430335.1 Anaerolineae bacterium | reverse complement strand
GATAATCTCGACTGGTTTTCCCGGATGGTTCGATTTACTATCGTCTGGTGGTTCCGGGTGGAAGGCGTGCCGGTCGACAAATCCAGCCCGGTATCGGTGATCGAACAGATCAGCCCGCGCCCGGTGTTTCTGATCTACGGCGAACTCGAAGGCTCCGGCCAGCAGTTGTACGACGCGGCAGGGGAACCGAAATCGCTGTGGATCGTCCCCGGAACCGGACATGGCGGATACGGGTACACTCACCCGGAGGAATACGAGCAGCGGATAGTGAGCTTCTTTGACGAATCGTTCAGCGTTTGCGAGGACTGCCCCCTACCCCAATGATAGATAATGCGATCAATTGTATGAATGCAACACCATACCCTGAAAAGGAATCGATCATCGTTCACCCGGCGCTGAAGCACCGGGCTAAATTCAACAGGTCGCCCCACAGGGCGACCCTGGGCACCCACAAGGGGTGCCCCTGCCGCCGGGCTTTTATCATATTGATCGCCGGGCTGCTACTTGCGGCGTGCCAATCAGCATCAATAAAGCGGCTGCCCGACCTGTCGACAAAAACGCCGTACCCGTTCGTCACGGCAACGACCGGAGCGACGGCGGCAGCACGCGCCGAGACGCCGACACCGACACCGACACCGACGATTATCCGCACGATCCCGCCCAGCCCAACGCCCGCACCATCCGAGAGCGTGCTGCCGACGGCACTGCCATCGGCGACTCCCACCCCAACCGAAACAAGCGTCGCGCAGAAATTCTGCCCGCCGCTGCCCACCGGGCCGATCAGGACGGTCTACGAGACGATCACGGAACTGCCGGTGATCATCGGCTGTGCGACTGCACCGGAGGACAACCCGGATCAACTCGTATGGGAGGTCGAAGCGCGGTTCCAGCCGATGGAACGCGGCCACATGCTGTGGCTGAACAGCATCGGGTGGTACGAAGGGCAGGTGATCATCGTCCTGTTGGAAGATCACTCTACCGCCCGCTATGAAGACACCTACATCGCGGGGGTCGATGCACGCAGCGGCGGGCCGACTCCACCGGAAGGACTGTACCAACCAGTCGAAAGCTTGGGGAAAGTCTGGCGGTTGATTCCGGGGTTGTCAGACGACCTGGGATTCGGGATCGAACCGCAGAAGAAAATCAACGCGCAGATGACGCTGTTCGAACAGGGCGAGATCATCTACCTGCCCGGCATCGAGGTGGTATTCGTGATCACGCGCGGGCAGACCGTCCGGTGGGACGGGTATTCGCTGTAAGGCTGACAAAAAGAGGCGTCGATCACCATCAGACGCACCGCTGGTAAAACGAAAGCGATGGACACCACCCCCAGCGTCCATCGCTTCCACACCCGGATTCGAGCATCGTCTATGAACGCTCGTTAGGCGGAATGATCCACTGATCATCGTCGGAGGACTGGCCGGATGCTCCACCCTGCTCGTTGGGAGGCAGGATCGACCGGTAGGAGCCTTCGATGATCGGGCCTTTGGGTTTGCGGCTGCGCTGGGAGCTGGCCGATACGTCATCGGCGACGTTCTTGACTTCCTGCGCGGCGCTCGCCATGAACTTCTTGATCCCCGCCCAGACTTTGTTGGTCACGAACTCGTCGGCTTTAGCCAGCAGGTTTTGCATCGTGACCAGGACATCCGTGTCACCGTCCCAATACTGGCGGAG
>DAOUES010000381.1:0-2039 GCA_034430335.1 Anaerolineae bacterium | reverse complement strand
GCGTTGGGATGGATGTCGAGCGCGGCGGCCATCAGCAGGCCGATCAGGGCGAACTTCCAGCGGGCGGGATGCTCGCGGAGAGTCAGGGCGAAATAAAACAGTCCCATTCCAGCGGCGATCACCCACAGTTCTTCACGCCCGATATGGCTGGCGTAAAAGACGTTGTTGCCGACGGCATACAGCAGCCCACCGACGATCCCGGCGGACTCGTCGTAGAGCTTCCTGCCGACCAGGTAGGTGAAACACACCCCGATCAGCCAGCCGAGAGTCGAGAAGAGGCGGCCAGCAGCAATCCGGTAACCAAACAGTGCGAGCCACAGCCCTTTTAGCAACTGGTAGAGCCGCCCCTGTGACGTGAAGTTCTCGCGGTAGTAGCCGATCCCGTCGAGGTGATCGACGCCGAAGCGCCACTCGTGCATCACGTTGTAGCTCAGGGCGATGTGATTCACCTCGTCGTAGTGCGGCGCGGGATAATCGGCCAGCCCCCAGAGGTTGACCACGAGGAAAATGATCAGAATGCCCAGCGCGGCGATTCGAAGCTGCCGGTTTGGGAAGGAATCGGCACGTGTGTCAGACACCATAATGGGCAGCTATGCACTATTCTTTTGAGCTGGTGGCATTAGATGATCCGGTAAACATGATTCAAGGTCCAGGCTGCCTTCCCAACCCAGACGCTGTAACTCTCTGTAGGTCTTGTGGTATTGATCAACCACCGCCTTATCCGTTGTCCGTCGCCATTTAGCCGCCAGATTGCCCAGTTTCCGCTCAAGCTCTCTGATAGCCGGATCGCTTGGGAACCCAGCTAACCTTCTCATCTCTTCTTTGCTGACCATCAACTCCACCTCTCGGAATCATCCCTTAATCCGTAGGATCGAAGCTGGTCTTATTGCGCCGCTTGTCGGCGTGACGCTCCAGCGCAAGCTGGATCAGCCGGTCGATCAGATCGGGGTAGGAAATGCCGCTGGCCTCGAACAGCTTCGGGTACATGCTGATCGACGTGAAGCCGGGCAGCGTGTTGACCTCGTTGACCCACAATTCGTCAGTTTCACTATCGAGCAGGAAATCGCAGCGGGCCAGCCCCGCGCAGTCAATCGCCCGGTAGGTCTTGACGGCTGTCTGGCGCACCTGTTCGGTCAGCGCCTCGTCAAGCAGGGCGGGGATCACCAGTTGGGCATCATCGTTGATATATTTGTCGGTGTAGGAGTAGAACACGTCGCCGGGGATAACCTCGCCGGGCACCGACGCAACGGGGTCGTCGTTGCCGAGAACGCTGACTTCGATCTCGCGGGCGGGGATGCCATGCTCGACGATCAGGCGGCGGTCGTATTGGGCCGCGTCGTCAAGCGCATCGATCAGCGTTTCACGGTCAACCGCCTTGCTGATCCCCACACTGCTGCCCAGGTTGGCAGGCTTGACGAACAGCGGGTATTCGAGCACCGCCTCGATGCGGGAAAGCGCCGCTTCACGGTCGGCGTCCCACTCAGAGCGGAGGATCAGAATATAGGGCAGGACGGGGAGATCATGGGCAATCATGATCGCCTTGAAGATCGCTTTGTCCATCCCGGCTGCCGATCCGACCACCCCTGCACCCACGTAGGGAATATCGGCCAGTTCGAGCAGGCCCTGAACGGTGCCGTCTTCGCCGTAGGTGCCATGCAGCACCGGGAAAATCACATCGACGGTGGCGATATCGCGCAGGCCGGAGGCGGCTTCCCCCACCGGCTCGATAGCTTTAAGAGTCGGGTCGCCCGGTTCGCCGATCAGCGCTGCCGGGGCGGAAGAAACCTCGCCGGAAGTCAGGGTAAGCATCGGGTCGCCCCCGGCGATCCAGCCGCCTTCTTTAGTGATGCCAATGGGCAGCACGTCGTACTTCTCTCTGTCAATCGCATCCATCACCGATTGGGCGGATCGGAGGGAGACTTCGTGTTCACCACTGCGGCCACCAAAAATGATGCCGACGCGGATTCGTTTCTGGTTGGTCATGGGTACCCCTTTCGCTGGTGAACTATGATAGCGAGGGGTCGGCGGGCTGGCAACAA
>DAOUES010000380.1:0-7754 GCA_034430335.1 Anaerolineae bacterium | reverse complement strand
ATCGAGGTGCCGCTGGTCCTCGGCGACGAGGTGATCGGGTCGCTGGCCGCCTACTACGACGAACCCCGCCATTTCCCGCCCAGCGATATCAACCTGATGCACACCCTGGCCGGGCAGTTGGCCGTCACCTTCGAGAATGCCCGCCTGTTCGAGGTGACGAACAGCCACCGCCGCGAACTGGAAACCCTGTACATCACCGGGCGGGTGATCAACTCCTCACTCTCTATCGACAACGTGCTGCGCGCCGTCGCCGCCAATATGATCGAGATATTCGATGCAAGCCTGTGCACCATCCTGCTGGTCGACGAAAACCAGAAGAACCTCGTGCCGCGTCTGTGCCTGCTCGTCAAAGACGATATCGCCAACGAAAACGAAATCGACCCGGCGGCGTTTCCCATCGACCAACTGCCGGAGATCGCCGAGGCGGTGCGCAATCTGGAGATTTTACCGCTTGAAGAATCCGACTGTGCGGCAGACAGCATCCTCCACCGGCTGGTTTCGACCTGCTGCATGCAGTCCGGGATCGGCATCCCCCTGACCCTTCACGGCGAACTGGTCGGCCTGATCCTGCTGGGCCAGCCGGACCGGTCGTTCGAACTGGACTCCGAAAACGTTCACCTGGCCGGGGCGCTGGCCGACCAGTCGGCGATGGCTATCCAGAACGCCCGGCTGTTCCAGCGCACCGACGAGGCGCTCGCCCGCCGCCTGGAAGAGCTTTCCGCAATCCAGGCCGTCTCCCAGCGCATGGCCCGCCGCCTGAACCTCCAGACGGTCATCGACCAGGTGATCACGGTTGCCACCGAATCCACCGCCGCCGATTACGGCGAAGTGCTGCTGTATGATCCAAACGACAACTTACTGACCAGCGCCGCCCGCGAGGGCATCCCGGAGCGATTCAGCGAACTGGAACGCTGGTCAGCCGACAAAGGGCTGACCGGCAGGGCGGTGAGAAACAGGCAGCCGATACTGGTGAACGATGTCCGGGCAGATGGCGATTACCTGCACAGTCATTCCGGCACCCGGTCGGAGCTGGCCGTCCCCATCGTTCTCGACGACGAATGCCTGGGGGTGATCAACCTCGAAAGCACGCTGGGGGACGCCTTCGACGCCGACCAGGAACGCTTCATCACCAGCCTGGCCGAACACGCCGCCATCGCCATTCAAAATGCGCGTCTCTTCGAGACGGTGCAAAAACGCGCCGAAGACTTCCGGACGCTCCGCGCGGTGGCCGTCGATATGCTGGCCTCAAGCGATATGCGTCACACGCTCAAGGTGATCGCTAAACAGGCGCTCGACCATACCCAGGCCATCGACGTTCACATTTACCTGTATGACGCGCAAACCGATAAGCTCACGTTTGGCACCAGCCTGTGGCACGACGGCGAAGTCGACAAGGAGTTCTCGAAACCCAGGCCGGACGGCACAACAATGACCGTCGCCCGCAGCGGTGAGCATCTCGTCATCACCGATACCGGCGGTCATCCCCTGATCAAAGAGGTAGCCGGTGATCCCGGCTGGCAGCCGGTGAAAGCGATGCTTTGCTTCCCGTTGAAGAGCGCCGGGGAAGTCATCGGCGTGTTCAACATGGCGCTGCCGGAAAACCAGAATATCACCGAAGAGACCCTCCACTACCTCGACTTACTGGCGTCTCAGGCAGCGGCGGCGGTCGCCAAAGCGCGGCTCACCGAGGAAATCCGCGCCAGCCGGGACCGCCTCCAGGCGATCCTCAACAGCATCAACGACGGCATCCTCATGTTCGACATGCAGGGCTACCTGTTGATGGCGAACCGGCGTGTTGAAGATTTGCTCGGCCAGCAGTTGACCCATTACGTCAACCAGCATTTCCTGGATATCTTGAGAGACCTCTCGTCGAAAATGCCCGACGAAGAAATGTTCTCCCCGAAAAACGGTGTTTCGATTGCCCGCGCCGTCAGGGATAATCCGGGCCGGATATCAACCCGCGAATACACCATCGAGACGACTCCGCCTCCCAGGGTCATCTCCGAGACGGCCCTGCCCGTTTTCGGATACGACGACGAAGTCCTGGGGCGTCTCTACATCATGCGCGACATCTCCTACGAACGCGAAGTCGAGTTGTATCGCCAGGAAGTCTCCAACATGATCGTCCATGACCTGCGCAGTCCGCTTTCCGGCATCATCACCGGGTTGTACATCGCCATGGCCGAAACCGCAAAACTCAGCCGCCGCGAGGAAATCTCCACCCTGCAATCGACCCTGGAAGTATCGCTGAACTCGGCAGAGGCAATGCTCCAACTCGTCGAACAGATTCTGGATGTCAACAAGCTGGAGGCAAACGAAGTCCCCCTCATCCTGGAACCGGTCGACCTCCCGGCAATGGCTCAAAAAGCGTATGAGAAGCTAAAAAGCACCGCCACCGCCAGCGAGATCGAAGTGACGATCAGCGCCCCCACCACGATGCCTGCCATTCCCGCCGACGCGGACAAGATCGAGCGGGTGATCATCAACCTGCTGGACAACGCGCTCCGCTTCACCCCGCAGGGCGGCCAGGTGCGGATCGAGATTGCCGCCGGTGAGGGGATGCAGCAGGTCAGTATTATCGACACCGGCGACGGCGTGCCGGTGGAGATCAGGGAGCGGATCTTTGAACGCTTCTTCCAGGGCGCTCCACACTTGAGAAAACGCGGCCCGCGCGGTTCCGGCCTGGGTCTGACGTTCTGCCAACTGGTCGTTCGCGCACACAATGGCCGCATCTGGGTTGACGACGGGCCGGAAGGCGGCGCGGCCTTTCACTTCACGCTGCCGGCGGCCAGCGAATCCTAGCTCTGCTGCGTATCAGAAAGAAGCGCACCATTCGAATTTGCACCGGACAGGCATAGCCAAAGCGCAAGCGGGAAAATTAGGGTAAGATTAAAGTATGGATACGGTTAAAACGCGCGTCAGAATATTCCATTGGGTGCTTGGAATCGGGGGCATCGTTCTCACCGCCGTTTTCTGGCCTGGACTCACGGGCCAGAGTCTCCTCGGATGGCTGGTCCTGGGTTCTTCGGTAGTGATGATCGCCCTGCTTCTTTACCTTTCCATCAACCTGGGCTGGGGCAGAATCACCTTCCTGCCGGTCGCCGCAGTGATGATCTACCTGTCCCTCGGCCTGGCTTTCAGCCTCGTAATCGTAACCGCCGGGCTGTTGATCGGCTCCCTCGCCCAACTCATCGAAAAAGACCGGCGGGCCGAATTCGCCGAACCCCTCTGGTGGCAGACAGCCGGGCAGGTGCTCTACCCAATCGGGCAGTACGGCATCGGGCTGGCTGTGGCTGAAAGCAGCTACCGCCTGTTGAACGGCAGCGCTCCCTTGACGGCCATCAATTCGCTGGAAACGCTGCTCCCGGCAGCGATCATTCCGATTGTCTTTCTCATCGTCCTCGACGCCATCATCGTCCTCGAATTGTGGCTGCGCGAACCGGCGGCCCTCAAGCGGATAAAAGAGACTTACAAGATCGCCCTCGCCATCCAACTGCTGCCGATGGTGCTCGCCCCCTTCACGGCGATTACCATCACCCGCCTGGGCCTGCTGGCCTTCATCATCTACGAGATCGTCGTCATGACGCTTGCGCTCGTCGTCAGGCGTCTGATGGTCGCCCAGGAGCGCCTCCAGAAGCAGGTAACCCGCATTCAGTCCGTCTCGGTGATGAACCAGGCCATCCGCACCTCGATCAACGTCGACGAGCTGCTCCACAGCGTCTATCTCCAGGCCGCCAGCCTGTTGAACGTCCGCAGCCTGATCGTCGTCCTGACCGACCAGCAGAGTGATACCGGCGAATGGCTGCCGCGCTTCCTGGCCATCAACGGCGAGAAAATCGAGCAGCCGTCCCGTGACTATGTCGACGGGTTCTGCAAGCAGGTGCTCGACACACAGGTGACGTTCGTCGCCGAGTCGGTCAGCCGGGCGGCGGTGCGCCTCGATATCAGCCGCCCGCCCAAAGCGCGCACCTGGGTGGGCATCCCGCTCCTTTCGTCCGGTACGGTTGTCGGGTGTATGGCTATCTGGCTGGACGAAGATCAGCAGCCGGAACGCACCTTCAACGAAGCCGATGTCGATCTGCTGACCACTATCGCGGTCCAGGCGGAAGTCGCGATGCAGAACGCGCTGCTTTACGAAGCCGCCCAGAAACACGCGGCGCAGTTGGCCCGGCTGAACCAGATCAGCGCGATGATGAATGCGTCCCTCAACCCGGAGAAACTGCTGGAACTGGTGACCGAATCCCTGATCGAGGTGGCCGGGTGCAACAAAGCCGCCATCTACCTGCTGGAACAAAATAAAAGCGAACCCCGGATGCTCCTGACGTACGCCCAGGGCATCGACGAGGAGCATATTGCCATCATCAAGGAGAATCGCTCGGCAGTCTCCGAGAATGAACGGAAATTGATCCTCGACGAGGGGACGATTATCACCATCTCCGATATTAAAGATGCCACAATCGACGAAACCAGCAGCGCCCACTATCTGGTTAAGGAGTTCAACCTCAGAGCCTACGCCTATGTCCCCCTTCGCGCCCAGAATCGAAATCTCGGCATGCTCGCCGTTTATTATGACGACATCCACCATTTCAGCGAGAGCGAGATCGAGCTGCTGGTGACTTTCGCAAACCAGGCTGCCCTGGCGGTGACCAATGCCCGCATTTACCAGCAGGTCGATCTCCAGCTTGCGCGGCGCATCGGCCAGATCGTCCAGATGTCGGACATCAGCCAGCGCCTCAGCGCAACGCTCGACCTTGAGGCGATCTTCAAGCTGATCATCGATTCGGCCATCGACGGGTGCAGCGCCGATGCCGGTGTGCTGGTTCTGGCCGGTGACCCGGATACCGGCTACCAGCAGGACAGCCAGCCGCACATGGTCGCCTGGCGGGGCTTCGACCCGGCCAACTCCGCGCGCGCGCCGCACCGCATCGCCGAAGAACTGGCAATCGGCGACGTGATGGAAAAGGGCGAAACGCGGATCTCCACCTCCGACGATCCCCAAACATCCGGCCCGCGCTCACAGCTTACCGTCCCGGTACTGCTTGAAGGCAAAGTGATCGGCGCGATGGCGCTGGAGAGCAATACCTCCAACGCCTTCAACCAGGAAGACCTCAGCTTTGTCGGCCAGCTTGCGATCCAGGCCGCGGTTGCCATTCGCAACGCGCAGCTTTACCGCAACGTGCAGGTCGTCCGTGACCGCCTGCACGCGATCCTTGACACGTCGAACGACGGCCTGCTGATGATCGACCCGAAGATGCGGATCGTCATGACCAACACCCGCATGGGCGAATTCTGGGACTTCGCACGCAGCGATTTCGTCCCCCGTTCACCCGACCAGTTCATCGCCGATCCGTTAAGCTCATTGGGCGAAGGGCTGGGTTACAAAGAAGGCGAACTTGCCCAGTTGATCAAAACAGGGATCAACAACCCCGGCATGGAAGCCAAAACCGACCTGTATACCACCAGGCCACAACACGGACGATCACAGCGTTACGTAGAGCGGGTGGTCACCCCGGTCCGTGACGAGCGCGGCAGTTTTATCGGCCTGCTTTTGCTTTTCCGCGACGTGACCGAGCAGAAAGAGCTGGAAGAAGCCCGCCAGAACCTGACCAGTATGATCGTCCACGAGCTGCGTTCGCCGCTTCAGGCGGTGATGGGCAGCATGCGCCTCATCCACAAAATGACACCGGAGGAAGACCCGGTGATCGAACAGGCAACCGAGGTCAGCCAGCGGGCGGTCAAGAAGCTGCTCAACCTCGTCAACAACCTGCTCGACCTCTCGCGGATGGAACAGGGAGAGATGGTTCTCGATGCCGATGTCGAGGAAGTAACCGACATCGTCAAGGATGTCACCGAAGAGATCATGCCGCTCGCCAAAGAGATGAACGCGATGGTCGACATGGATATCCCCGACTCACTGCCAAAAGTCCGCGTCGACCGGGATATGATCGAGCGGGTGGCGCTCAACCTGCTCGACAACGCCCTGAAATACACCGAGCCGGGCACGCTCGTTTCGATTGGCGCGGCGCTGCGTTCACCTGAAAACAAAGAGAGAGCCTCCTCCGATTCGACCCGGCGGTTGGACAGGGATATCTTGAAACACACGATGGTCGAGATATTCGTCATCGACAACGGGCCGGGGGTGCCGGACGAATACAAAGAACGAATCTTCGACCAGTTCTCGCAAATCCCCGGCAGGAAAGGCCGCCGCCGCAGCGCGGGCCTCGGCCTGGCGTTTTGCAAACTGGCGATTGAATCACACAGGGGGCGAATCTGGGTAGACGACAACCCGGCGGGAGGCAGCATCTTCCGCTTTACGCTGCCTGTCGTCGGCCCTGAAGAGAAAGCCGCCAAAGACGGCAGCGCCCTGGTCGTCCCGGAGAAAAAGAAGAGCGGCGACACACAGGCTAAGGACGAAGCCGAGGCTGAAACCGAAGTCAAACCTGAAGACGAAGCCGAAGCCGAAGCCGAGGCTAAAACTGAAACCGGGGAAAAAGGATAAAGGTCCCGGCCTACAAACCCGGCAGGCGGCGCTGCTTCTCCGACGGCTTGCGGAACACGGTCACGCGGCGCGGGCGGGCCAGCTTGCGCAGGTTCTCGATCACGTGGCTGTAGGTCCGGCGGTATCCGGCGGCCTTCAGGTATCCCTCGATGACATAGGACGGCACCTCAAGCAGCAGCACTTCAAAGACGCGGCTGGCGTCGTTGAGATAGGCGTTATAGGTGCTGCTCGCGATTTCCTCTTGATCTCGCCGTTCAGCCAACCATTCCTCGTAACGATGCAGGACTGTCGAAGCCATAGGCGCTCCTTCCACACAGGCACCTCTGTCGGGTAATAAACCGGTGCGGCTGTCGAGTGAAATGCCCTCGGTTGTCACTTTTCAGTATAGCATAATTGGAATTTTGGGGCCGGAGCGACAGAGCTTATTGTACAACCGGACGTAGGGGCGACACCTGCGGTCGCCCAACCGTCACGTTTTCCTGCGAGACTCACGCCTTGACCGCCGGGTGCTCGCGATACACCCCCCGGTACTGCTCCGGGAGCAGCCGCGCCAGGGAGATCATCACCTGCTCGGTCAGGTCGGTCAATTGATCGGCGCGGATGCGGCCTTCGGCCAGCCAGAAAGGTTCGCCAAAGCGGACGAACACATCCGCCCGGCGCAGGTGCTTCATCGACGGGATGATGTTCTCCACGCCCCAGATCACCACCGGCTGAACCGGCACCCCGGCCCGCGTCGCCAGGAACGCCGCGCCGTCTTTCCCGTTCGAGAGCGCCCCGGTCTTGCTGCGTGTCCCCTCGACCGCCACCGCCAGCGGTTGGCCGTCTTCCAGCACGTTGAGCGCCATCCGCAGCGCGTTCCGGTCGACCTCGCCCCGGTTGATGAAGATCGCGCCGAGGATTTTCAGCAGCGGCCCAAAGGGATGCTTCTCGTATTTTTCGGCTGCCAGCGGGCGGGGAATGCGCGGCAGGTTCGTGCCGATCACCGGCGTGTCGAAGTAGTGGAGATGGTTGCTCACGTAGATGAACGGGCCGTCTTCGGGCACGTTTTCAGTCCCTTCGACATGAACGCGTGAGAACAACCGGACGAGTATTCGCATCAACCTTATCATAGGTTTATGCAGCCATGTGCGTCGGGGGTACCGGATTTCTTGATGAACCATTTTCTCCTCATGTGGCACGGACGATCCGTGAATTTCTGTATTGTATAACGCACGGCGACATGATTGTGTTACGTTTACAAACCGAACATGATTTA
>DAOUES010000379.1:0-2125 GCA_034430335.1 Anaerolineae bacterium | reverse complement strand
AACTCGACGTTGGCCGCGCCGAGCCGGTTGCGGTTGGCGTTGGCCTTTTCGAGCATCTCCGGCGTCATGTCGACGCCGATCACGCGGCCCGTCTCGCCGACCTGTCTGGCCGCGAGGAAACAATCGAGGCCCGCCCCGCTGCCCAGATCGAGGACGGTTTCGCCGGGATTGAGCGAAGCAATCGTCACCGGGTCGCCGCAGCCGAACGAGGTGACGTCGACATCGACCGGCAGTACGTCGATCACCGAGGGATCGTAGAACTGAGCGCCACCCCCCTGCTCCCCACCCCCGCAGCAGGATGATTGACCGGCGAGTTTGATCGCCGAGGCGTAGTAATCGCGTACGGATTCCCGTACGGGGTCGCGCACCGAGTCGCGGATGGTTGTTTTTTCTTCTGACACGAATCACTCCTTTACAATACATTGATATGTATCAATACTTTTTGACAAAAAAAGAGCACGCTGTCAGACGCCGTATTCGTCCTTGTAGTCGGGGGCGAAGGAACGGATCAGCTTGCCGCAGCAGAAGGTCACCCGGCGCTGGTTGAGGGTGTAGTACCGGTTGCGCCCCTCCTGCCGGACGTGAACCAGCCCGACATCTTCCAGCTTTTTCAGGTGGTGGCTGACGGTCGGCTGGTTGACCCGCCCGTCGAGCTTCTCGACCACTTCGCCGACCGTCAACCAGACACAGCAGAGGTGCTTCATGATCTGCTGGCGGGTCTCGTCGGCGATGGCCTTCGCAAATTCTACGGTATCGACTTCGCGCTGCATACCTTTATTATATCGACGGTCGTCGATGTGTCAAGGGTGGAGGACATGAAAAAGATGTTTAGCCCGGCGGCTTTAGCCCGGGAGTGGAAAATCCCTAGCTCCAGTCGGCGCGGGCTTTATCGCGGCCACTGAGTCGGCGCTCGATGGCAATCGCGGCGACGACGCCATCGGCGGCGGCGATCACCGCCTGCTTGATGTGCTGACAGAGCAAATCGCCGACGGCATACACGCCGGGGATCGAGGTTTCCATCTCGCGGTCGACGACCAGGCAGCCGCCGTCGTTGGTTTCCATCTGGCCGAGCAGGTAATCGGTGATCGGCTGGCCGCCCTGGAGATAGACAAACGCCCCGGTAACCGGGATCACTTCCGGCTCGCCGCCGCGCGGGTGGATCAGCACCCCTTCGACTTTCTGCTCGCCCTGGATTTCCTTCAAGCGGGTGCCCATGCGGATGTCGACCTTATCGCTGGCCTCGATCTCCTCGACGAGATGCGGGCTGGCTTTCAGGTCGGTCGTCGGGACGATCAGCGTGATGTGGTTGACGAACTTGGTCAGGAAGAGGGCTTCTTCGAGCGCCTCGTCGTTGTTGCCGATCACCGCCACGTCACGGTCACGGAAGAACGCGCCGTCGCAGGTGGCGCAGTAGCTCACGCCGCGCCCCAGTAATTCTTCTTCGCCTTTCACCGTACCGGTGCGGCCCATCGATCCGGTGGCGAGGATCAGCGTTTTTGTGTAAAAGACGCCGGTCCCGGCCTGCACCATTTTGGGATCAGATGACAGGTCGATGCCGACGACTTTATCGACGAGGAATTCCGCGCCGAAGGACTCGGCCTGCCCGCGCATCGTCTCGACGATCTCCGCACCGGTCACCGGGCCGACGATTCCGGGGTAATTGCTGATCTTGCCGGTTATGCCCAACGCACCGGCGGTCAGGCCCTTGTCGATCACCAGTGTTTTGAGATCGGCGCGGGCGGTGTAGATCGCGGCGGATGCCCCCGCCGGGCCGCCGCCGATGACGATCACGTCATAAGGCTCGCTGCCAAGTCCGGTTTTATCGAGATTCAAATCCATAGAGTGTCCTCCTGATACGTTTATTATATATAGGATGCGCCGGGTGGGAGATCGTTTCAAGCGGAAGGCGGAATCTGATGCCGATCTAACACAACCGGGTGGGGTAGGGCTACTCGCGGAACAGGTTGCGCACGAAGAACCACAGATTGGCCGGGCGTTCGGCAAGACGGCGCATGAAGTAGGCATACCAGGCGACGCCAAACGGCACGTAGACCCGCACCCGGTAACCCTCGTCGACAAGCTGGCGCTGCAAGGCGCGGCGGACTCCATGAAGCATCTGGAACTC
>DAOUES010000378.1:0-1658 GCA_034430335.1 Anaerolineae bacterium | reverse complement strand
GATCATAAGTGGGCGACGGTCGAGGAACAGGGTCATCCAGGCCCGGAGATACCAGGCAAAATGAATGTGATAGATGTCGGCATCTGCCCGGCGCAGCATCCGCCGGTAATCCGCCAGTTGAACGATCAGTTGTCTGGCCGGGTTGGAAGGTGAGCGTGGAGCCAGCACCTCCACACCCTCGATCTTGCCGGGGCTATCGGAGATGAGCAGTACCCGGTAACCACGTTCGGCGAAACACCGGGTTCGATTCTGGACGTGGATGTTCGCCGCCGATCCGATCACGCAGATGGTCCGTTTGTCACGTGGGGTTTTCGCTTCGGCCTGATCGCTGGCAGATTCACTCATCTGGGTGATTGTTTACTCCGGTGCTCTCAAGCCCTGCAAGGACCTGTTCGGCGCGTTTCCGCCAGGTATGCTTGCTCAGGAATTTCGTCCGGGCCTGCTCGCCGATTGTCTCTCTCAGCACTGGATCGCGGTGCAGCCGGTCGACTGCCGCCGCCCATGCATCGACATCGTCGGGTGGGCACAGCAGGGCCGTCTGGCCGTCTTCGAGAAATTCATGCAGCACGGGCAAATCCGAGCAGATGGTCGCCTTGCCGGTTGCCATATACTCGAACAGCTTGATCGGGCACATATAGCGGCTCGACTCGGCCTGCCCGTGCGGGCCAACCGATACCTCTCGCTGGTAAGGGGCAAGCAGCACGTCGAACGCCTGCCGGTAGGCGGCGGCTTCAGCATAGGGCATGAAGCCGTAGAACGTAATGTTGTCGAGTCCGGTTAACCTTTGCCGCCAGACCGTGACTTCTTCAGGTTCACCGCCGATCAGGTGGAAATGCACTTCCGGGCATTGCGCTGCCATCCCGCTGATGATATCGACGCCGCGCCCTTCATACAGCGAACCGATGTAACCGGCATGCATCGCCGCTGGGCCGAGGTCGGGAAGCGGCGTTTCTAAAGGCGGGATTGGATTCGCGCCGTTAGGGGCCACGACAATCAGTTCGTCCGAAATGTCGTGGTTTTCCAGATACATCCGGCGCAGGACATCGCAAACGACGACCAGCCGCTTGAAATTCGGGCTGGCGATCATCGCGTCGAACATCGGCCTCCGTATAAAAACGTGGCGGTAGTCTTCGATGGGCTTATGGGCCTCGAAAATGATCGGCAGGCCGCGTTTTGCAGCGAAATAGGCCGCTACCAGCGCCCTCACGAAAACCAGATCGGGCTTCAGTTGTTGGGCGCGGCGGGCGGCGAGCCAGTTGTATACATAAGTACGGCCCCTGGGTTTTACCCAGGGCAGCCGCTCGACGCTGAAATTGTGTTCGACATCATAGAAATCGTAGACATCCTCGACGCCCGGCACACCGGAAGGACGGTCGGGAACCAGGAGGGTGACGTCGTGGCCGTTGAGGGCGAACGCCTCGCAGACTTTCATCACCTGGGTGCTGGCCGCCGACCGTGACGGGATGATCGACCAGGTAATATGGACGATTTTCACAGGCTCACTCCCTGCCGCCAGCGGGGTAACCGGCGGCTGCATAGGCGGCGAGAAGATGGGGCTGGCTGTACTGCCAGGCCAGCTCGTTTTCGATTCGATTCAGACCATAGCTGCCCATCTCCTGGCGCTTGTCGGGATTCTCAAGCAGGTCGACGATCAGCGC
>DAOUES010000377.1:0-3326 GCA_034430335.1 Anaerolineae bacterium | reverse complement strand
CTGCTCAAGATAGAACCCCACTTTGGCCGCAGTGGTCGCATTCCCGAGCAGCTCGGTATAGTGAATCACCTTCTCCAGATCGACAAACTCAATCGCTTCCAGTGATCGCCAGATTTCTTCCCACCCCCCGGAAATGCGGGGCTTGTCCAGGACGTCAACCAGCGTACGTTCCAGCTCGGTCACCCGTATATCTATCCCAAGACGATTGGCGGACTTTACCGCAAAGTGTTCGCCACCGGCCTTGCGGAGCGTCGAGGGAAACCTGACACCACGAAAGACCTGAGAACGAAAGTGGAAAGCTGGTGCTGGCGTGGTGGAGGAATACGTGAGGTACTCCTGGACTGAGTATGCACGCCCATGGAAAGCCAGCGCAGTATGGTAGGAGAGGACCGCATCGCTTCTCAGTTTCCCTGCGATCAGGAAGGGATCGATCGGGTAAGAATCGGGATCGGTTCCGGGGGGGATGATGGCATACAATCCGCGCCGGATGATGACCAGCCGTCCAACCTTCTTGTAGTACGCTAGCAGTGCTTCTTCAGTTCTGGCCCCCACCTCACCCTGCGAAAGCAGGTATGCTGTGAATTCTTCTCTTGTAAATATCGGGTGCAAACGAAAGAACTTCTCGTGCTTCATGGTTTATCCTTGACAATTATGCGCGTTACACATATGAATCTTATGGGATAAACAGCGTAACGTCAAGTCCCCCTACCCCAACCTCCAGCGCCCCACCCAGCCGCCCCGTCTCAACTTGATTCCCCCTCCGTCTTGACACCACACCGTCCTCATCCCACGCACACATTCGCCCCCGCACACCGTCGGTTCCCGGTTCCCGGCCCCCGGATTCCGGACTCCTTTCTTCCTGGACGGCTGACAGGCTGGAATCGAAGAGGTGAATCTCCCGGGAGACTCGACCAGGCAGCCCTGTCGCCGATCTCACAAAAAGCTGGCCTGGGCCGGATGAGATCGTGACGATCATAAAAAATGCGCAAGGAGGCCCCCGGATTCAGGCGGGGGAGGAATTGCGATTACCTCCCTTCAGAAATAGAATCAAAGTCATGAAACTCACCGCAAAAATCAAACTGCAACCCACCTTCGCACAGCGTGACATGCTGCTCAAAACGCTTGAGACAGCCAATGCGGCCTGCAATGCCATCAACCGGCAGGCGTGGGACACCCGGATCTTTCGCCAGTACGACCTACACGGGCTTGTCTACCACAATATTCGCGAACGCTTCGGGTTGTCGGCTCAGATGACAGTGCGGGCTATCGCCAAAGTCGCACAGGCTTACCAGCTCGATCACCAATCGTCGCGCGGCTTCACCGTACATGGCGCCTTCCCGTACGATGCCCGCATTCTGAGCTTCAAGACCGGCGAACAGACGGTCAGCATCTGGACCCTGGCCGGGCGCCAGTGCATTGGCTATCAGTGTGGCGCCCGGCAGCACGAACTGCTGGCCGGCGACCGGGGTGAGGCCGACCTGTGCCTGGTCGATGGGGTGTTCTACCTGCTCGTGGCCTGCGAAGTCGCAACCCCGGAGCTGGACGACATCGATGCGTATCTCGGCGTCGACACCGGTGTAACGAATATCGCGACCGACAGCGATGGCCTGAACTATTCGAGTGCCCAGTTGAACGGCTTGCGCCACCGCCAAGCGCGGCTGCGAGCAAAGCTCCAGCAGAAGGGCACGAAGTCGGCGAAACGCCTGCTCAAGAAGCGGCGGCGCAAAGAGACCCGCTTCGCCGCGGACGTGAACCACTGCATCAGCAAGCAGCTTGTACAACGCGCCAAAGACACCGGACGCGGGATCGCCGTCGAAGACCTGACAGGCATCCGCAGCCGGGTAACGGTTCGCAGGGCGCACCGGAGACAACTGCACAGCTGGGCGTTTCACGACCTTCGGCAGAAGATCGAGTACAAGGCGAAGCTGGCCGGTGTGCCGATCGCTGCCGTTGACCCGCGCTATACTTCGCAGACGTGTCCCGCATGTGGAGTTGTCGATAAGCGCAATCGTTCCGATCAAAGTACCTTTTCCTGTGTGGCCTGCGGACACTCCGGGTTCGCCGACCACATCGCGGCGTGCAATATTGCGCGCCGGGCTGCTGTCAATCAGCCGTACGCGGGCGGTGAGGCTGTAACGGGCCATCCGGCCAACTGCGCAGCCGTCTGAACCGACCTGCAAGCTCCCTCCTTCAGGGGGGAGTAATTGACCTCAACAAGGTGATCGCACGACTGGTCGCTGCGCCTGTATAATCACCATAGGTAAACTCGTGGAACGGTGAGGTGGCACCCTGGCAAAATCAACGAAATATGAGAGAAGTCTGAAGACGGTTGTTGGTGAAGAGACCTACTCGGTTTGGGTCAGCATGCTGCATGTTATTGTCCCAGAGGGGCGGTCCCATCGTCTCGCTCCCCTGGTTGCAGGGATGTTGCAGTACGCTCTCAGTCGGGCGGACGAACAGACCCAGCAGAATATGGTTGAAAACTCGGTGGCCCAATCCCTGGTAGACTCGGCAGAATCCGTAGAGGTCACTGAAGTTGCAGATATTTTGAATGACGTGGTGGTTCAGCTGTTCGACGATGCGGGAGCCCGCTACGCGCGGACCAGTGCTCGCGGCGAGGACTATAGCATTCTTGAAAGTGTCTATTATGAATTCCTTCACTGGTTTGACATGCCCTGGGAAGCATAATCTGAACGAAGAGTATGCCCAACTCAGCCGCGAACTGGCGGCTGCCCATGTCGCAAAAAACGTCGAAAACGTTAGCGCAGACGGCAGCTTGTCTGGCTGTTTTGACATTAGCCGGTTACAGGGAACTGCATGTAGAATTGGATCGTAACAAGAGGTACCATAAGATTTAAAGAGGCCCGCTCATCACAGAGCAGTTCCAGGCAGCAGGTTGATGAAGTTGGAGACAAATATGACGGCCCAAAGCGTTTCAGATATGAATATAGGCGATCTTCGAGCCTTTGTTGAATCGATAATCGAAGAACGTTTGGGAACATCACGCGCCTTTTCTTACCGGCAGCAGGGAGATCGTCCGGTCGAGGAAGTGCTTCAATCCATGCGCGACAATCTCTGGACACCCCCTCCCGGCTCTAAATCCAGCCTTGAGATACTGCGCGAGGATCGAGATCGATGAGTGACCCTTTCGTCATCGATCCCAGTGTGCTCATTCAGGCCTATGTTCTCGAGCCTGGTACGGATATCGTTCAGGCATTGCTTGACATCTTGAAACAGACAGCATCGGTCACGTTACATGTCCCGGAGTTTTGTGTGGTGGAGTGTACGAACATTCTATGGCGGCATGTACGTTTTCAGGGGATGCC
>DAOUES010000376.1:0-14586 GCA_034430335.1 Anaerolineae bacterium | reverse complement strand
AGCATCCCTTCCCTGATCTGGTTGCTGCGGAAGGTGTCATTCTCGGAGAAACCGGCCATCGTGTAGTAGATGTAATTGTAAAACGAGGCCGTGCCATCCCCAATTCGCCAGGTGCTCCGGGTATCGGTGGCTGTCTCCCAGTTGTATTCACCGATCAAGGTCGAGGCGATGGTCTCCTCGTCCCAGCGAATGTACTGGTACATATTCAGGTAGTTGTGCGGGATCACGTAGTAAGAGATATAAGCACCGATTGTATCGATCAGCGACTGGTTGATGTACCTCGGATTGGTGACGTAGCGGCTGCCATAGTACCAGGCCAACTTCGCTTTATTCCACAGGGACAACGTGTAGGTATGTTCGCTGTCGGGATTGGGGGCAATCCCACAGAAGCCCGATTTGAACAGGGTGGTTTCCAGCAAATTCTCGCCGAGAATGATCAGTTTGACGCCGGTATGCCTGGCGACCTGGTTGGCATGATAGAAATACTGCTTGTCGCCTGCCATGAACAGCGGCACGAGTCCCAGATCGGGTTTTCTGAGCCAGGCGGAAACGTTCTTCCTGATGTTGGCCCGCTTACGCGCTAAGTTGGCGGAGACGAGGATATGTTCCAGGCCCAATTCGCCGCAGAGCCGCATCTGGTTCCGGCGGGCGAGGTCGGTGACCATTCCCCAGTCGTAGGTATAAGTGACAGGGTTCATCTTGAGAACTTCTGTCATAAAATGAACCGTGTAGCTGCTGTCCCGCCCGCCGCTGAAGGTGATCAGGCAGTCAGGCTCGCCGTCCGATTTACGATAGGGGGCGACCGCTTTTTCGAGGGCCTCGACACCCAGGTGATCCATCTTCTTGTAGGTCCGGCAGTAGTTGCAAACACCCTCGTCGTCGAACTCGATGAAAGGCATCGTCTCCGGCAGCACGCAGCGCGTGCAGCGGCGCAGGTGGACGATTGCTTCGCTGTTGTGCGGATATTCGTCCACAAATGAGGGCGATAAGACGTACGGCCCTTCCCCCGGAATCCTTTCGGGTGCCGCCCCAAGCTCGGAATCCGGCGAAACATCTTGAATCTGCCTGGGTGCATCCAGCCGGTTGAGTGAAATAACAGCCGGTTCCCCGGCAGGATCCAGGTCAAAAGTCTTACTTTCCAGGGTGTCCAAGCTAAACACGAAGCCCGTTCCGGGTGAGACGTGCTGGACTTTAAATTGGCCCAGCCTGCTCTGGAGACCACTTTTATGAACCAGCCGATCAAGGATATAGCGCTCCGAAGCGAAAACGAAACCCTGATCATCCGGGTGAATGGCTACATACAGCGAACCGTTGTTGGTTGCCAGCATGATCGCCTGGATGTCCTCGAACAGGATCGCCAGCGACGCGACGCCTTCGATCAGGCTGAAGGTTCTCTGCACCGAGGCGATCAAATCTCCTGATTCGCGGTAAAAGTGTCGGATCAGGTCGAGGACAACTTCGGTATCGAGATCTGTGCCACGTTCTAACGTGTCGAACCGTTCCCATAATTCATCGACGTTGGTGATAATCCCGTTGTGGATGGCGACCATCCCGCCAGCGATGGCAGGCTGGTTGTTGGCATGCACCTGCTGTCCGCCGTTGGTCACCAGGCGGGAGTGCCCGATGATGCAGGTGGGATGCCGGGAATTTCCATTCGTTTGATGTTCGTTTTCGGGGAATATGTGCCGATACAACCGGCGATATTCATCCCGCCGGATCATTTCGGAGGCTGGAACAGCGTATTTTGCGACCAGAATGGCCTCTGGTGTACTCAATGCAATGCCGGACGCTTCTTTTCCCCGCGATTCGGACAGCCTGAACAGGTTGTCCATCAACAGTTCGGTCGATGAACGGTCGAAGCTCGATTCTGTGCTTAATGCAACACCAAAAATGCCACACACTTGAGGTCGCTCCTGTACCAGCCAACGAACCGCTGTTCAACCTATCTATCGATTAACTCACCTGGGACGAAATAATATTTCCCGCCATACCTGGCAAACCATACTTCGGTTGATGACTCCGCTGGCGAGAGCATAACATAAATCCGGTTGTTGATCATCTCTTCGGTAGAAGGAACGGTGGAGAACTGTTGTACCTGTTTATTGGTCAGATTGAGAGGTGTTGGCGGATATTCGACCGCCTGAAACCCTCCCCACCAGATAAACTTATTGTCCCGGCTTTCGATTTCCTCGTATACGTCGAGGCCGGTTAACAATGCCATTCCACGATAGCGATCATAAATCGCTTCGAACAACTCCCAGTTCGGGCGACCACTGTCGACAGCCAGATCGACCAGCCTGTTTGACTCCATGCGCTCGAACGCATGCCAGAACGAGAGATTCCTGATATTGACAACAATACCAGAGAGTACCAGCAGCACGACAAAACCGGCATAACCCAATCGGGCAGCATGCTCGTCCATTGCCATGATCGCCAGAACGACCGTCGCCAATCCAAGCACGCCGACAGTACCTATCCGGTAGGCGCGGTAGAGCCATCGCAGCAGCTCCGCCTGGACCGGGCAGACTTTAGCGACAACGCTAAGGAGCACGCCAACTGTAACCAGCGATGCGAGTATGAACCCCATCCGGCGCTGTCGATCATCCTCATTACCAGCCTTCCACCTGATGGTCGAGAACTTCAGACCGCCGTACAAAACCGCGACCGGGAAAATCTGTGCAGCCATGCGATTGGCCGAGTCAAAAAAGCCGCTGTGATAAGGTCCGATGAACGGGTAGCGGGCATAGGCAATGTCAATGAGCAGCAAGAGATAAGCGGGGGTCATATAGGACAGGATTTTTTCATGCGGCAGGTCGGGCTTCATGAAAAACAGGGGGATCATACTGAGAATGATAAACTAGGAAAATCCCCAGTAGCTTGGCGTGGAAAGTTGTGTCAGGATAGCGACAAAGGAATCGATCATGTGTTCCGGAATGATCAGGAAGAAAACCACGCAGATAAACAGCAGCGCCACTATCATCAAATAGGCCAACTGCTTCATGAGTTGATTGGCGATTCGGAAATAGGTCAATGCGGTAAATCCCGCCAGGGCAATCATTGGAGCGACCATTGCGAGAGTCGTGACTGGCGACATCAGCCCGTCTCCCACCGTAACCCCTAACGCGATTTTGATGTACCAGGCCACAAGTATGGCTGCCAGCGGTAAAGTGACCAGCAGACGTTCTTTATAGCTGCTTTTGCCTTCGCCCAAGAAGAGCGCCAGCGGGATCAGCGCGAACAGGGGGCCTTCGGTGCGCATCAGGCTGAAACCAAGCAGCGCAGTCGTACCGAAGATCAGCCAGGCGTTGTCCTCGTCGTTGGCGGCGAACCAGAACGAAGCCGCAGCCAGAAGAAGATAGGCTGCCGATGGCTGGTTGGTATGGATGTAAAATACCTGGAAGGCGATCATATAGGTGCTGGCTAACAGGGTCGACGCGACAGCGGCGACCACCAGCGCCTTTACCGTGCTGCCCGACAGCTTCCTGACTGCCAGGTAGCTTACGATGAAGAATGATGAAAAGTAGAAATAACTGATCGCCGGCATAAGGGCATACAGGTAATCCTGGCCGAGAAAAACATTCGCCGAGAGCAGCACGGGGATAAAGGCTCCCCAATCCGAGAGACGGGACATGCTCCAGGCAGTGATCCCATCCTGTGCAAAGTTCCGGCCTAAAACAATCAGCGCAAAAGAGTCGGCGGTGGCCCTGGCGTAGTTGGTCGAGATGGCGGCGAGGATCGCCAACGCCGCCGCCAGCAGCGACCCACCGAGCCAGACCAACTCCGGGGAGGACAATCGCCAGGTATCTTGCCTGACATGGATCACGACCAATGCAGCGGCTACCAGCCCCAGGACAATCAACATGCTGGCGAGCGTGTAGGGCAGGGAGAGCGTCATCAGCAAGAGGGCAACAACTACCCATAACATAGCTCCCCAGAAGAATCCGGTGATGCATAAGAAAGGCATCGGGAGGCGTTTCCTAAACAGCAGGCCAAACATCGTCCCGATCACATGCAGCCCAAACAAATACGCGAACTGTCCCATCATCACTTCCCGATCACTTCTCTATCCGCTTGGTTAAACCCTGCGGAATTATAGCAAACTCTGCCAAAAAGGTAATGTGCATAGTACAAAAAACAACCTATCATAGCTATAGGCTGTCTTTCCTTTTCTTAGTTGATATGTTACCCGGCGTTAAATATTCCCATGCCCAATCCCGTAATATGTCAGTTCGGCCCTCTGGTTGAACAGTTCACGCCCGTCAACGGGAATTGGCGCTCGAAGCGTCCCCCCTGAACCACCGCCCGGCGATCCGGTTGGCAAGCGCCAGTCATCGATCCCGCCGCCCCCGGTGAACACCGCAAGCCACCCAATCATACCGCTTAACGTCTGAATAACTTTCATTGGAGCAGTTACTATCCGTGCGTTCACCCCGTTCATTTCGGACGGGACAAAAAAACGAACCTGTCGACGCGAGTCCTGGATAATTGTAATAGTGACTACCAACAGTCAAAGTCAACTTACTGGGGAAGACAATACACCGACTTACCCGGTTGATTTTAATTGCCCCCGCAACCGATGAGTGGTGCGATTATGCCCCGGTCATGATTGACGAATTTCTCCAACTGCTAATCGTGCTCCAACAGCAGGGTTCAGGCGCGACGGCTCTGCTGCAAACAGCGCTGCGAGAACACAGTATTTCGTTGAACGATCTCAATATCATTGCTTATCTCGGCCTGCAAGAATCGACCAAAACCGCCGTCCGGGCGGGATTTGGGCTGACGATCATCTCCCGGCTGGGTGTTCTGGAAGAGTTGAAGCACGGCAATTTCGTGGAAGTGCCTAAAATTGTACCGTGATATTTATTTCGTCTATCATCGAACACTGCCACTCACTAAACCTGGTAAGCACATTCATAGATTTCGCCCATCAGCACAGCAGTGACATCACTGGCCCGAAAATAGAAGCAATCTAAGCTCGACTTTGTACACTCTTCTGCTTCAAACTGAAAGGGTGTGTTGAATTGAGTGCAAAATTACCAGACAATATCAATCGATGAAGCTCACGAATTGTACACGGAGATTGGTCAGGCGTTCGCCAAGGGCCTGGGCTAACTGCTTCATCAGAATATAACCCAGAGTTGCGTCGGCTTCCATCATTTCTATCAGCGCCCCGGCATCGATCTTCACCAATGTCACCGCCGAAGCCGCCATCGCACTGAGTGTATAGGCACAAGGCTCGACCAGAGACGACCACCCAATGACCGATCCTTTACCCAGCCTGGTGACATCAACGTGCTTCTCTCCAGCCTCATCGAGTCTGATCTTCAAATCGACCTGACCTGATTGGATGAGATAGAGGGTTTCTGCATCGTCGTCTTCACAAAAAATCCAGTCACCTTCATCAAATTGTACTTCTTCGCTGATCATTGCGATATCCTTGAACGTTGCCGGTTCAAGACCCGCAAACAATGCAAAACGTCGCAGCGTCTCAGGTGAGATCATCATAGCCTCCAACAGTCTGCTGGTGATAACGTGAATGGATCAATAACTGGATCAATCTCTAGCAAATCAAGTACCACGTTGACCGCCTCCGGCAGGGCAGCAGTAACCGGCGGCGTTGGCTCCTTGCCAAAGTCGAGGACCTTGCGCGCCCGGATGCCAACGATCTGGATACTTTCGTCGGCGGGCAGTTCCGCCCCAATCTGCCGCCCGACACGTAGCGCCAGGGGCAGATCGGCATCGTGGGCGCTGGCCGAATTCATTGTGTCGGGCAAGTCACCTGCATCAAACCGGACGATCTGACCGACCTCGCCGTTGGGTGCCCACAGCGCATCGATGATGATCACCCGTTCGTAGCCGATCATCGTTTCCATGAGTTCAAGCCCGCCGACGGCCAGCTCGATGATATCGACATCCGCGTGAGGCGGCAGCACCCGTTCGACCATGCGTGCCGCATATATTCCAGCGCCGTCGTCGGTAAGGATTGGATTGCCCAGCCCGATAATCAGGGTCTTCATAGGCCGATAGTGAAGGGGGCAGGCTTCTGACCTGCCCCCGGTGACTTTAGTCTACGTACTGCGAGCGTTGATCGACGATGTTTCCACCGACATCGCGAACGGTGAGTTCCAGAGGCATCTGCCCCGGCAGCGAGTGTGTCGCACAGCTCAGGCAGGGGTCATAACTGCGGAAAGCCATCTCGACCATGTTCAGGATGCCGTCGTCGACTTTGCCTTCGTGGATAACCGCCGCAGCAGCCTTTTTGATACTGAGCGTAATCGGCGCGTTGTTGTTGGTTGTCCCGACAACAAGGTTCACTTTGGTCAGGATACCGTTTTCGTCGGTTTCGAAGTGATGGGTCAGGGTGCCGCGCGGCGCTTCGACAGTACCGATACCAACCGTTGGCGTTTCGGTGGGGATAGCACGCACTTCAGGACTGGTGATCTCCGGGTCAGTCGCCAGTTCGAGCATCCGCTCGGCGGCATAGAGAAGCTCGACCAGGCGCGCCCAGTGGGTCGCCAGTGTATGATGCACCGGCTTGCCGCCCAGGGTGGCATAGAATTTCTCATAGGCTTCCTGGGCCTTTGGCGTTGCCATACCGTCGGCGATATTCAAACGACCGAGTGGCGTGGCAGCATACATTCCCGAATCCTTGCCGTCGACAAAGCCTTTCCAGCCGACGTTCTTGAGGTAGGGATACTTGAGATAACTGTACGGCTCAACATGCTCGGCGATGTGATCCATGTAGTCCCGTGGGGCGTATTTGCAGAATTCGACACCCTCCGGGTCGATGACGCGGACCATCCCGTCATAAAAATTGACGTGATTGTTCTCGTCTACCAGCCCCATATAGTAGGTCTTCTGGGTGTAGCCGTCGCTCACGATCAGATCGACGTAGCCGCTGTTCTGCAGAACAATCTTATCAAAGAGTTCCAGTGACCACAGCGCGAAGTCGACATTTTCACGGGCGGCCTGTTCGATGAACTGGCGATCTTCTTCGGTGATCGCCTTTGCCATGCCGCCCGGAAGCCCGGCAACAGGATGGATTGCGCGGCCACCGATCATTTTGATGATCTCGTGGTTGCGTTTGCGCGTGTTGATCACCTTCAGCCCGGCCTCGACGCCGACCACACCGACAACCCCGAGGATATTACGCTGTCCTTTAGGTGCACTCGGCCCGACGACGAAGTCGGGGCCGCCCAGGGCGTAGAAGTGAGTGGTATGGTCGGTGACGTAGAAAGCGCTGTAGAACAGTTCGCGCAGCTTCTTGCCAGCCGAAGGAACCTCGACTTTGTAGAGATCGTCGAGCGCTTTGCTGGCCGCCATGTGATGCGCTTCAGGGCAGACGCCGCAGATACGGTTGGTCAGGCGGGGCATCTCCTCGGCAGGCCGTCCCAGGCAGAACACCTCGAAGCCACGCAGTTCCGGCACCTGGAAGTAGGTATTGGCAACTTCACCCTGGTCGTCCAGGAAGATTTCGATTTTGCCATGTCCCTCGAGACGTGTAATGGGGTCTATTGTGATTCGTTGAGTCATTTCGGTCTCCTAGACATTCAAGCCCGGATCGAGGCGCGGCACTTCCTTGATGGGTTGGGCGACGTTGCGCCCATTGTCATTGACCAGGTGGACGCGCTGCAGCAGCGAATGGGGAAGGCTGAAGCGGTAGAAATACCCGGCAGGGTCAGGCAGTGTATCAAGCACCGCATCGATATCCTCGGCGGTGCGCCCCTCGATCACCGAGCCGATGGCACCGATCAGCCTCGCCCCGCCGTCGATGACGCCTTCGTTCGGGCCGTAGCAGCCCCGGCAGCCCATATTGACCTGCGGACACAGCGCCCCACAGCCCCCGCGCGTGGCGATGCCGGCGCAGAAGATGCCCTGCTCCAGGAGGCAGATGTCCGGATCGGGGATGATTTCCTGCGGGCGGTAGAAGCGGGTGATCTTTTTCTCGTTCTTGGTACGCGGACACTCGTCACAGACGGTGACATCCAGGCCGATCACCGAACCAGGAGGCGGAAGTTCGCCGCTCAGGATGGCCCCGACGGCGGCTTCGATCCACTTTGCTTCGGGCGGGCAGCCCGGCAGATAGTATTCGACCGGGACAACCTGGTCCAGCGTGCGGACGGTGTTCCAGAACGCGGGCAGCCTCAGGTTACCCTCTGCAACCTCGGTGACAAGCTGAGGTTCGATACCTTCAGGATTATCGGTGCTGGGCGAGTCGTGGTAAATGAACTTCATCATCTGTTCACGGTCGGCAAAGTTGGCAAGCCCCGGCATGCAGCCTTCCATTGCGCAGCTTCCGAAGGCAACCATGACCTTGCTCTTTTGACGCATCAGATGCGCCATGTGCTCATTATCATCGTTGCGAATGGCCCCGTTGAACAGGCAAATGTCAATTGAGCCATCTTCCATCGCTTCGATGTCTGCTTCTTTGAAGTCCATCACACACGGCCAGAAGACGATATCAAAGGCATCGGCCACATCGAGAATTTTTTCGTGAAGCGCAAGCACAGCTATCTCACAGCCACCGCACGAAGAGGCCCAGTAGAGCGCCAGCTTTGGTTTACCATTACCTGCCATGAACAACCTCCTCGATTTCAGGGCTTGGCATGCGTGGGGTGATGTTGTCTTCGATGGTGTCGCGCCATTCCAGCGGCCCCAGTTCGGCTATACGCTCGGTCATGGCCGCTACCGTCTCGGTGAACAGCGCGCCCTGCGCTGCCGAAGCCCAACCCAGTTGGATGCGGTCGGGGTGAACCCCCAATTGGGCCAGCGTCCGCCGCAGGAGCGCCATCCGGCGCATCGCCTTGTAGTTCCCTTCGTCATAATGACACTGGTGCGGGTGACAGCCCATCACCAGGACGCCATCGGCACCTTCGCGGAGCGCCTTGATTACAAAAGTCGGGTCGAGTCTTCCGGTGCACATAATGCGAATATCGCGCAGCGTGGCCGGATAACCAAATCGGCTGGTTCCGGCCAGGTCAGCGGCACGATACGAACACCAGTTGCACAGGAAACCGACAATCACCGGTTTGCGGCCTTCCCAGGCCGGGTTAATCTCACTGTAGTTTTTCTCAGGCATAGTTGGTGTCCTCTCTCGTACCTATCTGGCCTCAGCCGGTTGCGAACCGAGGTAAGTGACACGCTCGGTGTCTTCTATCCTGTCATACAGGATACCCTCAATCTGGGCCATAATGGAGTCGAAAGTAAAGTGCTGACCTTCGATTACCTGGCTTGGACAGGCGGCGACACAGGTGCCACAGCCCTTGCACAAAGCCGGGTTTACACGGCTGACCCCCAACTCCTCGATGAATTCAATGGCGCTGTAGGGGCAGAGATTGTTACAGATACGGCACCCGGAGCAGCGATCCTCATCAATCGTGGCACGAATGGGTTCAATTTTGATTTCACCCTGCCCGATCAAGGTCAATACGCGAGCCGCTGCCGCAGCGCCCTGCTCAACGGACTCAGGGATATCCTTTGGCCCTGCGCAGGCTCCGGCGATGAAGACACCATCGGTCATCGTCGCGACCGGGTCAAGCTTGGGGTGCTTCTCGGTAAAGAAACCTGCTTCCGAGCAGCCGATACCGAACCGGTGTGACACTTCGACCGCATCTTCATAGGGTTCCATCGCGGCCATCAAGACGACCATATCGACCGGGACGCGGCGCTGTTTACCGATCAGCGTATCTTCGGCCTGAATGATCAGTTTGCCTTCCTCACCCGGCAAACGGGCAGCGTCGGTCACTTCGGCGGCACGCCCACGAATTAAGTGCGCACCTTCTTCGAGAATACGATGATAGAACTCCTCGTAGTTCTTGGAAGGCGTACGGATATCAATATAGAAGTTATAGATTTCAGCGCCAGTGCGCTCTTTCACCAGGTGAGCGAATTTCAGGGCGGCCATACAGCAGGTATTCGAACAGTGCTGATTGTAGTTTCTGTCACGGCTGCCAACACAGTGAACAATACCCACCGTCTGCGGCTCGGTGACGCCATCTCGCAGCACGACCTTGCCGCCGGTCGGCCCCGAAGCGTTGACCATTCGCTCGAACTCCATGCTGGTGAAAACGTTTGCCAGCCGCCCATAGCCATACTGCGGGATTCTGCGGGCATCGAACAGTTTGTAGCCGGTGGCAAGCACAATGTTGCCCACGTTCAGAACGACGATCTCGTCTTCCTGGTCGAAGTCGATGGCGTCCGTCGGGCAGAATTTCTGGCAGGCCTTGCAGGTGCCTTTTTCGTAGTAGATGCACGTATCGACATCGATGACGGGATACTTCGGCACGGCTTGGGGGAAAGGCCGGTAGATGGCAGTTCGATATCCCAACCCGGCTTCGTATACGTCGTCGACCACTTTGGCCGGGCAGCGTGACCAGCAGTCACCGCAGCCGGTGCACAGATCGGTGATGATCTTCCTGGCCTTCTTGCGCACGCGCACCGTAAAGTTCCCGACGTAGCCGTCGACCTGCTCGACCTCGCTGTAGGTCATCAAGGTGATGTTGGGATGGTTGCCCACGTCGAACATCTTCGGGGTGAGGATGCAGGCCGAGCAGTCGAGCGTGGGGAAGGTCTTGTCGAGCTGGGCCATATGCCCGCCGATGCTCGGCTCCCGTTCGACCATGTAAACCGGATGCCCGGCGTTGGCGATTTCAAGCGCCGTATTGATCCCGGCAATTCCACCACCAACGACCAACGTAGGCTCGTCGATTTTGGCAATGAACGGCTCAAGCGGCTGCAATTCCATCACGCGGCGGATCGAGCCAGCAACAATGGCTTTAGCCTTCTCTGTCGCTGCATTGATATCGTCAGCGTGGACCCAACTGTCATGCTCGCGGATGTTTGCCATCTCAAATAGATAGGGGTTCAAACCGGCCCGCTCACAGGCCCGCCGGAAGGTAGGCTCGTGCATGTGCGGAGAACAGGCAGCGACGACCACACGGGTCAGGCCATATTCCTTGACATCTTCTTCGATCAACTCCTGGCCGAGGCTGGAGCACATAAATTTATAGTCACGAGAGATGGCGACGTTCGGCATGTCTGCGGCCCATTCGGCCACGGCTTCTACATCGACGGTACCGGCGATGTTGTGGCCGCAGTGACAGACATATACGCCAACTTTTTCTTCAGTCATTCTCAGCGTCCTTTCTCACCGGTGTTACGGAAGCGATTCTGGCATGGGTAGGGCCTTCTTGTCACGGCGTGCCTTCTTGGTTTTTTCGGGCGCTTCGTCTGCGATCTTCTTCAACGCTGCATTCGCAGAGATCACCTGACTGTCAAAACCAAGTTCTTTTTCGGAAATTCCAAAGGCCAGGCCCATCAACTGGGTGAAATAGAGGATCGGGATGTTGAAATCGGTCTTGAACATCCGGTTTACCTGGGGCTGGAAAACATCCAGGTTCATCTGGCACATCGGGCAGATGGTGGCGATTGCGTCGGCCTGGTATTCGTCGGCGTTGTGCAGCAAGCGCCGGATCAGTTCATAGGCTGTCTCGTCGCTGATCTGAGTCATGTGGCCGCCGCAGCAGTGGGTCTTTAACGGGAAGTCGACCACCGTCGCGCCGAGGATACGCAGCAGTTCATCCAGGTGGGTGGGATATTCATGGTTATACTTCGAGTCGGGGCGAACGATCAGGCAGCCATAGTAGGGAGCGACCCGCAGTCCCCACAGGGGTTTTTCGATCTTTTCCGCGATGGCGTCAAAGCCGATGTCCTCGACGATCACATCGAGCAGGTGACGAATTTGCAGGGAACCCGGCTCATAGCCGAGATTCCCGGCAGCAAGCGCCTGATTGACATCTTTGTTCAAATCCTGGTACTTGCCCATGTATTTGTCGGTCTTGTGCAGGTTCAGGTAGCAGGCCGAACATGGCGCAACCAGATCGGATGCGCCCTGTTTGGCTGCTAATGACAGATTTCGAGCAACCAGACTGTAGGCAGGCAGCGAATTGATGCTGAAATATTCCGTCGCGCCGCAGCAGTTCCAGTCCTCGACTTCCTGGAAGGTCATTCCCAGGCTTTCGATGACCTTCATTGTTGATTGTTCATAGGCTTTCGAAGTCGAGCGAATCGAACAACCAGGATAGTACGCATAGTGGTCATTGGCAGGACTCATGATTTATCCCTTCTGGCTTGCGATCTGCTTCGCTTCGTTCAGGATCGCGGTCAACTGCGGCATGTTTTCGATGTGCTCAGGAGTCAGGTTGACGCGCCCTTTCTGCATCATGCTTAAACCATACCCGCTCGCCTTCAAAGCAGAAGCGATGGGATGGCTTGCCAGCATGGTCCGGGTCATTACACCGAGTTCAAAGGAACGCCCATTCCTCTCTACCAGATCAACAAAGTTGCTCGAGAATGTGACATGGGCATCTTTGTGATAGTGCCCTCTGGCAATAGCCAGGCGCTTCAAGGCGTACATCAGATCGGTAATCGGGATTTCTTGCGGGCAGCGGACGGTGCAGTAGTAGCAAGATACACAGTACCAGGGGGTGTTGCAGCCCAGCACCTCGTCCTCCATATTCGCGGCGATCATTGCGAATAACCGGCGGGGTGTTGCATCCATGTCAGGTCCAGAGGGACACGAACCACCGCAGGTGCCACATTGCAGACAGAGCGATAGTTTTTCTCCCCCAGGAGTCGCTTCTACCACACGCTCGTAGAAGCTCGCTCCCCTCGAGTTGTCTTGCATTGCAGCGATCTCCTTTCCTTGCACTTCAAAACGTTCTTATCGAGATTGTGTTGAGGCACAGACCCGAAGGTGCGTGCCTCGCTTCTTTGAACCAGCCTGATTGTGTGTAGAGGCCAAGGCGAAAAACAACCACTCGTATTAACCTGACAGAACCCCAACAATCGACCGGTTCCACAGGGTGCCATCTTCGCAAAATGGTAGAACTGGGCTTGTATGTTGGCAGAACAGACCGGCAGTCAAATTAAACAGTCAATTTTGCCTTTGCCTACTCAAGGATAGTTGCAGCATCGATTCTTAAGTAGTGACGAATGTCATTTGTGAATACAAATGTCATCAGTTTCCACGTTTTTTAGTGACCTATGCGGAATGGGGAGGACGTTTCGTTCAACGATAGAGGTCTTTGTCACGGGGACGGTTGAGATCGGCGGCGGTCGATTGATTATTCGCCGGGTACGATGCCCCACGAACGATAACCACCGGTATTCCTTCGGAAGCCTGCCCGGAAACCAGACCGGCGGCGGCGGCCAGTTCATCGGCGAAACCGACCTCGGTATGCTGAAGCCGCCTGCCGAACAGGTCGGGCTGGCCGCGCAAATCCCACAGGGCAGGCAGCCCGGCGGAGCCAATCGCCGCACCGACCGTACCTAATCGAAAGGGACGGCCATGACTGTCGCTGATCACCACCGCGATCCGCGCGCCGAAACGTGCGATCAACCGTTCCCGAAGATCGGAGGCAGACGCATCGGGATTTTCGGGGAGCAGCAGGAGCCATTCGCCGCCGCCGCGCGTGTTCGACTGGTCGACCCCGGCGTTGGCACAGACAAAACCCAGCCGGTGTTCGACGATCAGTACATCATTACCTATCCTGGAAATGCCGCTAGATTCACCCAGAATGACCGAAACAAGGCGCGGGTCTTTATTACACTGCCCGGCGACCGTGAGCGCCCGCTCGTCGGGGACTACCGTAGAGAGATCGACCCAGCGATCTTCCGCTTTGGAGATGATCTTCGAGGTAACGACGAGAACATCGTTCTCTTGTGAAACAAGGTCACTGCGCTCTAAAGTATCACCGATGATATGCGGGAGATCGTCTCCACTGGCAATCAGCGGGATGCCCGGCACGCCGATCAGTTCTATTTGAGGCATGGCATCAATCAAGTCCGGTGATCCGAATCCCGGCCCCCGCTACTTTGTAACGCTTGTTGATCCCGACCAGGAGCGGGGTCAGGCTCTCAGCGACGACCGCGTTGACCAGCGGCCCGGCATCGATCCCCCGCATGCCAGCGGCTTCGGCCAGCCGGATCGCGGCCAGCTTCGCCTCTTCGTCGTCACCACAGACCAGCACATCACAATCGACCCTGTGATCGAGGTCTTTCAGGTGGCTGGCCGAGACGTTCTGGAAGGCCGAAACGACCTTCACGTTCTCGCCGAGGAGCGTCTGTGCTTCCTCGGCAGCAGTTCGACCCTCCGGCAGGTTGACGGTCGAAACCTGCGGTGGTTTGAGCGGCACCGTCACATCGATCAGCACTTTCCCCTGAACAGCCTCCCTGACGCTCTCCAGCGTCGCCCGGTGGGCGCTGTAGGGGACGGTCAGGACGACGAGGTCGGCTTCACAGGCAGCGTCTCCATTCGCCATCCCCTTGATAAGGTTCTCGCCGAGAAGCTCATTCAATTCACCGGCAACGCGCAGGGCTTTGTCAGGTGTGCGCGAACCGATGATGACCGCATACCCTTTGTGCGCCCATCGCAGGGACAGGCCGCTTCCTTCTTTCCCGGTGCCCCCTAATACCGCGATGGTGGGAAGTTGTTCAGATGACACGTCTCATTCTCCTTACTTACAGGGTTTTACTTGCAATATCGTTGTAACGATCCCACACCGCCGGAACCAGTTCCCGCGAGCG
>DAOUES010000375.1:0-8381 GCA_034430335.1 Anaerolineae bacterium | reverse complement strand
GTCGGTAACACCGTCGCCAACCCCCACCGACCTGCCGGGTGGAATCAAAACGCCGACGCCGATTGTCCAGGACATCGAGATACCACCGGGCGCGTCCAATCTGCTCGACAACCCCGGTTTTGAAGGTTCCGTACGTCCGGTTGATTTCGACAGCGTGCTGGTGTTCGACGGCTGGCAGCCATTTTATTGTGACCAGCCATATACGTCGGAGAAATGCGCAGCGCTGCGCCAGGGTGCGGGGAATCCGGCAGGTCTGCTGATGTCTCGCCCGGTCTACAAATCGACCGATACAACCTATCACGTTCACGGGGGGACGACTGCCCAGCAGTGGTCGTGCAGCTACAGCGCGTGCCGGGGCGGTGTCTACCAGGTTGTCGAAACGGTGCCGGGTGCCGGCTGCGAGGTTGGCGCTTATGTCCAGTCTTTGAGCACCGGCAGTTCCGGCATTACTTCCGACCTGCTGACCGTCGATGCCCGTGACAACTCAACCTGGTACATCCGAGTTGACCTGAGCGGTGGGGAGACCGCTTTTACAACCGGGAACAACCTGCTGATCAGCCGGGGATTTGGCTATATTGACGGGACATATGACCGGTTTGCGAAGATCAGCTTTACATTTACCGCCACCGGTGATGAGACAACGGTATACTTCGAGAATCTGCGGCTCTGGCCGCTGGCCCGTAATCGCAGCTACCTCGATGACGCTTACATCAGGTGTTCGGCGTCACCTTAATCGAGGCAACAAAAAAGCGGCGGGAAGTCCTTTGCCCGCCGCTTTTGCCTGTCACCGTTAGCCTATCGGCGAAATGCGCTGCCAAGCGCCGTCAGCCCGATGGCGATCAGGATCACCGGCCACCACTGCTCGAAAGACAGGTGAAGGCCGAATGTATTGCCCAGCCCCATGCCGATCAGCACGCAGCCGGCTATGATGTTGAATATCGACGGGCCGGATACGTCCGGCAGGATCACCCGGATAAGCGCCTTGAGCAGAAGCAGCCCGCCTGCGCCAAGCATGATCCAGTCCCAGGGTTCGGTTCCGGCAGGCAGCATTCCCATGTTCCAGGCCAGAAAAACGGCCCCGGCGACGATCAGCAGTGCCGCCCAGAATATAGAAGACCAGGAAGCGCGGCCCTCATCCTGGCGCTGATGCCGCATGAAGTCGGGATGGCGGCAGATGGCGCGCCACTGATGTTCGAAGTGGTCTGACAAATAATCACTGCGTTCGACTTCAGGGGCTTTAGCCGGGCGTTCGTTCTCGGGCAGTTCGCCCGAATAACCTTCACTCATCGAGTGTTGTCTCCTTCTTAAAATTCAACTTCACTAAATAATACGTGTGATTCAAGGAGGAGTTGCACTCGGCACACTATTCTTCTGTTAAAATCGAAAAACGAATTCGTTCTGGAGAAAGGATTACACGATGGCTCAGAAGGTTGGCTATATCGGACTTGGATTGATCGGCGCGCCGATGGCCCGCAACCTGTTGAAAGCCGGGCACGAGGTGGTCGTCCACAACCGCAGCCGGGGGATCGTCGCCGAACTGGTGAGCGAGGGAGCCATTGGAGCTTATTCCCCCGCCGAAGTCGCCCGGCAGGTCGAGGTCGTCTTCACCTGCCTGCCCGACTCGCCCGATGTCGAGATGGTGGCCCTGGGGCCGGGCGGCATCGTCGAAGGGGCGCACGAGGGCCTGATCCATGTCGATCACAGCACGATCAAACCGGAGAGCGCCAAATTGATCGCCGGAAAGCTGGGCGAGGTCGGCGTGCGCTGCCTTGACGCCCCGGTTTCCGGCGGGGATATCGGCGCGAAGGCAGGGACGCTCGCGATTATGGTCGGCGGCCCGCGCGAGACCTTCGAAGCCGTTCTCCCGCTTTTCGAGGCGACCGGCAAGACGATCACCCATGTCGGCGAGAGCGGGGCGGGCCAGGCGGCCAAAGCCTGCAATCAGATCATGTGTGCCGCACAGATGGCAGCGATGGCTGAATTACTGGTGCTGGCGGAAAAATCGGGCGCTGACCCGGAAAAGGTGATCGAGGCGATCAAAGGCGGGGCAGCCCAGTGCTGGACGCTCGATACCAAGCCACAGCGTATTTTTTCCGGTAATCGGGAGCCGGGCTTCAAGGCCCATATGCAGCATAAAGACCTGGGGATCGTGCTCGATACGGCCCGCACGTATGGCGCGTCCCTGCCGGTAACCGCCGTGATCGCCCAACTGTTCGAAGCCATGCTGCAAAATGGCCTCGGCGACCTGGATAACAGCGCTGTTCTGGGCATTCTTGAGATGATGAGCAATACGAAAGTTGGCCCCTGAAAAGGCATGGTTTTCGTCGCATAGAGACGCCCGCTGCGGTATAATAAAGGGGTCATGGAAAGCGAAAATACAAACGCGCCGACGCCTCCGGTCGGCGTTATTGAATCACTTACCAGGGGATTTGAAACAGTAGCGGGCAGCCTCGTGCTGATTCTGTTGCCGCTGCTGCTCGATCTCTTTTTATGGGTCGGGCCGAGGCTGACTTTTCGGCCCGCTTTCTTGTCCTATTATTATGATCTTTGGGAACCGATGGTCGCTTCCACGGATGCTGATGTGCAGATCAGCCTGAAGCAGCTCGGTGACCAGATATTCGAACTGTCGGAGAGTATGCCCGACCAGTATTTACCGGTCTTTGGAATGCCCTCGCTGATGGCCTGGCGCGAAGCCGAGCCGCTCCCCTTTGACTACATCCCGCCTGTATGGGAAGTGCGCACCCCCATTGACGTTTTAGGCGCGAATGTTCTATCCCTGCTGGCGGGTTTTGTGTTGTTTGGCTGCTATATCACCGTCATCGCCGAACGGGTGAAAAGCGGGAAAACGAAATTCGGCAGGGTTCTGGCCCGGCTGCCGATCAACCTGATCTGGCTGGGTATTTTCTTCATGGCGTTGTTCGTTATTCTACTCCTGGTTTACATTCCCTTTCTTCTTGTCGCAGCCAGTTTTCTCCTCGTTTCAGAATGGTTGTCCGCAGCGATTAACTTCTTAGGGCTGATCCTGGTATTCTGGATTGCAGCCTTTGTCGTTTTCACGATTCACGGCATCTTCCTGAACGAAAGAGGACTGTTCCGGTCTCTGTGGGACAGCATCCGGGTTGTGCAGTGGAACATGCCGCCGACCATTATGTTGTTCTTGCTGATCGCCATCCTCGGTACGGCGCTTTCTCGTATCTGGATGCTGGCACCGGCCAACTCGTGGATAACTCTCCTTGCAATTGGGGGGAATGCTTTCGTCCAGACCGGGCTGATCGCTGCCACGTTTTTCTATTATAAAGATCGCTATCGACACTGGCAGGAAAGCCGGGCAGAACTGCTGGCGAGGCTCGAACAGCGAAGGATTCAATAGGGTACGATTTGACTTTTATCCGGATTAGATAAGGAAAGACTATGGCCCGCAACGCACAGCCAAACGACGCCAAATACGATGAGAGCACAATCGAACATCTCAGCGGTCTTGAAGCCGTTCGCCGCCGGCCTGGTATGTATGTTGGCGGCACGGATATCAAAGCCCTCCACCATCTGGTCTACGAGGTAGTCGATAACTCAATCGACGAGGTTCTGGCCGGTTACTGCGACACGATCTGGATCTTGCTTCGCAAGGATGGCGGCGTCGAGGTATGGGATAACGGGCGAGGTATTCCGGTTGGCATCCATCCCACCGAAGGCGTCTCGACTTTGCAGCTTGTCATGACCGAACTGCACGCCGGTGGCAAATTCGGAGACAGTGCCTATAAAGTCTCAGGCGGGCTTCACGGGGTCGGTGTGACGGCGGTCAATGCCCTGTCGCATGGCTGCGAGGTCAGCGTCAAATCTGGAGATGGGTATCTTTACCGCCAGCGTTACAAAAGGGGGCAGCCCGTAACCGAAGTGGAAAAGGTCGAAGAAGTCACCGATGGAACAACCGGGACGACGACCATCTTCTGGCCCGACCGCGATATTTTCCCCGATACCGAGTTCCGCTTCGAGACGCTGATGCAGCGCTTCCGCGAGATGGCGTTCGTCACGCGCGGCGTTACGCTCCACCTGACCGATGAGCGTGCCGAGCCTTTCCCCAAGGAGGTCTCCTTTTACTTTGAGGGCGGGATCGGTTCTTTTGTTCGCTATCTGAACCGCCACCGCAAGCCCATTCACGACGTTGTTTTCGCCGACCAGACCTTTGAAGTGGAAGGCATCGGCGAGATAGAAGTCGAAGTTGCCATCCAGTATGCCGATTACTATGCCGATTCGGTGCTCGCTTTTGCCAATACGATCAACACGCCCGACGGCGGCACCCACCTCGAAGGCCTCCGGGCCGCACTGACCCGCGCGATCAACTTCTATGCACGCAAGGCAGGCGCATTGAAAGAAAACGATACCAACTTTTCCGGCGACGATACCCGCGAAGGGCTGACCGCTATCGTCAGCATCAAACATCCCGATCCGCAGTTTGAGAGCCAGACTAAAGTCAAATTGATGAACTCTGAGGTCAAGGGGCTGGTTCAGTCGTTGGTCAACGATGCTTTTGGCGAGTTCCTTCAAACTGACTCGCGTGGTGCCAGGTCGATTTATGACAAGTGCCTGACTTCGGCCAGGGCGCGCATTGCCTCCAAGCGTGCGCGTGACCTGATCCGCAGCAGCCCGCTTCAAAGCACCACCCTGCCCGGCAAGCTGGCCGACTGCTCTTCGAAGGATGCGGCAAGTTCGGAGCTGTATATCGTCGAGGGTGACAGTGCAGGCGGCAGCGCCAAGCAGGGCCGCGACCGCCACTTCCAGGCGATCCTGCCGCTGCGTGGGAAGATTCTCAACACCGAGCGCGCCCGTCTCGACCGCGTGCTGGACAACAAAGAAATCCAGGCGCTGATCTCGGCGCTGGGCGTTGGCATCGGCGAGGAATTCGACCTCAGCAAGCTGCGCTACGGGCGGGTGATTATCATGACCGACGCCGACGTGGACGGAGCGCATATCCGCACCCTGCTGCTGACGTTCTTCTTCCGCTACATGCCGGAGCTTATCGAAGAGGGGCACCTATATATTGCCCAGCCGCCGCTTTACCTGATCAAGAGCGGGAAAAAACGCGAATATGCCTATACCGAAAACGAAAAGGATAAATTATTCAGGCAGTTTGGCGACCGGAAGATCGATCTCCAGCGGTACAAAGGTCTTGGTGAGATGAACCCTGATCAGCTCTGGGAAACGACCATGGACCCGGAGAACCGGATTCTACTCCTGGTTTCGATTGAAGACGCCGCTGCCGCCGACCGCACCTTCGATATGCTGATGGGCAGCAGCGTACCGCCACGCCGTAAGTACATCATTACCCACGCCAAGAGCGTGAGGAATCTCGATATTTAGCTGTTTGCAGGTGTAGGTTTGCAAAGTTATTGCACAGTAGGCGATTTCTTCGCAAAAAATCTGCATAGTGGGGAAACAATGAGCTGCCCTGACGCAGCTCATTGTTCATATAGATTTCAAAGCTATTCTGGAGATGCGCCAGCAGGTGTGCTGATTATCGAGAGATAGTTTTTCAACAATCTTGAGAGCCTCGTCATCGGTCACATTACGCATAGCGTTTTCGCCGCCACACGGTCCATCAGCAACGTTTTGGCTCCCCCGCATCCTGAAGTGTGCGCTCTGGGTCTGTCGGCTTGATTTGGAACGCAAAATAGCCGCCCCCTTTTTGTTTGCAGCAGTGATCTTATGTCAAACCATGCTCCCGCTGATACCAATTCCAGGTATGGGTAAGCCCCTCTCGAATGGACACTTTCGGCTGGTAGCCAAACATCCCAAGCATTTTTTCGGTGCTGGCAAACGTGATCGCCGGTTCGCTCGCCGGTGCCTCGACCGCTTTGATCCGGGCCGGTTTCCCAACCAGTTCCTGAATGATATCGACGAAATCGCCCAATCGAACCGGCTCACCGCGCCCAATGTTGAATATTTCGTATCCCAGCGGACGATCCAGCGCCGCCGCAACTCCCGCAACGATATCGTCGACATAGGTCCAATCGCGGTGCATTTCGCCATTATTGTAAAGAACGATCTCTTCATCCTTCACGATCCGATCCATGACGATGTAGGCCATCATGTCCGGCCTGACGCGGGGGCCATACACGGTAAAAAATCGCAGCGCGGTGAAGTTCATTCCAAACAGGTTGTGATAGGCGCTGCCCATCACCTCGCCTGCCTTCTTTGTCGCCGGGTATGGGGCCAGCGGTCGGTCGGTTGATTGAGTCTCCAGAAACGGGGTTTGATCGGTATCCCCATATATCGAGGAAGTCGAGGCGAACACCAGGTTCTCTACCCCTACACTGCGCGCCGCGTCCATCACGTTGATCGTTCCCTGGATGTTGACATCCGTGTAGAGCGTGGCCCGCTCAATCGAGTAACGCACCCCGGCCATCGCCGCCAGGTGCGCCACCCGCTTCGGCTGGTGCTCTTTGAAGACCTGCATGATCAATTCGCGGTCACGGATGTCCCCTTCCACCAGCGCGTAACGGGGGTTCTCCAGGCAGCCCTTTATATTGGATCGTTTCTGCCCTGGATTGTAGTAATCGTTGAAGTTGTCGACGCAGACGACCTCGTCACCGCGCGCCAGGAGCCTATCGACTAGGTGGCTGCCGATGAAGCCTGCGCCTCCGGTAACCAGGATCGTGGTGTTGGTGGTCTTGGTTTCCTCGTTCATGTTCCCTCTCGATACTGAACGGTTCCGGCTCACAATCGCCCATTCTACCGGTCAAGCTCATCGTTTACAAAGGCCGCAGTCAGTCAGAGCGATCCGGTAAAGCCGAGAGCTTACCGGCCTCGAAATCGGCAATATATGCGCGGATCGCTTCCATATCAGGGCGCAGGTATTCATAGCCGTTCTGATCGATCTCCGACGAATACATGGTCTTTTCGAGTGAGATGCTCTGAATATAATCGGGTTCGACGCGCTGCATAATGCATAACAAATTCGAAATATCCGAAGGGCTTAAATCGGTCAGCGCCAGCACCGATATTGACCGGATCAGCCGGGGCAGTGACGGAAATAGCTGTGGGCTGAACAGTTTGGCCTGAATAGCCTTGCTCAATTCGGTTTGCCGCTCGATGCGATACAGGTCGGTGGCATCCTCCGGTCGGGCGCGGGCATAGAGCAGCGCCGCGTCTCCGTCCAGGTGATTCATGCCCTGGGGGAATTCCGCCGTTCCGTCTTCGTCGACATCAAACGCCTCGTCGAAGTAGAGATCGACCCCTCCGACAGCATCGACCCCCTCTTTGAATGCGTCGAAATTCGCCACCGCGTAGTGATCGACCTGCGCGCCGAAATTGACGAGCAGCGTCTCGGCCAGCAGACTCGGCCCTCCACCTGGGCCAATATAGCGATTCCCGTAGGCATAGGCCGTTTTGATCCGGTTCGAGCCGACCCCGTGTTCGGCCATCCCCGGTATTGGCACCAACAGGTCACGCGGAATGGGCAGGATTGTGATCGAGGGATAGGCGAAATCCACCCGGATGATCCGGATCGCGTCGGCGTAGCCGATATTGTACTCGTATTCCAATGTGTCTTTCCCGACGATCATCAGGTACATCACCGGTGGCCCGCCGCACTGCGGCGGTGGAGCGGCCGGGGCGTCCGGTTCGGTGGTTTCGGGCTGCCCGGCATTGTCGATGCCGGATTCCCCGCCTGAAATGGTCAGTTCTGGCCCCAGCGGGCGCAGCCAGTACCATCGAACGACAAAAAACGCGATGAGCAGCAGCCCGAGCGTCACGCCGCCAAGTATCGCCCGCCGGTATGGTGACTTCCCCGCCTGTGTTTCTTCAGGCAGTGATGGATCGTCGATTACGTTTTCACCAGGTAAAACATCCCGGTACTGCCGTTTTTTCCTCATAGGTTAAGTTTACAGCCAGCGGTTCCTCCGCTCAAACACTGTAACAAAACAGTCACCTCGCTGGTATAATGTCACCGGGTCTGCCTTTGTAATGACGGGAGAACTGGAAGCCCTATGCAAAACAGCTTCGTCGTGAAATTCAAGAATCTTCTCAAGCCTACCACCCTTGCCGTATTCCTCGCCGTGCTCGGTATCTACCTGGGCACCGGATCACACTCCTTCCTCCACACCGACGGTGCGATCCGGGAAATGGTCGCCGAGAATCTCCTCAAAGGCGAACTGGCCCTCGTCCAGATCGATACCGGGGAGATCGGCGCGGATCGGGGAACGCCGGGTAAGGATGGCCGCCAGTACTCGATTTACGCCATCGGGCAGTCCCTCCTCGAAATGCCGCTCATCGCCATCAACAATGCCGTCATGAACATGGGACGCTTAGGGCGTAATATCGCCAGCCTTTTCCCCCCGATGATGTCGCTCATGGCGATCACCGCCGCATTGATACCGGCCCTGGCC
>DAOUES010000374.1:0-4404 GCA_034430335.1 Anaerolineae bacterium | reverse complement strand
CTTGTGATCTGGCGCTCCGTCGGTAAAGTAATGCCCCGTCTCAGGAGCACCGTGATTTGAAGATTGTACACCTCGTCGACCACTTTCACCCCTGGATGGGTTATCAGGAGACATACCTGGCAAAGCGCCACACAGAGATGGGGAACGATGTGCTGGTCATTACGGCCAACCGGTATGGTCGTAAACCCGGAAGTATCCTGGGAACACGCGAAGCCCCCACCGGGCTGCACGAAGAGGAAGGGATAAAGGTTCGGCGGCTGCCGGTGGCCTTCGAACTGCCAACGTTCTGGGCCTATTCCTGGCTGAAGGGCCTGCGGCAGGCGCTGGCCGACTTTTCACCTGACATTGTCCACTGTCACGAGATTCTGTCGTTTTCTCATGTGCGGGCAGCGATGATGCGCAAACGGTTGGGCTATCGCATGATTGTCGATAACCACAGCGCACAGTTCAACGTATTCTATCCAGACGAGTCACGCCCGAAGAAAGTGCTAAAAACGGTGTTCCAGCAGGGAGCGGCCCGTTCCTTTGGCCGGATCATGCTGCGGGAAGTGGACGCGGTGGTAGCAATCGGCGAGCCGGAACGCGAGTTTGTAAGCTGGCTGTTTGGCCCGTTTGCGCCGGAACATGTCTCGATTATCCGGCTGGGAGCAGATCGGCGGCGATTTTCTTTCAGGGCCGATGCCCGTACAGAAATACGCCGGGCAAACCGCTGGGATGCGGATACTGTGGTGCTGGGACATGCCGGGACAATCACACCTGAAAAGGGAATTGGCGAATTACTGGCAGCGCTGACCCAACTGCCTGCGGATTTGCGATCACGGGCACAAGTACATCTCATCGGCAAGATTGCGGACGATTACCTGCCGAGGCTAGAAGCTGATATTGTCGCCCAGGGACTGCTGAATCAGGTTATGATCACGGAGTTTGTACCTGCGGATGAACTGGCGAATTACATGAGCGCGTGGGATGTGGCGGTATGGCCGGGGGATATCTCGAACACCGCGATTGAAGCGATGGCAGCCGGTCGTCCGGTAATCGCCTGCCGAACGCCCTATACCGAATACATGATCGAGCGGTATGATGCGGGCCTGTTGGTGCCGCGTGATGACACGAACGCGCTGGCGCAGGCCCTGGCCCGATTGATAGATGATGATTCTGTTCGATTGCAAAAAGGCAAAAACGCTCGACAGGCGGTTGATTCCGATCTGAACTGGGACAGGATCGCCGATCAATTTATCGATCTGTACGAAGAGATACTGCGAAAGGACTGATGTCTTCAATGGAATCACTACGATTTGGTCTGGTAGGTTGTGGGCGCGTTGCGCCCCGACATGCCAAATTCCTGGGGGATTTACCGGGGGCTGAATTGTCTGCTGTGGCGGATATCGTAAAAACACGGGCGGATCATTTCTTCCATGAGTACGGAGCAGATGCTTATTACGATTACGAAAAAATGCTCGAACGCGACGATCTCGATGTAATCACTATCTGCACGCCCAGCGGTCTGCACGCCGAGATGGGGATCAAGGCAGCGCAGGCAGGCAAGCATGTGCTGGTCGAAAAACCCATTGCGCTCTCACTGGAAGATGCAAACGCGCTGATCAAGGCCGCAGACGATGCCGGTGTACGGCTCGGTGTGGTGCTGCAAAATCGCTATAATCCGCCGATGCAAAAAACATATGAAGTTGTGCGGGCCGGGCTGTTAGGCAAACTGCTGCTGGGCAATGCCACCGTTCGCTGGTTCCGCCCGCAGGAGTATTACGAAGATGGCTGGCACGGCACGCTGGCGATGGACGGCGGCGCGCTGATGAATCAATCCATCCATCACATCGATGCCTTGCAGTGGTTGATAGGCGATGTGGAAAGCGTATTCGCTTATACGGCGACGCTGGCCCACCGGATGGAAGCCGAAGACACGGGAGTCGCGGTGCTGAAATTCAGGAACGGGGCATTGGGTACCATCGAAGGATCGACCGTGACCTACCCGCAAAATCTTGAAGGGTCGATAGCGATCTTTGGCGAGCATGGCTCGGTCAAGGTAGGCGGCACGGCGCTCAATCGCCGGGTGATCTGGAAGATCGAGGGCCGGTTAGAACACGAGCGCGAAATCCTGACGCAGGAGCAGCTTGACCCGCCGAGCGTCTATGGGTCCAGCCACCGGGAGGTCATCGCCGATATGATCGACGCGGTTCGAAACAACCGTGCCCCTCAAACTAACGGCTCCGAGGCAGTCCGGTCATTGGCAATCGTGCTGGCGATATATGAATCTGCACGATCCGGGCAGCCCGTTTCGCTGAACAATGAGGCCAGAATTTGATTATGGACGATACTTTTCGTGTTTATCCGGGTGTTGAACTGGGAACAGCCGTTGAGATCGGCGACTTCGTGATACTTGGAAATCCACCGCAGGGCCATGCCCCCGGTGAGCTAAAGACGTCAATCGGGGCCAATGCGATTCTGCGTTCGCATTCGGTGATCTATGCCGGTAACCGGATCGGGGAAAACTTTCGAACCGGGCACGGCGTCCTGATCCGCGAGTCGAACACCATCGGGAACGATGTCAGTATCGGCAGCCACAGCATTATCGAGCATCATGTGACCATAGAAGACAACGTACGTATTCACTCGAACTGCTTCATCCCGGAATACTCGATTCTGAAAGAAGACTGCTGGATCGGGCCGTGCGTGGTCTTTACCAATGCCCGCTATCCCCGATCCGGGGGGGTGAAGGAGCGGCTGCAAGGCCCGGTCATTCATCGCGGCGCGAAGATCGGTGCGGGGGCGGTGCTGCTGCCGGGGGTGGTCATCGGTGAAGAGGCGCTGATCGGGGCAGGGGCAGTCGTAGTGAAAGACGTACCGCCGCGCGCGGTTGTTGCCGGGAATCCCTCGCGTATATTGAAAATGATGGATGATATCGAGGAGTACAGGCTTGACTCAGATTCCATTGGTTGACCTCCAGGCTCAGTACCGGACGATAAAACCTGAAATCGACGCTGCTATCCAGCAGGTGATCGATACCACCGATTTCATCCTGGGACATGCGGTTGGCGAATTCGAAGCGGCATTTGCCGGTTACTGTCAGGCGGCGTTCGCCATCGGCTTGAATTCGGGGACGGATGCGCTGTGCCTGGCGCTGCGGGCGGTGGGTGTGGCCCCAGGCGACGAGGTCATCACCACGCCGCACACATTCATTGCAACGGCAGAGGCGATCACGATGTGCGGCGCTGTTCCCGTTTTCGTCGACATCGACCCGGTGACATACAACATCGACCCGGCGCTGGTCGAAGATGCGGTAACGTCAAAGACAAAAGCCCTGCTGCCGGTGCATCTATACGGACAGCCTGCCGACATGGACCCGCTGCTGGAAATCGCCCGGAGACACAATCTGCGGGTAATCGAAGATGCGGCACAGGCTCACGGAGCAGCGTACAAAGGCCGCCGGGTCGGAACGCTGGGCGATGCAGCCTGTTTCAGCTTTTATCCGGGGAAAAACCTCGGTGCATATGGCGATGCAGGAGCGGTCACCACCAATGATCCTCAGATCGCACAGGAAATCCGGCTGTTACGGAATCATGGGCGCGCAGCAAAATACGAGCACGACAGGGTGGGATTCAACAACCGGATGGACGGCATTCAAGGCGCGGTGTTGAATGTCAAGTTGAAGCATCTCGACACATGGAACGAGAAGCGGACGAAGATCGCGGCGATGTATACGGAACTCCTCGGCGATGGCGTTGAAACGCCCACCGTTCCGGACTGGGCCGATCCCTCCTGGCACCTGTACGTGATACGTGTCGAACAGCGCGACCGTCTTTTCGAACGCCTGCGCGAGATGGGAATTGGGGTTGGCATCCACTATCCGATCCCGCTGCACCTGCAACCGGCCTATACCGATCTTGGCTACAAAGAAGGAGACTTCCCTCACGCAGAAGCGGCGGCTAAATCCATTTTGAGCCTGCCGATGTACCCTGAATTGTCCGTCTCGCAGATCGAGACCGTCGTCGAGGCTGTGAAGCAGTCAGGTAATTGACCCGCCCTGTTCCGTCAAATAGCACCGGGCTGACGCGATCACGGCTCGTTGACCGAAAACCAGGCCACGTCACTCGAAACAGGCTTTCCCTCTGACGTCAGTCCGTCTGCGCGAACCGAGTGCTGCCCCGCCTCAAGCGGCCACCAGGTTTCGAATGGCGGAGCGGCGATGGTGGTCAGCGCTTCGTCATCAATGTAAATCGTCACGTCATGGAGTCCGGTTGACCCGGCAGCGGCGACAGGTATCGCCTGCGCTTCCGGCGGCAAGCCGGGATCGAGGCGATAGACCGTCAACGCATCCGGCGACATAATCCTCAGGGCTGGTACCGTATCAATAGAGCCGGTTTCTTCCACCCCACCGGACTGTAGATCGGC
>DAOUES010000373.1:0-3430 GCA_034430335.1 Anaerolineae bacterium | reverse complement strand
AGGGGTTCAAGCAGTGAAAATAGATGCACATTAGCCTGTTTTTTGCCCTCACCCTAAATCCCTCTCCCTCATGGAGAGGGACTTGATCCTGCTTGCTCACCCTTCTCCATGAGGGAGAAGGGCCGGGGATGAGGGCGTTTCGGCGGCTGTCTGGTGCCGAACACGCCAATTAGAGTTCATATCACGCTATAGAAACAAGTTATGCGACACTCTCAGGCTTCTCTGAATTTAGCGATTAACTGTGGGCCGCCACTGCCTCGCTGACCATTGCCGTAAGCCGCGCCGAAGCCGTATCGATATCAAACTCAGGGCGCAGCGCCAGCTCCCCGGCCAGGAGATTTACTGCCTCGGCTTTGAGCTTTTGATCGCGCTCGGTCAGCGAACCATCGTGGCCGCGCCAGGCCAGGTCACGCAGCACCTCGGTCACCTGGGTCGGTTCCCCGCTGCGGATTTTGTTGGTCAGTGCAGCCTGGCGCTTCCGGTGGTCGTCGTCAAGGGGTTGGGGATCACCGGCCAGCACTTTGGCGATCACTTTCGGATCGCGAATGGCAAGCCGCAGCCCGGATTCATCAGCCTGATCGACAGGGATCATCAGGGTGCCGTGATCGTTGACCAGTTCAATGGAGTAGTAGCGGCGTTCGATGCCCGCGATCTGCTGATCCTGAACACTGACGACAATGCCCGCGCCATAGTTCGGATGAAAAATGCCGTCGCCTTTTACGTAATCAGATTTTCTTTTCTTCATTGACCGTCCATCTTGCCGCTTCGGCAGCCTACCTGATCCCCGGCCTGTACGTTGTTCGGGCCAGCTATCGCGGCGGTCACTTATACGCCATCAGCAAAAAAGTTGAACCGCTCCAGGAGACCCTCAACATGAAGCGGCGAAACGAAGAGACTATCGGAGATGTAGGGGTGCGGATCGAAGCTCCCAATGTGTTGGGAGCGTCTGGAATCACCGCTTTCAGTGTTGATGCCGGAGGGTTACTCCGACCCTTTGAGTATACTCCGGGATGGCATTCCCGGCAAAAACAGTTCAGCCAACGGGCCAGAACACGCTATAATGAACGCATGCTGCAAAAAAAGAGACTGATCCGCCTGATCGCCATCGCCGCCGCGCTGGTTGTCGCTGCGTGCTTCGTGTTTCGTGACCGCGTCGCCGGATGGGCTTTCGACCAGACCGGCGAAGAGGATTTTTTTGCACAGGTGCGCGGGCTGGCACAGATGGCGTTGAACATCACCCACCCACCCCTTGAACTCCAACCCTACGCCGCCGTCGACTACACCGGGCTGAACCCGTATGGGATCAACACCTTTCTGAACAGCGAAGTCGAACCGGAAAAACGCGAAAAGCAGATGCAGCTAATCTCCGAGGCGGGCTTCCGCTGGATTCGCGAGGAATTCCCCTGGGAGGATATCGAGATTCACGGGCGCGGCGATTTCGTCGACCGGCGCAACGATCCCGAAGGCATCGACGCCTGGGCCAAGTACGACCAGATCGTCGACCTGGCCGAGGCATACGATATCGAGATCATCGCCCGGTTGAGCAACCCGCCCGCCTGGAGCCGCGCCGCCGGGGACGAGATCGGGGCGTTTGCCCCGCCCGACGATTTCGACGACTTCGCCAACTACGCGGCGGCGGTCGCCGCGCGCTACCGGGGACGTATTCACTACTACCAGGTGTGGAACGAGCCGAACATCTACCCCGAATGGGGCGAGCAGATCGTCAACCCGGAAGCCTACACCGACCTGCTGTGCCGGACCTATGACGCGCTCAAAGCCGTCGACCCGGAGATCGTGGTGATCAGCGGGGCGCTGGCTCCCACGTCGGCGCTTGATGGGCGGGACTTCAACGACTACATTTTCCTCCAGCGGATGTACGACGCCGGGGCCGGGGACTGCTTCGACATTCTGGCAATGCAGGGCTATGGGCTGTGGTCAGGCCCCACCGACCGCCGGATGCGGCCCATCGTCGTCAACTTTGGGCGCAACCAGTTCATCCGCGACATCATGGTCAGGAACGGCGACGCCCACAAGCCGATCTGGATCAGCGAGATGAACTGGAACGTCGTGCCGGAGGACGTGGCCGATGCCCGCTACGGGCGGGTGACGCTCGACCAGCAGGCGCGCTACGCGCCAATCGCCTACCGGCGCGCCCAGGAAGAATGGCCCTGGGTGGGGGTGATCAACCTGTGGTACTTCAAACGCGCCGATTACGAGTGGCTCGACGGGCAGCGCCCGGAAGCCTATTTCCAGGTGGCCGACCCCGATTTCAACCTGATGCCGATCTACTATTCGATGAAAGCGTGTATCGGCCAGCCCCCGGTGATGTACCCCGGCAACCATTGGGCCGATCACTGGGCGGTAGCTTACGATAGGGGCTGGTCGCCCTGGCTCCACGATCTCGACCGGGCGCGGGCCGCCTCGAAGCGGGCCGGGCCGCTGGCCTTCACTTTCAGCGGCACATCATTGAGCATTGTGTTTGGCGCACACGAAACGCCCGATTACGGGCTGGTGGTCAGCGTGGACGGCGGGCCAAAACGAGCGATCACCGGCTGCTGCGAGGAAACCGCCTGGCGCGGCAAAAGCGGCCTGCACACGGCGATCATCGAGCCAATCGGCGAAGTGGTGATCACGCATTTCATCGTCCGCGACGATCCGCGTGTCACGCCGGGGGCGCTGGTCGGCGGATCGCTGCTGCTGACCGGCGCGTGGTACGTCTCCCGGCGGCGGTATCTCCGCGAAGGGGCTGACAGCGAATCTTCTGAACCCGACGAGGAAACACTTCCCCGATGACAAATCATCTCTCAGCTAATCTTGATCGCCCCCAAGTCTGGGGGAGATGGGCCGTAGGCCCAGAGGGGGTTGCCCCTTCACGCTCAAAATCGAGAGCATCTGCCCTGCCTCCAACTCCGGGCAAGCCTTTTAGCGCCGAGCATCCCCACAAGGAACAAAAGGTATCATCCCCTCCCCCTTCGAGGGGGAGGGGGCAGCCGCTTCACGGCTGCTGGGAGCGGGTGAAAGCGTCCCCTGATACCCCGGTTCTATGGCTCATCCTCGCCGCCATCATTTTGATCCTCGCCGCCGGGCTGCGGATTCACCGCATCGACTACCAATCGCTGTGGTACGACGAGGGTGTATCGGCGGGGGAAACGACGCTCCCCGCCGCGCAGATCGTCGAGAACGCCGCCCACGACATCCACCCGCCGGGTTACTACTTGCTGCTCAAGGGCTGGGCGGAACTGGCCGGGCGGAGCGAACTCGCGCTGCGCTATTTCTCCACGCTCATGAGCCTGGTCGCCGCCGCGCTGGTGATATCAATCGGTAAAAAATTATTCGACTACCGGGCAGGGCTGATCGCCGGGCTGCTGATCGCCGCGAACCCGTTCCAGGTGTGGTACGCGCAGGAAGCGCGGATGTACGCCCTGCTGGG
>DAOUES010000372.1:0-4098 GCA_034430335.1 Anaerolineae bacterium | reverse complement strand
CGGCGTCTTCACGCCGGGGAGAGCGGTTCCGCCTCGCAGACGGGCACCCACACCATAAAGGTGACCCCCGCCCCGTTGATCCCCTGGTTCGTTACCTCGATCTGCCCGTTGTGCCGGTCGACGATCTCTTTGGCGATGGACAGCCCCAGCCCGGTTCCCGGCACGCCCGAATCCCGTGCGTACAGCCCCCTGAAGAACCGTTCGAACAACCGCTCCCGCTCGTCGTCCGGGATGCCCGGCCCGCTGTCGCTGATGCTGAACCCCGCCCACTGCTGGCCGCCGCGTATGGCCTCGATCACCCGTACATTGATCTGCCCTTCTTCCGGCGTGTAGTTGATCGCGTTCGTCAGGATGATGCTGAACACCTGCCCCAGCATCCCCTGGTCGGCCAGCACCGGGCGGGCCTTCCGGTTGGTTTCCAGGTTGAGCGTCAGGCGGCGATTTTCGGCCAGCGTCTGCCGGTCGGTGACGTATGATTCGGCCATTGCGTTCAAATCCACCGCCTTTAAGTCCAGGCTGAGTTCTCCCTGGTCGATGCGTGAAATGTGGAGGATGTCTTCGACGATCTTTTCCAGCCGGTTCGTCTCGCGCTGCAAGGTGGCGAGGTATTTTTCGCTGCTCTCCGGCTTCGAACCCAATAGGTGATGGTAGAGCTTGATGTTCGCAATCGGCGTGCGCAGTTCGTGCGAGACGTTGGAGACGAATTCGTCCTTCAACTCACTGAGCATCCGCAGGTGCCGGTTGGCTTCCTCCAACTGGGCCGTCCGCTCCCTGACCCGCTCCTCCAGCAGCACGTTCTGACCCTCCAGGCTGTCGTATAACTCCGCGTTTTCGATGGCGACCGCCGCCTGGTTCGCGAAGGCCGTCACGATCCCGATGTCCTCTTCCGTGAACGGGTGGACGGTGGTCCGGTCGAGCGTGATGATCCCGATCGTCTTGTCCCTGGCGGTCAGTGGAACCCCCAGCCACGAGCGGATATGGCCCGATTCGAATGAGTTGGCTTCGCTCTGGAAATGCGGGTAATCGACCGTCACGTCGGCGATGGCAAGCGGCTTTCTTTCCCTGACCACGCGCATATTTGGGAACTTCGGCTCGATTGGGAACCTCAGCCCGATCACCCTTTCCGGGTGATCGAAATACTGGCAGGCGTTGATCACCAGCGTGTTGCTGCCTGTATCGAGGCGCTGTATCGCCGCGCTGTCGTAGTCGATCACGCTGCTCAGTTGTTCCAGGATCAGGTTCAGGACCTCTTCCAGTTCCAATGACGTATTCAGCACGGCGGTCGCCTGTTGGAGCGTTTCCGCGATCCGCCGCCGGTTTTGCTCCGCCTCGTAAAGCTGTGCATTGCGGATCGCGACCGCGGCCTGGGTCGCGAATCCCTGGAGCCGTTCGGCGTGTTCGGGGGTGAAGAAGCCTTCCGACTCGCTGTCCAGGTTGATGAACCCGATCACTTCCCCCGTCGTGCTGATGATCGGCACCCCCAGATTCGATCCTATCCACTCGGTATGTGGGGTTCGAATCCAGCCGGGGTATTCCCGCACATTGCTGATCAAGAGACAGTCTTTGGTCTGCGTCATGTGCTTTAGGTTGTTGGTTTTTGCGACCTCGTATCGAACCGCCATTACGTCCGCTTCAATCCTGCGTTCTATATAACCCTGGTGTCCCACCACCCTGGCGATGCCGTCCTCGACCAGCATGATATTGGCCGCATCGTGATACACCACCCGCCACACGTTCGCCAGCACCCGGCTCAGGACTTTGTCCAGGTCGAGAGTGCTGTTCAGCATCGCTGCCGTGTCGCGCAGCGCCTCGGCGAGGGCTTTCTCCTCGCTCGATGCGTGTTCGGCCCATTTCCGCTCGGTGATGTCGCGGATGATCACCTGCACCGCCTGCGGTACGTTTTTCTTCTTGAGCAGGCTGGCAAACACTTCGATCCACCGCACCTGGCCCTCGTGATCGATGATGTACATTTCCAGGTGATTGATGCCTTCCGCGTTTTCCAGCCGTTTGTATAAGCGCATGAACCGGAACCCGGCGTCGCTCGGCAGGATGTCCAGGTCGGTGAAATGCCGCCCGGCGATCTCGGCCTTCGGCAGCCGGATCAGGTCTTCCATTGCCCGGTTGCAATCTTGGAATACGCCGTCCAGCGAGAGCAGGCCGATTGCCTCCGGCGAGTGATCGAACAGCTCCCAGTAGCGTTCGACGCTGGCGGACAGTTCCTTTTGGATGCTCCCCCGCTGTGCGCTGTTGAGGAACAGCAGCGCGATGATCAGCAGTTGAGACAGTGCGATGATCATGCAGGCCCAGATAATCGATCCGGGGTTGATAAAATTGGAGGGCGGTCCATCCGGTATCTGTGAAGTTGGGGCGAACAGGAGGCAGGCCGCAGCAAAAACGAGAATCGCTCTGTACAGGTTGATGCCCTCTCTGGTTTTCATCGCTGATGCCCTGTTAACCTGAATTTCCAACAATGTTTCTGGTGAAACACCTTTTAAAGAACCCGTCTCGCCGCTGCTGCCATTGATCCCCCTTAGCCCGGCGTCTTTAGCGCCGGATTTCGGCGGCTTCAGCCCCGGGAAGAACTCTTCGGGATTTTATTGCTGGCGTATCCATTATACAATTTCTCGACGATCTATGTGAGGGGTAGCATTGCAGAAGAACGTAGACAGCCTGTTTTAATCCCTCAAACCCGGTTCTTCGCGCTCAGGGTTTTAAGTCCCCTCTCCATGAGGGAGAGGGGATTTAGGGGTGAGGGCAGGGAACCATGCTGCCGTGTGAGGCTGATCGAAGTTATTTTTTACACTTTTTTATATTGTCGGAAGGATTCCCCCGTGATCTCACCCAGGAACCTGGTGATCGATACCCTGACCTTTTCCTCGCCCGCGCGCGTGCCGCGCCAGTTGTGGCTCACCCCCTGGGCGCGGATCAACCACCCGGCGGAAGTCTCGCGCCTTCAAGCCGCTTTCCCTGACGACCTTGTTTTCTGCCCCCCGTTCTACCGATCCGTTCCCACCGCCGTTCTCGATGCCTACGCTGGCGGCGGCGCGGCCTACCGGCCCGGCACCTTCGTCGACGAGTGGGGCAGCACCTTCGTCAATATCGAACCCGGCCTGATGGGGGATGTCCGCTCCCCGCTGCTCCCCGGTTGGTCGTCGGGCGGTATGGTGAAAATCCCTGATGAATATCTCTCGGTCGATGTCGATCAGGTCGATGCGTTCTGCCGTTCCACCGACCGCTTTGTCATTGCCGGTCTGACGCCCGGCGCTTTGCCTCGCCCGTTCGAGCGATTGCAAGCCCTGCGCGGATCGCTCGACCTGCTGGCCGATCTCGCCGCGCCGCCCCCGGAGATGCTCGCCCTGCTTGCCGGTATCCACCGCTTCTATGTCGATCTGCTCGAAGCCTGGGCCGCGACCGCCGTCGACGCGATCTGGTTCATGGACGACTGGGGATCGGAGCGCGGGATGCTGGTCAGCCCGGCGCTATGGCGGAGCCTGTTCAGGCCGCTCTACGAGGACTATGTCGATGTGGCCCACCGGCACGGCAAGTTCGCCTTCATGCACTCCGACGGCAATATCCTCGCCATCCTCCCCGACCTGATCGACCTGGGCCTGGATGCGCTCAACAGCCAGGTCTTCACGATGGGGTTGGACAATCTCGCCCCGTTCAAGGGTCAGATCACCTTCTGGGGCGAACTGGATCGCCTTCACATTCTGCCCGATGCCGATCCCGCCGACGTGCCCGCTTACGTCCAGCGGATGCGCGAATCCCTGTTCCACTCCGGCGGCCTGATCGCCCAGTGCGAGTTCGGCCCAGGGGCCAACCCGGATAACATCTATGCCTATTTCGATGCGTGGTAGCACTGGAAAAGAACGTGTACAGTCTCCTTGACCCCGGCTCATATAGGGAAGAGAGTGTCGCATAACTTGTTTCTATAGCGTGATATGAACTCTAATTGGCGAGTTCGGCACCAGACAGCCGCCGAAAGGCCCTCATCCCCGGCCCTTCTCCCTCATGGAGAAGGGTGAGCAAGCAGGATCAAGTCCCTCTCCATGAGGGAGAGGGATTTAGGGTGAGGGCAAAAAACAGGCTAATGTGCAT
>DAOUES010000371.1:0-2594 GCA_034430335.1 Anaerolineae bacterium | reverse complement strand
ACCCTGTATGCCGCTCTACGGCCACGAACTCAGCGAGACGATCTCCCCCCTCGAAGCCGGGCTGGGCTTCGCCGTCAAGACTGATAAGGGTGATTTCATTGGTCGGGATGCGCTGCTCAAGCAGCGTCTCGAAGGCCCGCCGCGCCGGTTGGCCTGCCTGGAGATGATCGACCGGGGTGTCCCGCGCGAGGGCTACGAAGTCCACGTCGATGGGCAAACGGGCTTCGTCACGACCGGGATGTTTGCCCCCACCGTCGACATCTACGCGGCGATGGCCCTCATCCCACGTGACACATACGAAGTCGGTAAAGAAGTCGAGGTGATCATCCGCGACAAGCCCAAACGCGCAAAGATCGTCAAGCGGCCTTTCTACACCCCCGCCTATCGGCGGTAGGCTAACACAGATAGTCGATCCGTCGAGACGTAGCAATCAGCCCAACAGCGGTAGGGGTGGGGCTTGTCCCCACCCAAAAGCCTTCACGCGATTAATCGTTGTCAAAACTCCTATGATACCCTATCTATGGGTTTGAACATTGACAAATAGGCCGCTCAGGAAGCATCCTTCAAGTGACCAAACAGAAAGGATGCGAACCATGAACGGCCTGACAAACTATATCACAGAACAGAGTTGGGAAGACAGCATTACGATCTGGTATGTGTTGATAGATGATGCCTACCAACGCTATATTGCCAGACAAGGGCAACCCCTGAGAAGCAGGGGGCCACTCCCCAAACTGACGGACAGCGAAGTGATCACCATTGGCCTGATCATTGAAGTATTCTTTCAGGGCCATGAGGAAATCGGGTATGCCTTTGTGTGTCAGTACTTGTCGGATATGTTTCCCAACTTGATTGATCTGGATCGGTTTAATGAGCGTCGGCGGCAGTTGGTCGCGGTGATTGAAGCCATTCGCCGTGATTTGCGTGATCAGAAAATCGAGCCAGGTGAGCCGGTTCGGTTGGTGGATAGTGCGCCGATTACCTTGATGACCTACACACGCGGGAAGCGCTGTCGGAGTGTGGTCGGAAGCGACTACTTCGGGGTCGTGACCAGCAAGAAGAGCAAGTTCTTTGGCCTGCGCCTTCATGCCACTGTGACCCCTGAGCAGATGATTGATGAATGGCTTCTGGCTCCTGCCGCCATTCATGATCTGAACGTTCTGGATGCGCTGGTGCTTGATTGTCGAGACCGGGTGCTGGTCGGCGACAAAGCCTACAACGATCAGGAGTTGGAAAACCGCCTTTGGGAAAAGCGACAAATCCGGCTGCTGCCTTTGCGTCGTGACAATCAAGCCCAGCAGTGGCCTGATGAAGTTCGCCGCGCTTTGGGTAATGTCAGGCACCGTGTTGAGACCGTCTTTAGTACTCTGGTGACAGCCTTCAATGTCCAGCGACCTCGCGGTCGCAGCCTGGCCGGTCACGTCGTTCGGATTGCTACTTGCATTCTGGCTCATACGCTATGTTTCTTTATGGCCTGAACCTTTTTTAGCTTTCTAAACCCATAGATAGGGTAGGCTACCTCGGTATTCTGTGAACTTAACGTTCTATAAGCTGGCTGACGGCGCGTAGCAGGTCTTCCTCGTCGCGGGCAAGCACCGTTCGCGGATCGATCAGCAGGTGGTTGTCCTCCCGGCGCACGATCACCGGGGGATCGCCTTGCCGCAATCGCTGCGCCGATTCATCCGGCGACATTACATGAACGGCTACGAGCTTTGTCGGCAGTGTTTCACCGGGCAGACTTCCCCCGCCGACCACACTCTTCCCGTCGATCACCGAGCAGTCGACGTCAGCCTGTCGAAGTTGATTGGCCCAACGTTGTGCGCGGTCGTCCAGTTCATCGAGCGACGTGCCGATCATCTGCCAGACCGGTATCTTCTCGACCGCCTCGCCTTTGAGATAATGGACCAGGGTGGCGGTCAGCGCCGCGAGGCAGAGTTTTTCCGGGCGAACAGCCCGCGCCAGCGGGTGATGCTTCAGCCGCTCGATCACACCCGCTTTACCGACGAGAATCCCTGCCTGTGGCCCGCCCAGCAGTTTATCGCCGCTGAACAGTACCACGTCCACCCTGGCATCGAGACTCGCCTGGACGGTTGGCTCCGGTGCGAGGCCGTAGGCTGACGTATCGAGCAGCGCCCCGCTGCCGATGTCGTCGATCACCGGCAGATCATTTGCTTGCGCCACTTCGACCAGTTCGGCGATGGTCGGCTCGGTGACGAAACCGATGATTGCGTAATTCGAATGATGCACCCGCATGATCAGTGCGGTATCGTCGGTGATGGCATTTTCGTAATCACGCAGATGGGTGCGGTTCGTCGTTCCGACCTCGGCCAGCCGCGCGCCGCTCTGGGCCATCACGTCCGGCATTCGGAAGCCACCGCCGATCTCGACAAGCTGCCCACGTGAAACGATTACGCCCCGCCTGTCAGGATGATCGGCGTTTGGCCCGGCCAGCGCAGTGAGCGCCAGCAGGACGGCGGCAGCGTTGTTGTTGACGACGAACGCAGCCTCGGCACCGGTGATCCGGCGCAGCAGTGCTTCGGCGTGCAGGCTGCGCGATCCGCGCCCGCCGCTTTCCAGGTCGAATTCGAGCGTGC